>DATAVJ010000070.1:0-12815 GCA_036267795.1 Rudaea sp.
CTACGCCGCGCATGGCGGCTTCTGCTCCGTAAACATGGCCGCTGCCGGCATGTACACGATCGGTGGATCGTTCTGGGAATTCGGCGAACCGGATTGGGATCGCACGAAATACCTGCTGATGTTCGGCGTGGCGGAAGACCACGATTCCAATCCGATCAAGCTCGGACTCGGCAAACTCAAGGCACGCGGCGCGAAGATCGTGGCGGTCAATCCGGTGCGCACCGGTTATGGCGCGATCGCCGACGAATGGATCGGCATCCGGCCCGGCACCGACGGGCTCTTCGTCGGTGCGCTGATCCGCGAATTGCTGATCAATGATCGCATCGACTTCGATTATCTCGTCAAGTATACAAATGCGCATTGGCTCGTCGTGCGCAATCCGGGCGGAGCGGACGACGGGTTGATCGCGCGCGACGCCGCTGCGAATCCATTGTGCTGGGACAAAAGGACGTCGACGCCCGCCCTCGCTTCATCGATAGACGTGGCGCCCGCCGTCGCCGGCGAATTCATGCTGCCCGATGGCCGCAAGGCCGTGCCGGCGTTTCAGTTAATGGCTGAGCGTTTCCTCGACGCAGAGTATGCAGCGGAGAACGTTTCGTCGACGTGCGGCGTGGACGCGGAAACCATTCGCCGCATCGCTGCGGAAATGGCGGATGTCGCGTTCAACCAGGAAATTCGTCTGCCGCAGAAATGGACCGATGCGCACGGACGCGAACACGCCGAGATGATCGGTCGGCCCGTCTCGATGCACGCGATGCGCGGCATCAGCGCACACGCGAACGGATTTCACACGTGCCGCATGCTGCACATTCTGCAGATGTTGCTCGGCGCCATCGATACGCCCGGCAGTTTTCGTTATCAGCCGCCATTTCCGAAAACCGTGCCGCCGGCGATCAAACCCGGCAGGACGCGCAAGGAAAACGGCGCGCTCGATGCAAATCCGCTGGGATACGTCCATTCGCCCGACGATCTCGTCGTCACGGCCGAAGGTGCGCCGCGCCGCATCGACAAAGCATTTTCGTGGGAGTACCCACTCGCCGCGCACGGCCTGTTGCATACGGTGATCCGCAACGCCTGCGCCGGCGATCCGTATCGCATCGACACGCTTTTTTTGTTCATGGCGAACATGGGATGGAATTCGTCGATGAACACCGGCGAGACGCGCCGCATGCTCGCGCAGCGCGATCCGCAAACCGGCGTGTATACAATTCCACATTTTATTTACGCCGACGCGTTCTGGTCCGAAACCGTCGCTTTCGCCGACCTCGTATTGCCCGACACCACTTATCTGGAACGCCACGATTGCCTCAGCTTGCTCGATCGTCCGATTTCCGACGCCGACAGCGCAAGCGACTCGATTCGTCAGCCCATCGTGCCGCTCGACCGCGACGTGCGGCCATTCCAGGACGTGCTGCTCGATCTCGGCGCGCGCTTGAATTTGCCGGGCATGGCGAACGGCGATGGTTCGCCAACGTATCCGCGAGGCTTCGCGCAGTACATGACAGAACACGAGCGCGCGCCCGGCGTGGGATTGCTCGCGGGATGGCGCGGCGCGGCTGGCGAAAAGGAAGGCATCGGCGAACCGAATCCGGATCAACTGGATTTCTACAAAGCCAACGATTGTTTCTGGCAGGCGTACGTGCCGCAATCCGCGCGCTATTACAAAATGGCCAACCGCGATTACCTCGAATGGGCGAAGTCGCTGGGATTCCTGGCATCGACGAATGCGATCGTGCTCGAACTGTATTCGGAGAAACTGCAGAAATTCCGGCTCGCTGCGCTTGGACACGGCCAGCATCAGCCGCCGGATAGCGAACGGAGCCGCGTCGAGAAATATTTCGATCCTCTGCCGTTTTGGTATGGCGATGCATCGGCCGGTGCGGTCGAGCGCATGTCGAACGACGGGTTTTCTGTCGCCGCCATCACGCAGCGGCCGATGTTCATGTATCACTCGTGGGGATCGCAGAACGCGTGGCTGCGTCAGATCGCGACGCACAATTTTCTTTACGTGCATCCGCAAACGGCGGCTGAGTTCGGCATCGTCGACGGCGAAGAAGTGTGCGTCGAATCGGCGCATGGCGTCATCCGCGTTCCCGCGCGTCTGCACCCAGGCACCGCGCCGGGGACGGTATGGACATGGAATGCCATCGGCAAGCGCCGCGGCGCATGGAAACTCGCTGCCGACGCACCCGAGTATACAAAGGGATTTTTGCTCAATCATGTGATTGACGACCTGATGCCGCCGCGTTCGGACGGCTATCGCTACGCGAACGCCGATCCGGTGACCGGCCAGGCTGCGTGGTTCGACCTGCGCGTAAAAATATATCCGGCCAGCCGATCCGTGCACAAAACGGACGAGGCCGCGGCATGACGTGGCAGGCGTGGGCGGTGGCGTTCATCGTGATCGGCGCGATGGCGCTGTTCGTCAGCGAAAAGCTGCGCTTCGACGTCGTCGGCGTGCTCGTGCTCGTCGTGCTGATGGTGTTGGGAATCCTCACGCCGGCCGAAGGGCTGTCGGGGTTCAGCAACGAGGCTACCGTTGTCGTCGCGGCGATGTTCGCGCTCAATGGCGGACTCGTCGGCACCGGTGCGCTCGATCCGTTGATACGCGCGTTGTCGCGCATCGAGCGGCCGTGGCTGTTGACGTTGTCGATCATGCTCACCACGTGCGTGCTCGGTGCCTTCATCAAGAACACGGCGCTGGTCGCGACCTTTCTTCCGGTCACGCTGAGTGTTTGCGCGCGCACGCGCACGTCGCCGGCGCGCGTGCTGCTGCCGATGTCGTACGCGGCGCAGATGGGCGGCGTGTGCACGCTGCTCGGCACATCGTCGAACCTGCTCACCAACAGCATCGCCATCCAGCATGGCATGCCCGGCTTTTCGGTATTCGACTTCACGCGCGTCGGCGCCATTCTCGCCGTCGTGGGCATCGTTTACCTGATGCTGATCGGACGCTGGCTGCTGCCGCGGCACATCGACACTCATCAACAAGAGACGCTGGAGCTGGGAAAATTCGTCACCGAACTGCGCGTGATGCCGGGTTCGGCCATGATCGGCTCGACGGTCGCCGCGCAAAAACTCGGCGAAAAGTATGGCGTGTACGTTCTCGAATTATTGCGCGGCGACGAGCATCTGTGGGATCCGCGCGAACAGCAACTGCAGGAAGGCGACGTGCTGCTCGCCCGCGGCGATTGGGAGCGCATGGATGAATTCAGGCAGCAACTGGCGCTCGAGATCGCACCGGCGCTCGACCTGCCGCCGTCCAGCGATCCATCGGCGGACAATCGACGCATCATGACCGAAGCGGTAGTCGCGCCCGGCACGCGGATGGTAGGACAGACCGTCGAAGAAGTGGACTTCCGCTGGAACTACGATGCAGCGGTGCTCGCGGTGCAGCGGCGCGGACAAATCATTCGCGATCAGCTCAAATATGCGCGCCTGCAAGTCGGCGACGTACTGTTGCTGCTCGCCGATCAGGCGGCGACGAAACACATGCGCCGCGAATCGGGACTGGTGATGCTGAGCGAGCGCGGCGATACGCGCGAATCGCGCCGCCGCGCGCCGCTGGCCATCGCGATCCTGATCGGCGTCATCGTGCTGGCCGGCACCAACACGTTGCCGATCGTCACCAGCGCGCTGGTCGGTTGCGCGGCGATGGCGCTCACCGGCTGTTTCAATTTCGAAGACGTGTACGAATCGATGGATTGGAAAGTGATCGTGCTGCTCGGTGCGATTCTCCCGCTCGGCATCGCGCTCGACAAGACGGGATTGGCGCAGCACATCGTCGATGGCGGCATGGCGTTCGCGGGCGGCCATGGTCCGGTCGCGGTGCTGCTGATGGTATATCTCGTCACCGCGTTGCTCACCGAGATGATGGGACACAATCCGTCCGTGGTGCTGATGGTGCCGATCGCGATTTCGGTCGCGCATGCGATGCACGCGAGTCCCACGCCGTTCGTCATCACCGTCGCGTTCGCGGCAGCCACGTCGTTTGCGACGCCGGTCGGCTATCCGACAAACACGATCGTCTACGGCGCGGGCGGCTACAAGTTCACAGATTTCATGAAAGTCGGCATTCCGCTGATTCTTATGTTTTGCGCGTTGTCGATGATTCTCATTCCGCACTTCTGGCCTTTCGCGCCATGACGATGTTGCCGCCGCCATCGCCGAAAAAACTCGGGCTCGTGATCGATCTCGATACGTGCGTGGGTTGTCACGCGTGCGCCGTGGCATGCAAGGAATGGAACGACGGCGGCCAGTTCGGACCGCTGCCAGACGAGCATGCGTACGAGAAAAATCCGCTGGGCGTCTGGTTCAATCGCGTACACAGCTACGAGGTGACCGGAACGGAAAAAACGTCGGCGATGACGGTGCATTTCCCGCGCTCATGCCTGCACTGCGAAACGCCGGATTGCGTGACGGTATGTCCGACCGGCGCAAGCTACAAACGCGCCGAAGACGGCATCGTTCTCGTCGACGAAGACAAATGCATCGGCTGTCAGCTTTGCGCGTGGGCGTGCCCGTATGGCGCTCGCGAATTCAGCGAACCGCGCGGCGTGATGCAGAAGTGCACGCTGTGCGTCGATCGCATCTACAACGAAACCTTCGAGGAATACGATCGCCAGCCGGCGTGCGTGATGGCGTGTCCCACGCGCGCGCGGCATTTCGGCGACTTGGGCGATGCGAATTCGCCGATTTCCAAATTGGTAGCCGAACGCGGCGGCTACGACTTGATGCCGGAAACCGGCTACAAACCCGTCAACAAATACCTGCCGCCGCGGCCGCGCAAGGATGCCAACGCGAGCCGCGTCCAGGCGAGAGAAGAAAAAGTGGATTTTTCCACCGCGCCGCCGCTGCTGCGCTGGATGGACAAGCTGTTGTCGCGCTGACCGATATGCGGCCCACTTTCGCGATCATTTTCTTTACGGTGATATCCGGTTGCGGATTCGGACTGCTGTTCCTGGCCGGCGTAGTGTGCTGCGCAAACGCAATGGGTGCATCGCGCGCCGGCTTGCTGACGGCGCTCGGCGTCGGCATGTTTTTCGCGGCGGCGGGATTGCTGTCGTCGCTGCTGCATCTCGCACAGCCTCAGCGCGCCTGGCGTGCGTTCGGTCAATGGCGATCGTCCTGGCTTTCGCGAGAGGGCGTGGCGTCGATATTGACGTTCGCGCCGGCACTCGCGCTGTTCTGGATGATCTGGAAACACGATGTGAGCGGCGGAACGCGTTCCGTGGGCGCGGCATTGGCGCTGATGTCGTTCGTCACCGTTGTGTGTACGGCGGGAATCTATACGTCGCTCAAGACGATTCGCGCGTGGCACAACGGCTATGTTTTGCCGGGCTATTTGTTGTTCGGAGCGTTGAGCGCCTCGTGTTGGTTTTGGATGATCTTGGTGCTGATCGATTCGCGATCTTCGCGGATCGCCGTGTTCGCGCCGTGGATCGTACTGGTATTGGCGGTCGCGAGTTTCGCCATCAAGCTCGCGTATTGGCGTTTTGTCGATCGCTACGTCGGCGAGTCGACGCCGGAGACGGCGACGGGGCTGGGGCGGTTCGGAAAGGTGAGCACGTTCGAGGCGCCGCACACCGAAGAGAATTATCTGACGCATGAGATGGGATTTGTTCTTGCGCGGAAGCATGGCGCGCGGTTGCGGATGATTGCGTTGGGGTTGCTTGCTGTTGTGCCGGGGATGGGGGCGATTTCGAGTATTGTTGTTCAATCGCAATCGTTCGCTGCGGTGTGCGCCATCGCGGCGTCTGTTTGCGTGGTCGCCGGATTGTTTGTCGAGCGGTGGCTGTTTTTCGCGCAGGCGAAGCATGTGGTGATGCTTTTTTATACGCGGTTTGAGAATGCCTGATGGGGGTTTCGTAGCTTTGTCTTTTTGTAAAGCTTCCGCTGCTTTGCAGCGGGTAACTTTTTGTCCGGTGACAAAAAGTCACCAAAAAACACCTTTAAAACAGAACGCCTAAAGAGGAGCTGCACCGTCAAGCACACCGGCGCGCAATACTCGCGCTGATGTCTTGACGCCCCCGTTCACCGCACCGCCAAGCAGCTCTGCATCGGAGAGCGAAAAGCGTTCAAAACAAAAACAAAATTGTCTTTCTGGTGCGCGGAGCGCGGGGCAGAACTGCTTGATAGCGAAGCATCTTCTTACCCCAGTTCATCAGCCGGGGTCTGCGCAGGATTTCCGCTGCACGTGCAGCTCCTCTTTAGGCGGTTTTTTTAAAAGGTGTTTCTTGGTTACTTCTTTGCACCAGCAAAGAAGTGACTCGCTCGCCGCAGGCGAGTGAAAGCCCTGTCTTTCCAAAAAACAAAAAGATCAAAGGCAAGAAACTGGATTCCGGCTTTCGCCGGAATGACAGCTTAAGGGCGAGGAGCTGGATTCCGGCTTTCGCCGGAATGACGAGCTTTAGAACTGAATTGCGGCTTCCGCCGCAATGACGAACGGTCCACTCAATGTTGCAATAAATCCCCGGCACCGAGCTCAAGCAATCGTCCCGCGACGCGCCGCCCGAGCGATTCGGGATCATCAAACGCACCGTCGTCGCTCGCGCGAATGAGATGTCCGGTCGCCGCGCCGCCGACCAATCCGTCCAAATGCAGCCCCACATCCGTATCGATACAGAACGCCGCAATCGGCACTTCGCAATTGCCTTGCAAGGCACGCGTCATCGCGCGCTCCGCATCGACGCAACGCGCGGTCTCCAGATCGTGCAGCGGCTTGACCAGCTCGGCAACGCGCCGGTCGCCGGTGCAGAATTCGATGGCAATGGCGCCCTGCGCCGCAGCGGGCAACCACGCCGGTGCCGGCAAGCGGTTGCGAATACGCGAACTTAAGCCGAGACGTTCCAGTCCCGCGCACGCGAGGATGATCGCGTCGTAATCGCCGGCGTCGAGTTTGGCCAAGCGCGTGTTCACGTTGCCGCGCAAATCGCCGATGCGTAAATCGGGCCGCACGGCACGTAGTTGTGCCTGCCGACGCAACGATGACGTGCCGACATGCGCATTCTTGGGCAATGTGTCCAAACGCGCGAAATTTACGGAGACGAATGCATCCGCCGGATCGGCACGTTCGAGCACGGCGCCGATGGAAAATTCCGGCTCGAGATCCATCGGCACGTCTTTGTACGAGTGCACGGCAATATCGGCGCGGCGCTCCAGCATCGCGACTTCGAGCTCTTTCAGGAAGAGTCCCTTGCCGCCGATCTGCGCCAGCGGACGGTCGGAAATCTGGTCGCCGCGCGTGGTCATGGAAACAAGTTCGATGAGGATGCCGGGGTGCGCCGCGCGCAATCGCGCAGCGACATGTTCGGCCTGCCACAGCGCCAGCGCGCTCTGCCGCGTGGCGATGCGGATCATCGAGCTCACAACGTGCGTACGAGCTTGCGCAGCGCGGGGAGATTGCGCCGGCTCACTTCCAGCGATGCATCGGTGCCTTGAATTTTCACGTGGATCGACCCGTCCGCACCGCGCAGCAAGCCCGCGAGGCGGTCGCGCGCAACCAGGCAGTTGCGATGGATGCGCACGAAGCGGTCGCTGAATTCGTTTTCCAATGTCTTCAGCGCTTCTTCGATCAGCACTTCGCCTTTCGCGGTGTGCACGACGACGTATTTGTCTTCCGCCAGCAAATAATGGATGTCGCCGACCGGCACCAAAACCAGATTGCCGCGTACGCGCGCGCACAGGTGGCTGCGCGCGCGATGTTCGCCGCTGGCTTGCTCCACTTTCTGCACGGCCGTCGCGCCGAAACGTTGCGCGCGTTCGAGCGCGGTGCGCAAACGATCGAGCCGGACCGGTTTTACGAGATAGTCGATCGCGCTCGCTTCGAACGCGGCGAGCGCGTGTTCGTCGTAAGCGGTGCAAAAAATAATCGCGGGCGGCGATTCCAGATTCGCGATATGCCGCGCGGCTTCCAGGCCGTCCATCACGGGCATGCGGATGTCGAGCAGTACGATATCCGGATGAAGTTTCGCCACCGTTTCCACGGCAGCGCGTCCTTCGCCGGCTTCGCCGATGACGTCGACGCCCGCATCGCGCAGCAGCGACGACAGGCGTTCGCGTGCCAGCGGTTCGTCGTCAACGATCAGCGCTTTCATCGGGCCACGCTCTCATCGGGCAATTTCACCGTGCACGCGAAATAGTCGGCGCCGGCGTCGATGTCGAGTTCGCCGCGCCGTCCGAAATGGTACTCGATACGCGCCCGCGTGTTGGCGAGCGCCATGCCGTGCCGACCGCCCATACGCGCATGTTCTCCCGGCCGCGGATTGCGGATGGCGATTTCGACGCGTCCGTTTTCGCGCCGGCCGTCGATGGAAACGGTGCCGCCATCCGGCAAGGATTGAATGCCGTGATAGATCGCGTTTTCGACGAGCGGCTGCAGCAGCAGCGCCGGGACGTGCATCGATGCGGGCAGCGCGTCGACATTCCATTCGACGTGCAGCCGCTCGCCCAGACGCAGTTTTTCGATATCCAGATAACGCTTCACCAGATCGAGTTCCGCACCGAGCGTGCTTTGCGCATCGTCGTTGCCGAGCGCCGCGCGAAACAGATCGGCGAGATCCTCGATAGCGCGTTCGGCTTCCTGCGGCCGCTGCGGAATCAGGCTGGCAATCGTGTTCATGCTGTTGAACAAAAAATGCGGACGGATGCGCGCCTGCAACGCTTCGAAGCGTGCCTTGGCCTCGGCGCGAACGCGCGAGCGCCATTGTTCGAATACATAGAAGTAGCGCAGCAGCGCCGCCCCGATGAGCGCGCACAGCGCGGCGTTGCGCCAGACGAATCGCGCCTGGAATTGCGCCGGCAGTGTCAATCCGAGATCGAGCTGCGCATCGATCGCAAAAACCAACGCGCTGCCCAGCACGGTGACCAACAGCATCAGCGCGTAGGCGACAGCCACACCGGCCCACGGCGCGAGCCGTTCCAGACGCGGACGCAATTTGCACAGGCAAACGGCCGAGACGAGCGCGAGCCATTGCACGAAGACACTGGCGGTGGTCAGCCGCGGAATGAGCGGACGCGTTTCGTCGCTGGGCGCGATGAGGATGATGAATACCAGCAATTCCGCGACGATCATCACCGCGAACAGCACCTGCGCGCTGCAAAAATCCGGCAGCCAGCTCGGCTGCGGCACCACGCCATCGCGTTTGGGACTCGACGTCACGTTCGCGATCATGGCGTCGAAGAATTTCAACGCAGGCGTGTACCGAGCCACCGTTTCAGATCGGCGATTTCTTCCGCGCTAACCTGATGCGCCATCTGATATGCGTGCCACTCGACGGTGTAATTGCGCTGCTTGAGGTATTCGCGGCTCATCTCGCCGAGCGCGTGCGAGATGGTCGGATCGAGCATGCCGTGCGCCATGAAGATCGGCGTGCCGCGGTTGGCCGCGCTTGCCTCCGCATCGGTTTTTTCGGCGATCGGTAGATACGTCGAAAGCGCGATGATGCCGCGCAGTTTGGTCTTGCACCGAATCCCGCCCGACAACACGATCGCGCCGCCTTGCGAAAATCCCGCGAGGAAAATATTTTCGCCGGGAATTCCGCGCGCCACTTCCCGATCGATTACTTCATCGAGCAACCGGATGGAATCGCGGATCCCGGTTTCGTCCTGGCGTTGCGCGATTTCCAATCCGGAAATGTCGTACCACGCGCGCATCGCCATTCCGTTGTTGATCGTGATCGGGCGCATCGGCGCGTTCGGGAACACGAAGCGGATCGCCGGCCAGCTTTTGTCGATCAGTTCGGGAACGATAGGCTCGAAATCATGGCCGTCCGCGCCGAGTCCGTGCAGCCAGATGACCGCGAATTTCGGCTCGGCCGCCGTTTCGATTTCGATGCAGGGCAGGGGCATGCGCGTTTCCGTGTGCCGGGGAACGCGATGGTGCCGCATTCGCCGCGCCGCCGCCATAGACGTGACTTTCGACCGCTGGCGGCGAGGGCAACCTCCGCTATTCTGCGTGCAGCCGAATTCAAAGGAATTGCCCGTGAACCGTATTGCCATCGTGATTGCGATTGCGTCGATAACCACTGCCGCCGCGGCGCAGACCGCACCGCCGGCTCCGCCACAAATCACGCTGGAACAAATCATGGCCGATCCGGACTGGATCTCCACGCAGATCGAACTGCCGGAACCTTTCGAAGGCGCGGCGGTGCCGCCGCATTTCAGCGTGGACGGACGTTCCGTCTACTACCGCATGAAACGGTCGGGTTCGCCGTTGCGCGATTTGCATCGCGTCGACCTTGACGGCGGCAATGACGCCGTAGTCGATGCAACGGGTATGGCAAACGCCGATGGCGCACAGATCGTCTGCGACGCGCAAAACACGCGCGCCGCCTTCGTGCGCAATGGGGACATTTTTGTACGCGATCTGAAAGCGGGTGCGCTTCGACAGATCACGCGAACGGCGCAGGAAGAAACCGCACCGCAGTTTTCCGGCGATGGGCGGCTGCTCAGTTTTCGCGCGCTGAACGCGTGGTACGTGCACGATCTGGCCAGCGGCGTGATGGGCGATGTTGCGAAGATCAAAACCGAAAAAGATCCGAACGAGCCGCCGAAGGCCGACGATCTGCGCGACACGCAATTGCGGATTTTTTCCACGCTGCGCAAGACTCGCGACGACAAGAAAGCAACCCGCGAACAGAACGAAGCGATGCAGCGCGCCGACGCGACGCGCGCGAAACAGCCGTTCTGGATCGGCGATGAGGTTCGCATCGTCGATACCGCGCTATCGCCCGATGCGCATTGGCTGCTGGCGGTGACGGCGCCGAAGAATCACGACGAGGGCAAGAAAGGCAAGCTCACGCGTTACGTTACCGAATCCGGCTACGAGGAATTCGAGGACGAACGCGTTCGCGCGGGCCGCGGCGATTCCGCGTCGCAAGATCTTTGGCTGTTCGATCTCGCCGCGCATACGCAAACGAAACTCGATCTCGATGCGCTGCCCGGATTGCACGACGATCCGCTGAAATCCGTGCGCGATGAAAACGCGAAGGCGGGTGAGAAGAGCGACAGCGAAAAGGCGTCGCCGAAGAAATCGGACGACAAACCGAAAGCGCGTGCTGTCCAGATCGCGGGCATCGATTTCGCCCGCAACGGCGACGCTGTTGCCGTGCAGTTCCACGCCAACGACAACAAGGATCGTTGGATCGCCACGCTCGACTTCGCCAACAAGAAGATCGTGCCGCAGCATCGTTTGCACGACGCGGCGTGGATCAACTGGAACTTCAACGAATTCGGATGGGAACGCGACGACAAGACGCTGTGGTATGTCTCGGAAGAAAGTGGGTATGCGCAGTTGTATGCGAAATCGCCGGGTAGCACGGCGAAGCAGTTGACGCGCGGCAATTTCGAAGTGTCGCATCCGCAAGCGTCGGAGGACGGCAAATGGTTTTACGTGCTCGCGAATCGACAGGCGCCGTATGCCTACGACATCTATCGCGTGCCGGTCGCCGGCGGCGAGTTGCAGCGCGTGACGCAGTATCAAGGCGTCGAGCAATTCCAGTTGTCGCACGACGGTGCGCGTTTGCTCGTCGCGCATTCGGCCAGTTATGTTCCGCCGCAGCTCGCGGTCGTGAACGCGGACGGCTCATCGGCGCCGCACGAACTCACCGATACGCGCACCGCGGCGTACAAGGCGATGCAATGGCTCGCACCGGAAATCGTGCAGGTGCCGTCGACGCATTTCAAAGGCGCGGTCTACGCGAAGTTCTACAGGCCAGCGAATTTCGACAAATCAACCGCGCATCCCGCCGTGATGTTCGTGCACGGCGCCGGCTACACGCAAAACGTGCACGAGAAATTTCCGTATTACTTCCGCGAGCAGATGTTCCACAACCTGCTCATCCAGCACGGCTATATTGTGCTCGACATGGACTATCGCGCATCGGAAGGCTACGGCCGCGACTGGCGTGCGGCGATCTATCGGCAGATGGGACATCCGGAACTCGAGGATTTGCTCGACGGCAAGAAATGGCTCGTCGACAACTGGAATGTCGATCCGAAACGCGTCGGCATTTACGGCGGTTCGTATGGCGGATTCATGACGCTGATGGCGCTGTTCCGCGCGCCGGGCGAATTCGCGGCGGGCGCGGCGCTGCGTCCGGTAACCGACTGGATGCAATACGACGACGACTACACATCGGACATCCTCAACCGTCCGCAAATCGATCCGACCGCGTACCGGCGTTCGTCGCCGATCGAATTTGCGGATGGATTGAAAGACGCATTGCTGATTTGCCACGGAGTGATCGACGACAACGTGCTGTTCGAAGATTCGATGCGCCTTTACGAGCGGCTGATCGAATTGCACAAGGACAACTTCACGATCTCGCCGTATCCGCTCGACCGGCACGGCTTTACGAACGCGGATTCGTGGCTGGACGAGTACAAGCGCATCTACAAATTGTTCGAGACGAACTTGAAGTGAGGGCGCGATCAGCGGCCGAGCGGGCTGATTGCGCCTCTCGCGCCGCGACTGAGAGAGTAAGTATACAAAATCACCGGCTGATCTTTGGTCTGCTCACCTTTTATCCCTTGATGGATATGCTGGACTCAGCGCTGAAAGGGGCCGCACACTTTGCGAGTTTGGGGGCTGGCTACCCGATTACCTGCGCTGCAATGGCGGTACTTTGCGCCACAACCGCACTGGTAAACAGTCGCAAGATTCAAGGTATTTGCTTGGTCGGTATCCTGCTGATTGTGTTGTCGTTCGTATTCGAGATTTTTTCGTTGGTCCCGATGTGAGCCTGACCTAACTATTGCGCCCAAGCGGACGCCGGAGTGGATGCTACGATTCTCCCAACGCGGCCGTCGGCGCC
>DATAVJ010000071.1:0-11290 GCA_036267795.1 Rudaea sp.
TAATCGACGAGAAATGCGGACATCATCAGCAGACGCGGATCGTCGAGATAATCCAGCCGATAGCGCTGCAGTGCACCGAGATAATCCGCATAACCGAGTTCCTCGCGCAGTTCTTCGAAGATTTCCCAGTAGCGTTCCTGACGCTTCGTGCCGAATTCGCGATCGAGATGGTCGCGCAGATCCGCAGCGATGCGGTCGTTGTCGAGCAACGTGTTGTCGACGTCGAGCAAAAAAACGATAGGAACGGTTGCGTTCACGCCGGCGCACTCGCTTCCGGTTTCGGATCGTGCCAGCCCTCGGATTCCGTCGGGATTTTTGCAGCGGCTGGCGGCCCCCACGTGCCCGGTTCATACGCAATGACGGCGCTTTCGTGGTGGAGAAGATTGTCGATGACGGCCCATGCGGCTTCGACGGTTTCGTCGCTGCTGAACAGCGCAGCGTCGCCGCGGATCGCATCGCCGAGCAGACGTTCGTAAGGCGATTTCTCGCGGCGGGGATGATGCCGCGCGATCAGTTCCACCGGTTCGCCTTGCATCGTGTCGCCGGGAATTTTCACGCGCGCGCCTTCGGCGATCACGACCTCGGGACTCAGGCGGAAACGAAAATAATTGGATTGCGGCGGCTCGATGTCGTCGAAGATCGCCAGCGGCGGCGTCTTCATGTCGACGACGACTTCCGTGCTGCTGATCGGCATTTTTTTTCCAGCGCGGATGTAGAACGGCACGTCGGCCCAGCGCCAGGTATCGATGTGCAGACACAGCGCCGCAAATGTCTCGACGTCGGAATCCGGTGCGACGCCTTTTACGTCGCGATATCCCTTGAACTGGCCGCGCACGACGTTTTTCGGATCGATCGGCCGCATCGCACGGAACAGGCGCAGCTTCTCCGTGCGCAGCGATTCGGCTGCATGCCCGGCCGGCGAATCCATCGCAAGCAGCGCGATGATCTGCAGCAGATGATTCTGGATCACGTCGCGGATCGCGCCGACGCCGTCGTAAAACGATCCGCGGTCTTCCACGCCGAAATCTTCCGCCATCGTGATCTGCACGCTGGCGATGTAGTTGCGGTTCCACACCGGTTCGAGAAACGCGTTGGCGAAGCGAAAGTACAAAAGATTCTGCACCGGCTCCTTGCCGAGGTAGTGATCGATGCGGAAGATCGCCGATTCCGGAAATACCTCGTGCAGGATTCCGTTGAGTTCGCGCGCCGATGCGAGATCGCGCCCGAACGGTTTCTCCACGACGACGCGCGCATTCTTCGCGCAATCTCCCTTCTGCAATCCTTTCGCGACGACGCCGAACAGATCCGGCGGAATCGCGAGATAGTGCAGCGGACGTTGCGCATTGCCCAGTGCTTTTTTCAGCGCCGCGTACGTCGCCGGATCGTTGTAGTCGCCGTTGACATGGCGCAGTTGCGCCGCGAGTTTCTGGAACGCCGCTTCGTCGACATCGACACCTTGTTCTTTCGCCGCCTGGGTGATGCTGTCGCGCGCACGATCACGAAATTGATCGGCGTTCCAGCCGGAGCGCGAAATGCCGATGATGGGCAAATCGAAGCCGTCCCACCGCGTCATCGCGAGCAATGCGGGGAAAATCTTCTTGTAGGCCAGATCGCCGGAGGCGCCGAAGAAAACCAGCGCGTCGGAGCGGGGTGACGTTGCGTTCGAGGTGTCCATACGCTGCGCGACAGTAGTCCTTACTGAAACGTCGAATCGGCAAGTCTACATCCGCTTTCCCGAATCGATTCTGAAAATCGCCATACGCCGGCGCTAATGAAACATACACACTATGCCCAATACGATGTGGGGCGCTGCAAAGATACGTAAAGGCCCCTCAAAGACCGCTCGGCGCGACGTACGCTTGGCCGTCGCCGCCGCATGGAGTCCGCATGGATGCATCGGTTGATCCCGCCGCGCGGCACCGCGGCAGCAAAAAAAAGGGCGCGCCGCCCGCGCCGGGCGGCCGTGAGCCGCTGCGCATCGAGGATTATGGACTGATCGGCGATTGCCGCAGCGCCGCGCTGGTCGGCATCGACGGTTCGATCGACTGGTTGTGCTGGCCGCGCTTCGACAGCGGCGCGTGTTTCGCCGCGCTGCTCGGCGATGAAACGAACGGCCGCTGGGTCATCCGGCCGGCGCAGGACGGCTTCGCCACCGACCGCGGTTATCGCGACGGGTCGATGGTGCTGGAAACGCGTTTCTCCGGCGCGGGCGGGTCGTTCGCGGTCATCGATTTCATGGCGGTGAACGCACCGTCGCCGTCGGTCGTGCGCATCGTGGAAGGCCACGGCGGCAAGGTGCGTGTGCGTCTGGATCTCACGCTGCGTTTCGACTACGGCTCATCGGTGCCGTGGGTGGAAAGCCTCGACGGCGGCATCGTCGCCATCGCCGGACCGAATCTCGTCATGCTGCGCGCACCGGTGCCGCTGCACGGCGAAGAACTTTCGACGGTGGCGGAATTCGACATCGACGAAGGCCGGCGCATCGCGTTCACGCTGAGCTACGGGGCCTCGCATCTTGCGCCGCCGGCAGCGTTCGACGCGGAAGATTCATTGCGCACGACGGAATCGTTCTGGACGGAATGGTCGAACCGGTGCACCTATCGAGGCGCGCGCCGCGATGCGATCGTGCGCTCCCTGCTGACGCTGAAGGCGCTGACGTACACCGAAACCGGCGGCATTGTCGCGGCGCCGACGACATCGTTGCCGGAACGTCTGGGCGGCGAACGCAATTGGGACTATCGCTATTGCTGGATTCGCGACGCGACGCTCACGCTGGCCTCGTTCATGGGCGGTGGATATTTCGAGGAAGCCGAGGCGTGGCGCGACTGGCTGCACCGCAGCCTCGCCGGAACGCCGGACGACTTGCAGATCATGTACGGCATAGCCGGCGAACGCTGGCTGGCCGAACGCGACGTACGCTGGCTGCCCGGTTATCGCGGCGCGAAACCCGTGCGCGTCGGCAACGCCGCTTACAAACAACTGCAACTGGACGTCTGGGGCGAAATGATGGACGCGCTGCACCTGGCGCGCGAAGGCGGCCTCGTGCATCTGGCGTCATCGTGGGCGTTGCAGATCGAAGCGTTGCGGCATCTCGAGGAAATCTGGCGCGAACCCGACGACGGCATCTGGGAAGTGCGCGGCGGACGCCAGCATTTCACGCATTCGAAAGTGATGGCGTGGGTCGCATTCGATCGCTGCGTGCGCGACGCGGAGAAATATGGTTTGGAAGGTCCGGTCGAACGCTGGCGCCACGTGCGCGACGAAATCCATCGCACCGTGTGCGAACGCGGTTTCAATACGCGCCTGAACAGTTTCACGCAAACCTTCGACGGCGATGAACTCGATGCAAGTCTGTTGCTGATTCCGCACGTGGAATTTTTGCCCGTCGACGATCCGCGCGTGGCTGGAACCGTCGCGGCGATCGAACGCGACCTGCTCATCGATGGTTTCGTCGCACGCTATCGCACCGAAACCGGAACGGACGGATTGCCCGCCGGCGAAGGTGTTTTTCTCGCCTGCAGTTTCTGGCTCGTGGACGTCTATCATCGGCAGGGTCGCGTGGATGACGCCAATGCACTCGTCGAACGGTTGCTCGCGCTCCGCAACGATCTCGGCTTGCTCAGTGAAGAGTACGACACGAACGCGAATTGCCAGGTGGGAAATTTTCCGCAGGCGTTCTCGCACCTGAGCCTCGTGCAGAGCATCCTCAGTTTGCACGAAGACGTACCGCTGCGCGATCAATTGCGTTCGTCTCCGCAGAATCCAACCGGCCAGCGTCCGTAATCCGAATGGTGACGGCGCAGCACACGTCGGTGGGAATCCGGCGATCGGCGCTACGCCGCGCCGACGTTGCGGCGAATTAGCCGCCGCCTGCGATCTTGAGGGCCTGACCGGCGACGAGGCGTTCCGCGCCGCGAATGACCAACCGGTCGCCCGCCGCCAGCGCGCCGCGCACCTCGACTTTTTCGCCGGCGGCGTTCGTCGTCGACACGTCGATTTTTTCCGCCGTATTTTGCGGACTGACGCGCACCACATACGTCTGATCCTGACGCTGCACGATGGCGTCGCGCGGAACGGTGAGCGACGCTTCGCCCGAGTCTTCCGGCAGCGACACTTCGACCGCACTGCCGACCAGCGCGAACGCGGGATCCAGCGCGACGCGCAACTCGAATTGCCGAGCGTGTTCGTCTCCGACGGGAACCACGGCGCGCACATTCGCGGGTTTTTCTTCGCCGCCGACGCGCACTTTCACGGCCGTCCCGGCGCGTACTTTGTCGGCCAGCGCGAGCGGCGCCTGTACCCGGGCTTCGATGCGATCGGTGTCGACCAGATGCGCCACCATCGCCCCGATTTGCAGGTATTCGCCGCGCTGCGCGAAACGTTCGGTGACGATGCCGGCGAACGGCGCGCGCATGTCGGCCTGATCGATGTCGTGATCGATCTGGTGCATTTGCGCGCGCGAATGCGCCAGCGACTGCGCGTTGGATTCCAACGTCGCACGCGCCTCGTCGATCTGCGTCTTGGCGATGGCGTTGGACGATTCGAGTTTTTCCAGACGCTGCAATTGCGTTTCCGACAACGCACGCTGCGCTTCCGCGCGGCGCACATCGGCCTGGATTTCTTCGCGGCGCAAGCGCAGTGCTTCGTCATCGAGCTTGGCCAGGCGTTCGCCTGCTTTAAGGCGCGTGCCGACTTCCGCGACGAATTCCACCCGGCCCGCTTCGGCACTCGCGATCTTCGCGTCGTCGCGGCTCACCACGCTGCCGGGCACCCATCGGGCCGGAGCGAGCCGCGCCGTCGCCGCCGGCGCGACTTCGACGATGGCGGGCGGCGCACGATCTTCGGCGCGACCTGTGGCGGATATGGCAGCCATCGTCAACGCGAACAGTGCGATGCCGATTGCACGGATGTTCAAAAGTTTAATTGTGGAGAAATTCATAGGACATTCCATGATTTGATGACACGTCGCATCCATCCTCACGCGGCTTCGGCCTCGGCCTCGGCTTCGACGTTGACGGCGCGCGGACGCTGGCCGCGCGGCGGCACCGCGATGTCTTTCCTGCGCGTCAAGAACCACAGCCGCATCAGGCTCGGCAAAAGCAACAGCGAGAACACGAGACTGACGACCACGCCGCCGACGTTGACAGCGGCGAGTCCGCGATAGATGACGCTGCCGGGTCCGGGGTTTACCGCCATCGGCAGCGCGCCGAGCGCACCGGTCAGCGTACTGGCGAGGATGGCGCGCAGGCGCTGATTGAGCGACATGCGGATCGCATCGTCCAGGCTCGCGCCATTTTCCTGCGCGGTGCGCGTGAGATCGACGAGCAGGATGGCGTGATTGACGACCACGCCGACCATCATGATGAAGCCGATCATCGACAGCAGATCCAGCGGCTGGAACGCGAACAGGCCGAGCACGCGCAAGCCGAGCATGCCGCCGATCAGCGCGAGCGGAACGGTCAGCACGATCACCATCGCGTGACGCAGCGATTTGAACATCGCACCCATCAGCAGCAGCAGGACGAACAGCGCCAAAATGAAATTCGTGCCGATAGTGCCAACGATTTGTCCCAGGCGATCGGCGCTGCCGGCCAGACGGATGGTGCCGTCGGGCAGCGCCTTGCGCAGTGTGGGAACGACATCGTTGTCGATCGTCTTCAGCGCGTCTTCGAGTGCTAGCGTCGCCGGCGGATCCATCGTCAGTGTGACGGTGCGGCGATGGTCGAGACGGCGGATCTGCGTCGGTCCGAGCACGGTCTGCAGTTTCACCATGTCGCCGAGCGGCATCACGCGGCCGCTGGGCGTCATCACCGGTGTCTGTCCAAGTTCTTCCGGCGTCTGGCCGCCGCTGGCGCGCAAAATAATAGGCACGCGCTGTTCGCCGTCGAAATATTCGCCGAGCCAGGAACCGTCGGCCATCGTCTGCACGATGGTGCCGACCGTGGCGCGATCCCAACCGGCTTCCGCGATGCGGCGATCGTCCGGCTGCGCGTGCAATTCCAGTTGCGCCGCATCGGTGGGCGGAAACGCCTGCACGTTGGCACCGGGGAATTTTTTCTCGAGCAGCTGACGACCGGCTTCGGCGACTTTGTATAATTTTGCAGGATCGTCGCCTTGCAAATGGATCGACACGGAACGCGCCGAACCGCCGAATCCGCCGAAAAGATTGCCTTCCTCAGTGAACACGCGCGTGTCGGGAAAATCGACGGTGATCTTTTCGCGCACGACCTTTTCAAGTTCGCCGATACGTCTTTCGTCGACGACGCGCGCACCGATCGTGCCGCCGCCCGGCCACAGCAGCACGTACCAGTTTTTCAATTGCGGCTGCTTCGTTCCATCCATGTACGGCTTCATGCGTTCCAGAATCTTCGGAACGATTTCGCGGTCGACCACATCGGGCGCCATGCCGGGCGGAAAGTTGAAATACGCATCGATCGCCGCGCGTTTGACCGGCGGCAAATAATCCAATCGCGGTTTGAAGGCAAACGTGAGCGCCAACGGCAGCACGAGCAGTGCTGCGATCCAGCCGAGCTGTTTCGGCCGCGTGTCGGTCAGCGCCATGATCTTGTCGGTGAGCCACGGCCAACCGTCGCCGTAACCGGATTTGAGTTTCTTCGCCTTCAGCCATCCTGCGGCGGCCGGCAGCACGGTGATCGCGACGACGACGGAAATCGCCACGGCGATCGAAATCGTGAGCGCGAGATCCGCGAAGATCTGCCCTTCCACATCGCGCAAAAAAACGACGGGCAGGAATACGGCGACTGTCGTGATCGTCGACGCGATCAAAGCGCCGACGACTTGCTGCGTTCCTTTCGATGCCGCTTCGTGCGGCGTCATGCCGCCTTCTTTCAGGCGCAGGATATTTCCGGAGACGACGATCGCGCCTTCGACGACCATGCCGACGGCGAACGCGAGTCCCGCCAGCGAGATCACGTTGAGGCTGTGTCCGGTCATGTGCAGCACGGCGAACGTCGCGAGCAGGCAAATCGGAATAGCGCTGGCGATCAGAAGCGTCGCACGCCAGTCGCGCATGAACCACCACACGCACAGCAGCGACAGCAGCGCGCCGACGATCAGGTTTTCAGTGAGCAGACTCACCGCGCGATTGATGAACAACGATGAATCGAACGATTGCTCGATGCCCAAACCTTTGGTTTTCAGCGCGCCTTCGCGAAGTTCGGCGACGACTTTCTTCACCGCCGTCAGCGTCGCCAGAACATTGGCGCCGTCGGCCTTGCGCACATCGAGTCCAATGGCGGGATTGCCGTTTTGATACGCGTAGAACTGCCGCTTCGGCGGCTGCACGGTGATGGTTGCCACGTCGCCCAGACGCACGGGGCGTCCGTTTTGCCATGACAACACCAGTTCGCCGAGCTCCTGCGGTTTGTAGCGTCCGGTGTAACGCAACTCGTATTGCTGGCGGCCGACTTCAATGGTTCCACCCGAAACGTCTTCCGCACTCGCGGCCCGCGCGGCGATATCGGAAATCGTGACGCCCAAACTTGCAGCTTTCGCGGCGTCGACGTTGATTTGCACTTCATCCGGCGGACCGGCGTTCACGATGACTTGCGATACGCCGGGCACGCCTTCGATGCGCGGCTTGACCGTGTTCTCGATGAAGTGACGGTAGTTGTCGACGGGTCCCGGCGTGCCCGGCAAGAGCTGCACGAAAAACCACGACAGCGATTCGTTCGCGTTGCCGCCGTTGTTGCCGCCAAGCTGCACGACGGGGCGGTCGGCATCTTTCGGTATCGAGCGCACGCGGCTCAAGCGCCCGATTACTTCGACCTGCGCGTTTTTCATGTCGGTGCCGATCGCGAAGGTCAGATTGATGTTGCTGCCGCCGGCGCCGGCGTTGCCGTCGAGTTCTTCGAGACCCGGCAAGCCCTGCAACACTTGCTCTTGCGGTTCGAGCAATTCCGATTCCACTTCTTCCGGCGACGCAGCCCGCCAATTGGTTTGAATGCCGATCTGCGGACGTTCGATGTCGGGGAACAATTGCAGCGGCAGCTGCAAAAGGCTTATCAAACCGAATACCGCGACCAGCAAAACGACCATGCCCACCGCGATCGGATTCTTCAGTGACGATTCGATCAGTTTCATTGCGCCGCTCCCGAAATCCCGATGGCGCTACTCTCGCACCGGGCAGTGACGGGTTGGATGTGGCGAGAGTCACAAGGGTTGCATCGCTTGCGACGAGAGGTTTTGATTTTGCGTCGAGCCGAGCGACACGTGAATTTCAGCCCAAGTACGTGCCGTTCCAGGCGCGTTCGCGCCGCGCTTGCCGCAGCGCGTCTTTTTCCGTTCATCGGCCGGTACTAGGATGCCTCCCCCATAGTGGGGAAACCAGCGGAGGGAAGGATGAAAGCGATTCACACATTCCAGCTTTTGGCGCTCACCGGCGCACTCACTGTCGCCTGCACCGCCGCAACGGCGCAGGACACCCAACAGCCGGCGATGAGCAAGGAACAGAAAGCGATGATGGACGCCATGCAACGCGAAGGCGAAGTCAGGCCGGAACACAAGCAACTCGACTACTTCGTCGGCGATTGGGGCGTGACGACGACGATGTTCATGGACCCCAAAGCGCCGCCGCAGAAAACCGAAGGCAAGACGCATACCGAATCGCTGTTCGGCGGACGGTACGTAAAGATGAAGTTCGATGGTTCATTCGAGGGTCAAGCGTTCAATGGCGAAGGCATGTTGGGCTTCGACAACACGAGCGGCAAATTCTTCAACACGTGGATCGACAGCATGTCCACCGGTTTCTGGCTGGCCTGGGGCAGCTACGATTCCGCGAGCAAGACGTACACATTCCGTGGCCAGATGGACGATCCGATGAAGCCGGGAGCGAAGTTCGCGGTACGCGAAACCGTGCGCGTGGTCGATCCCACACACTACAGTTTCGACTGGTACGAAACGCATGGCGGCAAGGAAGGCAAGACCATGCAGATCGACTATACGAAACGCTGACTGGCGCGCCAGGAATTCCTCGTTCCTTGCCCGCAGACCGGACAAGGAACGAGCGGCGAGCGGCATCTACGTCAGCAGCTTCAACTTGTCTTTATACGTGCGCGACAGTTTCAATTCGTGCCCTGAATCGAGCACGAGAAAATATTCCCCGTTCTGATGCGGACGCAGTTCGCGTACGCGCGCGAGATTGACGATGGCCGAACGGTGCACGCGCTGGAAACGGCGCGGATCGAGGCGCTCTTCCAACTCGTGCATCGTGCCGCGCAGCACGTGTGTTTCATCGATGGTGTGCACGCACATGTAATCGCCGGCGGCATCGATCCACTGAATGGCCGCCATGTCCACACGCACGACGCGATGTCCGTCGCGGATCGACAGTTTATCGTCCGTGCTGCGACCGACTTTGCCGTCCAAAGCTTCATCGAGACGCAAATCCGGTGTGTTCGAAACGCTGGCGAGAAGTTTCAGCAACTGTTCGCAATGATCATTCGCCGCGCGCGATACGAGTTGCGCACGCGCGCGATCCAGCGCCTGATCCAGACGCGCGTCGTCGACGGGCTTGAGCAGGTAATCGAGCGCGCTGGCCGCAAACGCGGCGAGTGCGTATTGATCGTAGGCCGTGACGAAAACCGTGATCGGCACCATCGACGTGGGAATCGCGCGCAACAGTCCAAAACCATCAAGGCCAGGCATCTGCACGTCGAGCAGCATCAAATCCGGCCGCAGCGAAGAAATCGAGTGAAACGCTTCGCGGCCGTTGCCGGCGACACCGACAATATCGATATCGTCATGCTTTGCCAGACGCAATTCGAGTCCGCGCTGCGCGAGCGGTTCGTCATCCACGATCAGCGTCCGGATCTTCATGCGCGCACGCTCGTTTCGTCGCTGGCCGGCGCGCGCTCGAACGGCAGCTTCACGAAAACTTCGAAGCCGTGCGGCTGGCGATTGGCGGTACGGAATTCCTGCGCATCGCCGTACAAAACACGAAGGCGCTCGCGCGTGTTGGCAAGTCCGACGCCGCGGCTGGTACGCATCTCGGCGAGATCGTTGCCGCCCGGCCCGTCGTCGCGCAGCACGATGAGAAGATCCCCGCCGTCGCAATGCGCTTCGATTTCCAGCGCACCGCCGCTTTCGCGTTTGGCGACCGCATGCTTGATCGAGTTTTCGATGAGCGGTTGCAGAATCAAACTCGGCACCAGCGCCTGACGCGCATCGATAGTGATGTTGGTCGTCACTTTCAGGCGATCGCCGAAGCGCAACTGTTCGATGCCCAGATAGAGATTCGTCGCGTCGATCTCCTGCGCCAGCGACACGCGCTGCACAGGATCGGAATCGAGCGAATAGCGCAGGAATGCGCTCAAGCTGCCGATCATGCGGTTGGCGACTGAATTTCGATTGTCGAGCACCAGCGTGGAGATGGCATTGAGCGTGTTGAACAGAAAATGCGGGTTGAGCTGATAGCGCAACATCTTCAATTGCGCTTCGTGCGCCATCGACTGCGCCTTGAGAGACGCCTCCTTCTGCTGCTGAAGCTGCCGCGCCAGCTTGATGCCGAAATACAATCCGCTCCACGACAAGAGCACATACAGCCGCGATGCGAAATACCAGATGTATCCCCAAATGTTGTGTGGACGGCAGTCGTCGCAGAAGTTGAACAACACTTCCGTATACAGTTTCGTGTCGACGATTTCGGCGACGACCAGCATCGCCGCGGCGGCCATTGCCATGCGCGACGTGGGCAAGTTCCACACCGCGCGATAACCGAGCCGCAAGATGCTCGTCACGACGAGCCCGATGCCGCTCACGCTGAGCGAGTAGTACACGTAATGCCACGGCTTGCCGTCGGCGAGCATGGCGCTGAAGTTCAGCGCGAAATAGCCGAGCCAGCCGCAGATCTGCAAGATCCAGAATTGGGAGCGCGGCTTGGCGAGGAAAATTCTTATGGAAGTCACGGATCGCTTACGGCAAGAACGGAAACGGCATCGTAAATCGTTTGGACGCGGCCGGCATTCCTTCCGACGTGCCGCGAGGCCGTTTCATCGCATTTATCGCGAATCGAACGTGCCTAAGGCGACGATTCCGATTCGAGCTCGTGCAAACGCGGCCCCTCCAAAGCGCCGATGTGCAACGCGGTGTCGTACGTCACCACGGCGAATACAACGACCGCTGCCGCCAGCGCAAGAAAACCCTTGAAGTGACGTGATTCGAACGTTCGGATCGAACGCGCGTAGGCAATCAGCGCGAGGAAGGCGGCAACGACGATCGTGGCATCCACACTCGCCCGCTGCCAATAACTGCCGCCCAGATGCAGCCACAT
>DATAVJ010000072.1:0-31358 GCA_036267795.1 Rudaea sp.
TTAGGTATTAGAGCTCATGATGAATCTTAGGCATGCTATGGCCCTGGCCTGCATCCTCGCACCATCGATGTTCAATGGTGCATACGCTGCTTGTGCGAGTGGCGATCCGGTCGCCGTCGCCAAATCGTTCCATGACAAGCACGCTGAGTTTTCCTCAGAAGATCCTGCGAAGATCAAAACGATCATTACGCCGCGTTTCTTCGGCGCGTTGGACCGGGAGTACAAATGTGCTCAGGGCGATGTCTGCGCGATCGAAGCAGATCCGTGGACAGACGCTCAAGACGGCAAGATGGGAAAGCCAGTCGAGTTTGCGACGGTCAGCCATTCTGGAACGGAGGCGGCCGTATCGATGACGTTTCCCTTCATCCTCGACAAGGCGCACCGCGAACAGAAACACGCAACGATACTTCTGCAGCGTAAGTCGGCGACCGAATGCTGGCTGATCAGCGATTTGAAAGGTCCTCGCGGCGAATCGCTTCTTCAGAATGTCGAGGCGTGGCACAAGCAGTACGGCAACGGATCCTAGCTATTCTCGAAAACGACATGCGTTGCCGCGAGCGCAGTGTCATCCCCGTCGGCAATGCATCGCCGCTTCCGATTTAAGAAACGATTCGGTTCGCTCATCCGTCCCATGTATTGACAGACGAGCTTGCCGCGACGCGAATTCTTATGCGGTAGCAAGAATCGCAACGGCATTGTTGGGGGCGATACGATGAAAGTCATTTTTCTTTGTGCTCTGGCGTTGTCGACTGCGTTCGGCGGAACAGCATTGGGCGCGGACATTCCGGGCTACGTCATCAAGGCCGTCGCGAATCCTGCGCGCAGCAAAGCCGAGCGCGAGGCCGATGCGCATCGCCTTCCGGCGCAAACGATCGCATTCGCCGGCGTCGAGCCGGGAATGGTGATCGGCGAATTCATTCCGGGCGACGGCTACTTCACGCACATCTTGAGTCGGATCGTCGGACCTAAAGGCAGGATTTACGGCATCGAAAATACGGACTGGACGAATCCGGCGTTCGACAAAAAACTGATGGGCGAATACCACAACGTGATCCTTCACTCGACGCGTTTCGGAACGTTCGAAATCCCGGAAAAGATCGATCTGTTCTGGACCACGCAGAATTATCACGATATGCATATTCGCGAATTGGGTCCCGTCGACCTCGACGCTTTCAATCGGCTCGTGTTCGACGCACTGAAACCCGGCGGCATTTATTTCATCAACGATCAGGCGGGAAATCCGGGAACGACCGAAAAACAGATCAGGGCGCTGCATCGCATCGACGAAGCACAGGTGATCCGCGAAGTCACGGCGGCCGGCTTCGTTCTCATTGATGAATCCGACGTACTCCGCCATCCGCGCGACGATCGCACGCGTAGCGTTTTCGATCCGATCATCCGAGGCCAGACGGACGAATTTTTACTCAAATTTCAGAAGCCAAAGTAAGCATTCGCAAAGCATTGCAATTCGCAATTCCCAGCGATCGCGCATTGCAGAATGCGATCAGGGCAGTTTAGCGAAATGGCGGCACAATGCCGTTTCAGAGTGGTCCAAGAACTGGCACGAACCTTGGAGCAAGTACACCTGTGAACCCTCTCCCCAAGGATCACAGACAGCGGAGCGTCGAGAGACGCGCCTCCAACGACACAGGGACATAATCGCCAAGGATGGCGCAGGCGGCGGGATTCTCCCCAATCCCATCGCCGACAGGAGGCCGGCTGCGAAGCTGGCCTTTTGCTTTACACTGACCGCGAAATCGGGGACATGCACATGAACTATCGAGGAAGCTGTCATTGCGGCCGCGTCGCGTACGAGGTCGAGGGCGAGATCGACAAAGCCTTGGCCTGCAATTGTTCGATGTGCCAGCGCAAGGGATCGTTGTTGTGGTTCGTGCCGCGCGACCGATTCAAGCTGCTCACGCCGCAGGAAAACGAGACGGCGTACCTGTTCAACCAGCACAACATCCAACACCGCTTTTGTTCGACGTGCGGCATGCATCCGTACGCGCTAGGCACGGATCCGAAAGGAAACGCGATGGCGGCGATCAACCTGCGCTGCATCGAAGACATCGATTTGCAGGAAATTCCCGTGACGCATTTCGACGGCCGCAGCCTCTGATCCGCCGCGCCGCCATCGATGTGAACGCGCTCGACGGATGACGGCGGCCACGCGCCCGCTCGGATTGTGGAGCGCGACGGCGTTGGTGGTCGGCAACATGATCGGATCGGGCGTTTTTCTTTTGCCCGCATCGCTGGCGCAGTACGGAAGCGCGAGCATCCTCGGTTGGACGTTGAGCACGGCGGGCGCGATATTGCTCGCGATCGTCTTCGCGCGGCTCGGCCAGCGCTATCCGGTGTGCGGCGGTCCGTATGCGTTTTCGCGGCTGGCGTTCGGCGATTTCGTCGGATTTCTCATGGCGTGGAGTTACTGGATTTCAGTGTGGTGCTCCGTCGCCGCGATCGCCGTCGCATTCGCCGGCAGCATGACGTCG
The DNA here is from genome assembly GCA_036267795.1 of Rudaea sp. Taxonomy (GTDB): domain Bacteria; phylum Pseudomonadota; class Gammaproteobacteria; order Xanthomonadales; family Rhodanobacteraceae; genus Rudaea. The sequence goes on from DATAVJ010000072.1 coordinate 2,493, forward strand.
CTGGCACCGCAGTGGTTTTCGACACCGGCACAATCGGCGGCTTGCGCGATCGGCGTGCTTTGGTTCTGCACGGCGCTCAATCTCGCGGGCCTGCGCGCGGTCGGCGTTGCGCAAGTGGTGCTCACGATTCTCAAATTGCTGCCGCTGGTCGCCGTGATTCTGCTCGGCGTACGCGCCATCGATCTGCATGCGTACACGCCGTTCAATCCCAGCGGCGAGGGGTTGCTCGGCGTCACCACCACCACGGCCGCACTCGCGCTGTGGGGGCTGCTGGGATTGGAATGCGCCACGATTCCAGCCGACCACGTCGTCGACGCCGAACGCACCGTGCCGCGCGCGACGATACTCGGCGTTGCCATCGGCGCCGTCGTCACTGTGGCGGCGTGCATGATCGCGATCGGTCTGGTGCCGCTCGATGCGCTGAAAGAGTCGCCCGCACCGTTTGCCGATGCCGCGCAACGATTCGCCGGGCCTGCCGCATCCGTCGTGATGGCGGCGGCGATGGCGGTGTCGTGTCTCGGTGCGCTCAACGGATGGATTCTTGTGCAAGGACAAATTCCGCTGGCTGCGGCGCGCGACAAATTGTTTCCCGTCGCATTCGTGCGCGTCGATCGCAACGACACGCCGCGCGTCGGTCTCGTCATCGGCAGCGTTCTTGCGACGTTGCTGGTCATCTCGAATTTCGACAACTCCCTGGTTGGAATTTTCACCGCGTCGATCCTGCTCGCGACGGCGTCCGCGTTGTTGCCGTATCTGGTTTGCGCGGCGGCGCTGTGGCGTCTGGAACCGAGTGCCAGGGACGCGCGGACGTGGCGGCGTGTCGCGGCCGCACTCGCGTTCGTATTCAGTGCATGGGCGTTGATCGGCACCGGCGCGCAGGCGCTCGAATGGGGTGCGGGACTTTTGCTCACCGGATTGCCTGTCTACGCGTTCATGCGCCGGCGTCCGTCATGATTCGGCCGTGCGCTGACACTTGTCACTGACATCGCAGCCGAGAATGCGGCAAGATGTCGCGTAAACACGTCGGATAAATCTCATGGTTGCGATGCAACGGCCGAGTCACGCGCTCACGCAGGGCGCGATCGGCAAAACGCTTTTGTTTTTCTCGTTGCCGATCCTCGCCGGCAACGTTCTGCAGTCGCTCAACGGATCGGTGAACGCGATCTGGGTGGGCCACGGTCTCGGCGAAGCCGCGCTCGCGGCAACATCGAACGCGAACACGATTCTTTTTTTCCTGCTGGGCGCCGTGTTCGGCGTCGGCATGGCGTCGACGATCCTGATCGGCCAGGCGATGGGCGCGAACAATGTCGATCAGGCCAAACGCGTGATCGGCACGAGCCTCGTGTTCTTCACGGTGTTGTCCGTCGTCATCTCGGGCATCGGATTGCTCGTCACCGATCAGCTGATGACATTCATGCACACGCCGGCCGACGTGCAACCGTTCGCTGTAGCCTATCTGCGCGTGATTTTCATCGGCATGCCGTTTTTGTATCTGCTGTCGTTCGTGGGCATGGCGTTGCGCGGCGCGGGCGACGCGCGCACGCCATTTTTGTTCCTCGTTCTGAATGTCGTGCTCGATATCGCTCTCAATCCGCTCTTCATTTTCGGTATCGGGCCATTCCCGCGCATGGGTATCGCGGGATCCGCAATGGCATCGCTGTTTGCGCAGCTCATCACGCTCGTGTCGCTCATTGCGTATTTGTATAAAAAGAAACATTTTCTCTGTTTCCATCGCGGCGAAGGGCATTACCTGCGGGTGAATCCCGTGATCCTGCGCGCGCTGTTCGCGAAAGGCATTCCGATGGGCCTGCAGATGGTGGTGATGTCGCTGTCGATGATCGCGATGATCGCGCTGGTCAACCGTTTCGGCGCGCACATCACGGCAGCGTACGGCGCGTGCTTCCAGTTATGGAACTACATCCAGATGCCCTCGATAGCCGTCGGCATGGCCGCGTCGTCGATGGCGGCGCAGAACGTCGGCGCGGGCCGGTGGGATCGCATTTCGAAAATCACGCTGACGGGCGTCGGTTACAATTTCCTGCTGACCGGCAGCCTCGTCATCATCATTTATCTGTTCAACCGCGGTGCGCTGAATCTGTTTTTGCCGAGCACGGGCGGCGCCATCGAGATCGCGCAGCACATCAACGCCATCGTGGTGTGGTCGTTCATTTTCTTCGGCGTCTCGTTTGTGATCGCCGGCGTGGTGCGTTCCACGGGCGCCGTGATTCCGCCGCTCATCATCCTTGTTATCGCATTGTGGCTGGTGCGGCTGCCGTTCGCGTACGGCCTTGTCGATCGTCTCGGCGCGGATGCGATCTGGTGGAGTTTCCCGCTCGGCTCCATCGTGTCGTTGACGCTGTCGACGCTGTACTACCGTTTCGGAAACTGGCGCAGCGCAAAGATGATCGCTGCGGCGCCGCCGCCGGCGCCGCCCGACGCTGCGCAGGCTGCCATCGAACCCAGCGCCACCGGTTCGTGATGCGCTTGCGCGCCTAAAACGCAGTTAACAAACGCGCTCGTATACTTGCGCGCCTGTCATCAGCGCTGCCGATCATGTTGCGCATTCTCCTCATCGAAGACCAACGCGACATCGCCGCGAACATCTGGGATTACCTGGAACATCGCGGCTTCGTGATGGACCACGCCGGCGACGGCGCGCTCGGTCTGCGCATGGCGCTCGAAGGCATTTACGACGTCATCGTGCTCGATCTCGGCCTGCCGAAACTCGATGGCATCGATCTGTGCCGCGCCGTGCGCGAAGCGCAACGCGATATTCCGATTCTCATGCTAACCGCGCGCGACACGCTCGACGACAAACTCACCGGCTTCGCCAGCGGCGCGGACGACTATCTCGTGAAACCTTTCGCGATGAAGGAGCTCGAAGCGCGTATCCGCGTGCTGCACCGCCGACGCCGTTTGCAACAAGGCGAGGCGCTGCACATCGCGGATCTCACGCTTGATCCGATCAGCCAGACCGTCGAACGCGCGGGGCAGCCGCTCACGCTCACGCGCGCGGGATTCGTCCTGCTCGAAACATTGATGCGCCGCGCGCCGCATCTGGTCCGGCATGCCGAACTCGCGCAGGCGTTATGGGGCGAAAACGGCGGCGACATCGCGACGCTGCACACGCATCTTTCCGTGCTTCGATCCGTCATCGATCGACCTTTCGCCACACGTCTGCTACATACAGCGCATGGATTCGGCTATCGAATCGCAGAAACCGCAGACGCCTAAGCTAAGTCTGCGTTCGCGCGTTGCGACCACGTTCGCGACCCTCGGCTTCGTCGTCACCACGTGCGTGGCGCTGGTGGCGGTGCATTTCTCCGATTCCTACGTGCACCGATTGATTCTGGAGATGCTGCGCGTCGAAGGCGAATATCTGCGCGCGCGTTATGCGCAAGACGGGCAGACGCCGCATCCGCGCACACAGCATTTCTACGTGTTCAACGACGGCGGCAGCGGCGACAACGCGCCGTCCGCCGAATTGCGCGCACTGAGCATCGGCGATCACGAACTGTCGGACGAACATGGCGAACGCCACGTCGCCGTCTACGACGTGAACGGCCGGCGACTTTATGTCGTGCTCAATCTCGGCCTGGAGCGCGCGCGCGAACGGCGTCTCGCGCGGGATCTCATCGCACTCGTTTTGCTCGGCACCGGTTTGTCGGCCTGGCTGGGTTGGGCGTGGGCCGGGCGCGCCATCGCGCCGGTGCGCCGTCTCGCCGAGGAAGTGGAAGCGATCGAGCCGTCGCAAAAACCCGCCGTCCGATTTGCGCCGAATTTCGCAGCCGACGAAGTGGGGGCGCTGGCGCAAGCGTTCGATCGCTATCAGGAAAAACTGTACGAATATATCCGCCGCGAACGCGCGTTCACGGCGGATGCCAGCCACGAATTGCGCACGCCGCTGGCGGTGATCCGCGGCGCGCTCGAGGTGATGCTCGACAGCGGCACGTGCGACGCCGCCACCGAAACGCGATTGAAACGCATGCAGCGCGGCAGCGACGAATTGCGCGATCTTCTCGATGCACTGCTGTTGCTTGCGCGCAGCGATGAGCATGAGGCGAGCGGATCGAGCGACGTGGGCGATGTCGTGAAGCGATTGCTGCGCGAACGCCGCGACACGTTCAACGAAAAACATCTGACCATTCAGTATGCAGACGCAACGGGAATTCTCGTCGCCGCACCGGCGCGCGTGCTGCAGATCGTCATCGGCAATCTGCTGCGTGCCGCCACACAATTCGCCGATGCCGGCGCGCTGCGCGTCGACGTGAGTCCGCGCGCTTTATCCATCGAACATCGCAGCGGTTCCGTGGCGGCGGCGACATTGCCGAGCGATCCGCGCATCGGCACGGACCGCGTTCTCGGGTTGAGCATGATTCGCCGCGTCTGCGAACGTTGGGGCTGGACGCTCGATGAGCGCACGACCGACAACGGCGACCGCTCGTTCGAATTGCGCTTTACGTCACTAACGGCTGCTTAGACGTCTGCATTTTTGGCAACCTTTAACATTCGCCGAGTACCTTGAAGAGGCTGCCCACCCCTCTGTCCCCCAGCAGATAGGCAGCACCGAGCGGCCGCTCTTCCCCAGGAGCGGCCGCTATTTTTTTGCGGCTCGGAATAGTAACGGAGCGGCCGCTATTTTTGCGGCTCGGAATAGCAACGGAGCGGCCGCTATTTTTTCGCGCTTCCGGAATCGCGGTCGGCGCGCGCCGTCGAATCATAGAACGCGGCCAGGTCCTGCTTGAATTGCTTCAGCGCATCCACGTTCAGATACACCATGTGGCCGGACGGGTAGTACGTGAAGCTGAGATTTCCGCGCAGCTTGGCGTCGATGTCCATGTGACTCAGATCGTATTCCGTGGCGAAAAACGGCGTGGCCAGATCGAAATAGCCGTTCGCCGACATGACTTTCAAATGCGGGTTCGTGCGCATGGCGTCGCCGAGGTCTCCGCCCATGATCGGCACCGGTGCCGGCTGCCGCTGCCCTCGGATCGCGTGTTTCCAATCCCAGTCGCGAATGGCTGTGGCCGACACTTTATAATCGACATCGCTCGAATAATTGAGCTCGCGTTCGAGATAATCGTTGAACGCGCCTGTGAAGGCGCCGCGAATCGCCGTGTCGGCCGCGTCGGACTCCGGCGTTTCGCCGGCGGCATCGGTGTCGATGCCTTCGAAGCGGCCATCGTATCGACCGAGTGTGCGGCGATCATCGCGCATCAATTCTTTGCGGAAGCGCGGCTGGCTCACGCGCAGATTCGCTTCCTTCAGATATGTCACGCTCAAGCCGGTGTATTTCGACATGCGTTCGGCGATGGCGTCGCGTTCCGTGGGGGTCAGGTCCTGACCTTTGTTCAAGGCGACGGCATAATCGCCGCGCGCGAAATTGCGGACTTCGGTCAGGAACGGTTCCAGCGTCGCGGGTTTGTTCGCGAGCTTGTTGTGATACCACGCGATGGCCGCGTACGACGGCAGCAAATTCACGTAATCATTGTCGAGACCGGGCAGGCGCGAGGCGTAGTTGATGATCGACGACAGCAGCACGACACCGTTGACGGCGATGCCTTTGTCTTCCAGCCATTTCGCCAGACCCGCCGAGCGTGGCGTTCCGTACGATTCGCCGAACAGGAACTTCGGCGAATTCCAGCGCTTGTTCACCGTGATGTAGCGTTGGATGAAGCGGCCGAACGCGTCGATGTCCTGATCGGTACCCCAGAAGCGCTTGCTCGGATTCTCGTCGTCCTTGTCGGGCTTGCCGTTTTCGTCCTTGCCCTTCGGCAGGCCTTTCGAAAAACCCGTGCCGATGGCGTCGATGAACACAAGATCGGATTTATCGAGCAGGCTGTCGCCGTTGGGAACGATGCGGAAAGGCGCGGGCGCGGTGGCGTCCGGGCTTTCCGTCAGTACGCGTACCGGCCCGAACGAACCCATGTGCAGCCAGATGCTCGCGGAGCCGGGGCCGCCGTTGTAGAGAAACGTGACGGGACGCTTGCTTGAATCACCGTCGAGTGTGTACGCGACATAAAAAACACTCGCGTCCGGTTTGCCTTTGTCGTCGCGAATGATCAGCGTGCCTGCGGTCGCCTTGTACGAAAGACTGCGGCCGCCGACGGCGACGCTGTGGTTCGTGACGACGGCTTTCTCGGGCGGAATCTCGTTTTTCTTTTCGTCGCCGCCTTTTTTGACTTCGGTTTCGACTTTCACCGAGTCTTCGTGATCGTGATCGGCGGCGAATGCGGGGGCAACGTGGGAGGCGACGAAAATGGAAACAACGAACGCGATCAACGGGCGCATTACGGATCCTCGGAGTCGGAAGGAAAGACGCTTAGGCGTCCGGACGAGGAGTATGCCGTGGGGAAAGCAGGTGTGCACTGTGTCGAAAGATTGATGCACAGTTCTTTACATTTCTGTGCGGGAACGCTCGACTCGCTCGCAGCTTGTCATTCCAGCGAACGCTGGAATCCAGCTCATAACCTCGTCATTCCGGCATTCGCCGGAATGACGAGCTATCGCTTCATCGCATTGAAGAATTCGTCATTCGACTTCGTATTCTTCATCTTGTCGAGCATGAATTCCATCGCCGCCAACTCATCCATCGGATGCAGCAGTTTCCGCAGAATCCAGATCTTCTGCAGCATGTCGGGTTCAATCAACAATTCTTCACGGCGCGTACCGGAACGATTGATGTTGATCGACGGATAAACGCGCTTCTCGGAAATGCGGCGATCCAAATGCACTTCCATATTGCCGGTGCCTTTGAATTCTTCATAGATCACCTCGTCCATCTTCGAGCCGGTTTCGACCAGCGCGGTAGCGAGAATGGTCAGCGATCCGCCTTCCTCGACGTTGCGCGCCGCACCGAAGAAACGCTTCGGCCGCTGCAGCGCATTCGCGTCGACGCCGCCCGTCAGCACCTTTCCGGACGCGGGAACCACGGTGTTGTACGCGCGGGCCAGACGTGTGATCGAGTCGAGCAAAATCACGACGTCTTTTTTGTGTTCGACCAGACGCTTCGCGCGTTCGATCACCATTTCGGCGACTTGAACGTGACGCACGGCAGGTTCGTCGAACGTCGACGAAATCACTTCGGCTCGCACGCCGCGCTGCATTTCCGTGACTTCTTCAGGACGCTCGTCGATGAGCAGGATGATCAGATGCACGTCCGGATGGTTGTGCACGATCGCCTGCGCGACATTTTGCAGCATCATCGTCTTGCCGGCTTTCGGCTGCGAGACGATAAGGCCGCGCTGGCCGCGGCCGACCGGTGCGATCAGGTCGAGAATGCGGCCGGTGATGTCTTCCGTCGAACCGTTGCCGCGCTCGAGGTGAAACATCTTGCGCGGGAACAGCGCCGTCAGGTTTTCGAACAGGACTTTATGCTTCGACGCTTCGGGCGGTTCGGCGTTGATGTTGTCGACTTTGAGCAGCGCGAAGTAACGCTCGCCTTCTTTCGGCGGACGAATGCGGCCGGTGATGTAGTCGCCGGTGCGCAGGTTGAAACGGCGGATCTGGCTGGGCGACACATAAATGTCGTCGGGACCGGCCAGATACGATTCGTCCGGACCGCGCAGGAAACCGAAGCCGTCCTGCAGAATTTCCAGCACGCCTTCGCCGTAGATGCCGCCGCCGCTGCGGGCGTGGGCCTTCAGGATGAGGAAGACGATGTCCTGTTTGCGCGCGCGGGCCACGCCTTCCTGGATACCGAGTTCTTCGGCGAGTTTCAGAAGGTCGAACGCAGGTTTGCGCTTGAGTTCGTTGAGGTCGATCAGCGGACCGTCGCCGCCGCCGTTGCGGGCGTCTTCGACGTCGTCGTCCTGCTGCGGCTGGAAGCGCTGTTGATTGCGCTGCTGGTTGCGGTCGCGGCCATGGCGGTTGCGGTCGCGGCGGCCTTGCGGACGGTTGTCCTGGCGGCCTTGCTGGCGGTTGTCGCCGTCGCCTTGACCGTCGTTGCCGTTGCCATTGCCGTTTCCGCCGTCGGCTTGCTGGCCGCCGGTTTGCGGATTGTCGGACGACATCTCGGGCGCGTTCTGCTGCCGCGAATTGCGCGGACGCGGTTCGCGCGTGTTGCCGGTATCCTGGCTATCGGGCGCCTGGTTGTCGGAATTGGAATTGTTTGTATCGTTATCAGGTTCAGACACGGAATGACCTCGCACGGAGCGCCGTGGAAACGGGCTGATGGCAGGTTGAAAGAATCGGGGAGGAGTCGCGGGGCGGTCGCCCGGCAGACATCTCTAACTTAGCACTGCGGCCGATGCACGTCCAGCACCGCAAATGCCGCAATGGATATTTTTAGCCTTTTTTACAGATCGCGCAAGTGCATTCTGCGCGGTCTTCCTACTTTCAAGTTCACTTCGTTTGTCATTCCCGCGAAATCAAGAACCCAGCGCCTTCGCACTACACACGAGAGTCAACTGGATCCCCGCTTTCGCGGGAACGACACGCGTGGGATCAGATCGCCTTGTCGACGACTTGCGTCGCCTGGATCGTCTTGTCGATGAGTTGCGTCAACTGCGTCTTGCTCACCGCGCCGATCTGCGTGGCCTGCACTTTACCGTCCTTGAAGATCATCAAGGTCGGGATGCCGCGCACGTTGTAGTTGCGGGGTGTCTTCTGGTTGTGGTCGATATTTATCTTGGCCACCTTCAGCTTGCCGGCGTATGACTGCGCCACCTCGTCGAGGATCGGAGCGATCATCTTGCACGGCCCGCACCATTCGGCCCAGAAATCCACCAGAACCGGCTCGGTGGACTTCAATACCTGTTCGTCGAATTGATCGTCGGTGACCTGGGCAATCGCTGTACTCACATTATTCTCCGTTGAAACTGGCTGTCCGGACTACGGCCGGACTGCGCTTGGGCTACAATTGCCGGATTCTGCGGCTGGTCCCCTTGCATTCCGGTGTTGTGGATCGCATTTCAGCCCAAGCCCGGATCCAATTCAAGTGTGAAGCAATTCAAGTTGGGCTTTCCTGCGTAGATTCAAGACGCACAGCGCGCCCACTGGTTTGCCCACATCCCTTACAGCCGCGGCGCCCTCCGAACTTCTATATAAATGCATCAGCAACCGCTTACCGACATATTTTTCGACAGCTTCGATTTGCACCCGAGCGTTCTTTCCGGCCTTCACGCGGCGGGCTTCACGCGCTGCACGCCGATTCAGGCGCTGACGCTGCCGCTCGCACTTTCCGGCAAAGATGTCGCCGGCCAGGCACAAACCGGCACGGGCAAGACGGCCGCTTTTCTCGTCGCCGTTCTCAATCGTCTGTTGACGCAACCCGCGTTCCCCGAACGCGGCGCGAACGATCCGCGCGCGCTCATCATCGCGCCGACGCGCGAGTTGGCTATCCAGATCGACAAGGATTTCAAGAATATCGGCGGCAACACCGGCCTGAAGTCCGCACTGATTTACGGCGGCGTCGATTACGACAAGCAACGCCAGCAATTGCGCGACGGTGTGGACATCATTGTCGCAACGCCGGGCCGCCTCATCGATTATTTCAAGCAGCACGTGTTTTCGTTCCGCGCCGTCGAGATCATGGTGATCGACGAAGCCGATCGCATGTTCGACCTCGGTTTCATCAAGGATGTGCGTTTCCTGATGCGCCGTCTGCCCGAACGCGATCGCCGGCAATGTCTGCTGTTCTCCGCGACGTTGAGCCATCGCGTGCTCGAACTTGCGTACGAGCACATGAACGAGGCGGAGAAGCTCACGGTCGAAACCGAGTTCGTCACTGCCGACCGCGTGCGCCAAGTGGTGTATTTTCCGGCGACGGAAGAAAAACTGCCGCTGCTGATCGGTTTGTTGTCGCGCACCGACGCCAGCCGCAGCATGGTGTTCGTCAACATGAAAGTCGCGGCGGAAAAGGTCGCGCGGCGTCTGGAGCGCCAAGGTTTCGCCGTGGGAATGTTGTCGGGCGACGTGCCGCAGAAGAAACGGCAGAGCCTGCTCGGCAAATTCCAGCGCGGCGAAATCGAAATTCTCATCGCCACCGACGTTGCCGCGCGCGGATTGCACATTCCCGACGTGAGCCACGTTTTCAATTACGATTTGCCGCAGGATGCGGAAGATTACGTGCATCGCATCGGCCGCACTGCGCGTCTCGGTGCCGAAGGCGACGCGATCAGTTTCGCCTGCGACATGTATGCGCAAGGATTGCCCGACATCGAAACATACATCGGCCAGAAAATCCCCGTCGCAAGTGTCGATCCTGGTTTGTTGCTCGCGCCGCCGCCGCGTACGCGCGCGATGCCTGTGCAAACGGAAGACGAAGACGACGGTTCGATTCCCACCGCGCCGCCACCGCGCAAGAACAGCAAGCCGTCGTCTCGCGGACCGCGGCCATCCCGTCCGATCGAATCGCGGCGTTCTGCGCCGCCCGTGAAAGTTGCGCCGGCCGCAAGTCCCGCACCGGCGACGAACGGATCCGCGCCGATATCCGCCACCGATGCTGCGCGTAAACGCCGCCGTCGCGGCGGCCGTGGCCGGCATCGCGACGGAGTCGAGGGTGCAACGCGATCCGACACGTCGGCACCGAAAACCGCAACGCGCGAATCGCCCTCGCGTGCACGGGTGACCAAAGAAGTTCCCGCCCCCGTTCAGACAGCGCACAAGAAGCCGGGATTTTTTCGGCGCCTCGGCAATCTGTTCAAACGTTCCTGACAGCGTCCTGCTACAGTTCGCATCGGGGAGATTGCGAGTAGCTGTCGCATGCTGAACGCGTTATCGAATGCCGATCAGGTCCGTGTATCGCGGCTGGGCGCACTGTCCGTTTGCGCCATCGCCGGTATCGCTTGCATATGGGCCGCGGCGAAACTGGTGTGGCTCGCGGTGCCGCAGGCCGGCGCCGAAATCACGGCGACATCGACGGCACCGGCTCCTGCGTCCACCGCCCAATTGTCGATCGCCAAATGGCATCTGTTCGGCAATCCGCAAAATCCCGCGCTCGTTCATGTCCTCAACGCGCCCGCCACGACGTTGAAACTCACGTTGCGCGGCACGCTCGCGTTGCCCGACGCGAAGCAGGGCATGGCGATGATCGCCGACGAGCAGGGCGGCGAAAATGCGTACAAGGTCGGCGACGCGATCAACGACAACGTGAAACTTGCCGAGGTGTATACCGATCACGTCGTGCTGACGCATGAAGGCGTGGCCGAGACGCTCACGCTGCCGCGTCCGGAAGAACACGCGCCGGTCAGCGAGAACAACAAAACACCGCGCGCGACAGGATCGAATGTCGCGAGCGCGACCAGTAAAGCATCCAGCATTCCGCCCGGTTACGTTCCGCCGCAAATGGCCAATGGCGCCGTCGATTTCAACAAGGCGACGAAGAATCTGCAGATCGATCCGGCGCAGCTCGCCAAACAAGTGCGCATCGAACCCGTTTTCGAAAATGGCAAAATCGCCGGTGCGCGCTTGTCGGGCGCGGGCGATGTCGGCGCGCTGATGAGCCGCGCCGGGTTGCGGCCGAGCGACGTCGTCACGTCGATCAATGGCACGGCGCTGACCAGCCTGTCCGATCCGCAGCAATTCATGGACAATCTGAAGAGCACCACGAGTTTGCAAGTTACCGTATTGCGCGACGGAAAACCGGCGACGCTCACGGTGAGCCTGCGTTGATAATGGCCGTTGTAGAGAATATCCGCCGATGATTCGATTCTTGCTGTCCTTTCTCTTCGCACTCGCCGCCGGCGCCGCCGTTGCGCAACCCGGATCGACCACGGCCACTGCGCCCGCCGGGAATCCGCCCGGCACGCACACGCTGAACATGAAAGATGCCGACATCGAAGCGCTGATCGCGACAGTCTCGGAAATCACCGGCAAGAATTTCATCATCGGTCCGAACGTGCAGGGCAAGGTGACCGTCGTGTCGGCCAAGCCGATGAAGCCGGATGAAATCTACGACGTGTTTCTTTCGGTGCTGCGCGTGCATGGCTACGCGGCGATTTCATCCGGCAGCATGATCAAGATCGTTCCCGAAGCGATGGCGCAACAGGATGGCTCCGGCGGACTCAACGGCACCAAGGGCCACGAACCGGACGAACTCGTCACGCAGATCGTGCCGGTGAAACATGTCGCGGCAACGGAACTCGTGCCGATCCTGCGTTCGCTCATGCCGCAGGGCGCACAGCTCATCGCGCATCCGGGCTCCAATTCGCTGGTGATTTCCGATCGCGCCGGCAACGTGGCGCGCGTGGTCAGCATCATCGAACGCATCGATACGGTGTCCGATTCCGGCGTCGAAGTGATCCCGCTGCAGCACGCGAGCGCGGCGGAAGTGTCGCGCACGCTCGCGCAAGTGGCGGATACGAAAACCAATGGCGCCGCCGATCTCGGCGATCAACCGAAAGTATTTGCCGACGAACGCACGAATTCGATTCTGCTGTCCGGCGGCAAGAACGGCCGTTTGCGCATGCGTGCGCTGATCACGCATCTCGACACGCCCATGAACAACGGCGGCGATACGCAAGTCATTTATCTGAGCTACGCCACGGCGAAAGATCTCGTGCCGATCCTGCAAGGCGTCGCCTCCACGCTCACCGGGGAAGCGCCGCCAGGCAAAGCCGGCACAGCGCCGGCGGGCGGCACCGGCGCCGCCGCGGCGGGCGCGTCGACGGCCACCATCCAGGCGCACGAAGAAGACAATGCGCTCGTCATCAGCGCGCCGCCGGCCGTGTTCCGCTCGTTGGCGGCGGTGGTGCGCCAACTCGATATCCGCCGTGCACAAGTCTTGATCGAAGCGGTGATCGCGGAAGTCTCCGCCGAAACCGCGAACGAACTCGGCGTGCAATGGCAGTTCCCCGTCGGCGACAACACGCATTTCGCCGGCGGCACGAATTTCACCGGCAATTCGCCGGGCAACAATATTCTTACCGCGACTTCCGCGTTGACAGCGGGTCTGAATTCGTCGGTACCGACGAGCACGTTCGGCAACGGCTTGCAGCTCGGTTATTTCGATACGATCAGCGTCAACGGAAAACCCATCGTCAGCATCGGCGCGCTGTTGTCGGCGCTGCAAAGCAACAGCAACAACAATATTCTTTCGACGCCATCGGTGATGACGCTCGACAATCAGGAAGCGATGATCAAGGTCGCCGAAGAAGTGCCGTTCCTCACCGGTTCGTACACCACCGGCACCGGATCGAACGCGGCCAGCAACACGACGTCCGGCATCGGCAATCCGTTCCAGACCATTCAGCGCAAGGACGTGGGCCTCACGCTCACCGTCACGCCGCACGTCACGTTCGGCACCGACGTGCGCCTGGATATCCATCAGGAAGTTTCGAACCTTCTGCCGCCCGTGCAGGGCGCCGTCGATCTCGTCACCAACAAGCGCGAAGTGAAAACCACCGTGCTCGTGAAAGACGATTCGCTGCTCGTCCTCGGCGGACTGATTTCCGACAACGTGAAAGACAGCGTGCAGAAAGTCCCGGCGCTCGGCGACATTCCGTTTCTCGGCAATCTGTTCCGCTACCGCAGCAGCGACCACCAGAAATCCGATCTGATGGTGTTTTTGCATCCGCGCGTGCTGCACGACGCAGCGACCCAGGCGTCGGTGTCGCAGGAAAAGTATAATTATATACGCAGCGAACAATTGCAGATGCGCGAGAACACGCAAACGATCACGCCGCGCGACGAACAGCCGATGCTGCCGGAAGTGCACGACTTCCTCGCCAGCCCGGCGATCGACGTCGCCCCGAAAGATTCGCCGCGTCCGCCGCCGCCCGTTCATCCGCAGCCGTGACTGTTGCGCAACGACCGCCGCGCCCGAATTTCGGATTCGCCCGCCGCAACGGCGCCACGCTTACCGCATGGCGCGACGATGGCGCAGATGTCGCCTATCGCGATGGCGTGCGTCCGGAAACGCTGACGGAATTGCGCCGCTATCTCGGCGTGCCGCTGAACCTTCACCGTCATGACGCCGCCGCTTTCGAGCGATTGCTGCGCACGCTCTACGAACAAGGCGACGATGCGCGCGCGATGGTCGCGGATTTCGACGACGATCTCGATCTGAAAACGCTCGCCGACGAACTGCCCGAACCGGAAGATCTGCTCGAATCCGAAGACGACGCACCGATAATCCGCTTGATCAACGCCGTGCTCACAGAAGCAGTGAAAGAAGGCGCCAGCGACATTCACATCGAACCGTTCGAGAATCGCCTCGTCGTTCGCTTTCGCATCGACGGCGTGCTGCGCGAAGTGTTGAGCCCGAAGAAAGCGATCGCCAATGCCGTGGTATCGCGCATCAAAGTGATGGCGCGTCTGGACATCGCCGAAAAACGCCTGCCGCAGGACGGCCGTATCGGTTTGAAGATTGCAGGACGTCCGGTCGATGTGCGCGTCTCGACGATTCCCGCCGGTCACGGCGAGCGCGTCGTGCTGCGTCTGCTCGACAAACAGGCTGGCAAACTCGATTTGCGCCAGCTCGGCATGTCCGACCAAACACTGGACATTCTCAGCGAGACGATCGAGCGTCCGCACGGAATATTGCTCGTCACCGGTCCGACCGGTTCCGGGAAAAGCACCACGCTGTACGCCTCGCTGCTGCGCCTCAACGACAGCAGCCGCAACATCATGACGGTCGAAGATCCGATCGAGTACTACATCGACGGCGTCGGCCAGACGCAGGTGAACACGAAAGTGGAAATGACCTTCGCACGCGGCTTGCGTGCGATCTTGCGTCAGGACCCCGACGTCGTGATGGTCGGCGAGATCCGCGATCTGGAAACCGCGCAAATCGCCGTGCAGGCGTCGCTCACCGGCCATCTCGTGTTGTCGACGCTGCACACGAATTCCGCCGTCGGCGCGGTCACGCGTTTGCACGACATGGGCGTCGAACCTTTCCTGCTGTCGTCATCGCTGATCGGCGTGCTCGCGCAGCGCCTCGTGCGCGTGCTCGATCCCACGCAGCGCGAAGCGTACACCGCAACGCCGCGCGAACTTGCCGCGTTCGGCAAACCCGCCGACACCAATGCGACGTTATATCGCGCGCCGACCACCGCCGCCGGTCGTCACGCCGGCTATCGCGGCCGCACCGGCATCTACGAATACATTCCGGTCGACGAAGAATTCCGCCGGCTCGTGCATAGCGGCGCATCGGAAGCCGAACTCGAACGCCACGCACGTACGCGCAGCCCGAGCATTCTCGATGACGGCTGGCAGAAATGCCTAGTCGGCGTCACGTCGACCGAGGAAGTGCTGCGCGTCACGCGAGAGGAGTGAAGGGGCCGCGAGTTTTCGTTTGCGAATTCGCCACGCGCGCGCACCACGCAAACTCGTACTCGATAACTCCGCAAAGAAGCAATCAACAACAGTGTGAACTGATGACGGCGCGGTATGATCCACGCCTGACGCCGGGGAGACCACATGAGCCTGATCGCCAAACTCACGCGCCATAAATCCGTGGAGAGCCTGCAGGCCGAACTCGGCGCGCGCAAGGATTTCCGCCGCGTGCTCGGCGTGTGGCAACTCACCGCGATCGGCCTCGGCGGCATCATCGGCGTCGGCATCTTCGTGCTCGCCGGACAACAGGCCGCCATGAACGCCGGACCCGCGGTTGCGATCTCCTTCATCATCGCCGGCATTGCGAGCGCCGCTGCTGCTTTGTGCTATGCCGAATTCGCCGGACTCATTCCGGTTACCGGCAGCGCGTATACCTATGGGTATGCCGTGCTTGGCGAAGGCATCGCGTGGCTGATCGGCTGGGATTTGCTGCTCGAATACGCGTTGATCGTCGCGGCGGTGGCGAGCGGATGGTCCGGCTATGTGCTCAATCTGCTCGATGTGTTTGGCATCCACGTTCCCGAAGCGCTGCGCGGTGCGCCGGATTCCGGACCCGGACGCTATTTCAATTTGATCGGCGCGATAGTCGCGATGTCCGTCGCTGTGTTGCTGACGCTGCGCACGGAGTGGGGCGCGCGCGCGAATACGCTGATCGTCGCCGTCAAGATCGTCGCGGTGGTTCTGGTAATTTGCGTAGGCGTTTTCTATGTCGATCCGGCGAACTGGCATCCGTTCGTGCCGGAACGCACCGTCGACGCGAACGGCGTCGGCCATTTCGGCTGGCCGGGCGTCGTCACTGCCGCCGCAGTCGTGTTCTTCGCCGTGTTCGGTTACGACACGTTGACCACGGCCGCCGAGGAAGCGAAGTATCCGCAGCGCGATCTGCCGCGCGCCATCCTGCTTTCGCTCAGCGTGTCGATGGCGCTGTACATCGCGATCACGCTCGTGCTTACCGGCATGGTCTCGTACACGCAGCTCGGCAACGACGCGCCGGTCGCGCATGCATTCCAGGCGCTCGGCATGAAGTGGATCGGCGCGGCGATCTCGGCAACGGCCATCGCGAGCATTCTGAGCGTGATCTTCGCCTTCATGCTTGCCGCCGCGCGCATCTGGTTCGCGTTATCGCGCGACGGTCTGCTGCCGGGCTGGTTCGCAAAAATACATCCACGCTACGGCACGCCGCATCGGCCGACGCTGGCGCTCGGCGCGTTCACTGCACTGGTTGCCGGATTGTTCCCGCTCGGTGAAGTCGCGAAGCTGGTCAACATCGGTGTGCTCTCCGCGTTCATCGTGATCTGCGCGGCGGTGCTCGTGCTGCGTGCACGCAAGCCTGAGTTGCCGCGTGCGTTCCGCACGCCGTGGGTACCGGTGGTGCCGATCGTCGGTATACTTTTTTCCATATGGCTGTTGTCCGAACTTGCCGCGATCACCTGGATGGTGTTCCTGGTCTGGTTGGCACTGGGCCTGGTGATTTATTTCGGCTACGGCATCCGCCACAGCAAACTGGCCACTGCGTGACGACACCGACGGCGCGCTAAACTGGCGTCATGCCCGCTTTCGCTTACCAGGCGCTCGACCAAACCGGCAAGACGCAACGCGGCGTCATGCAAGGCGATACGGCGCGTGCGGTGCGCGCGTCGCTGCGCGAGCGCGGAATGAATCCGCTCGACGTCGCGCCGGTGGCGGAGACGTCGTCGCAGCGCGCGTCTTTATTCCGTCACGGCTTGTCCGGCGCGCAGCTGGCGCTACTGACGCGGCAACTCGCCACGTTATTGAAAGCCGGATTGCCCGTCGACGAAGCGTTGGGCGCGCTGGCCGAGCAGAACGACGATCAGCGCATGCGTACGCTCGTCATGTCGCTGCGTTCGAGCGTGCTGGAAGGTTCGGCGTTGGCGACCGCACTCAATGACGCACCGGAAAGTTTTCCGGAAATCTATCGCGCGTCGATTGCGGCCGGCGAGCAATCGGGGCGGCTCGACGAAGTGCTTGCGCGGCTCGCCGATTACACCGAAGCGCGCGACGCGCTGAAACAAAAGATGTGGGCGGCGTTGGCGTATCCGATCTTGTTGACGCTGGTCGCCGTCGCCGTGGTCACCGGGCTTCTGGTTTACGTCGTGCCGCAGATCGTCGGTGTGTTCACGCAAATGCATCAGGTTCTGCCGTGGCCGACGCGCGCGTTGCTGGCGCTGAGTGCGTTCGTGAAAATATGGGGATGGTTGCTGTTGATTTTCATTGTCGCCGCCGCGATCGGCGGGCGCTTGGCATTGCGCACCGAACAGGTTCGGTTCGCGTGGCACGAATTCGTGTTGAAGATTCCGTTCGTCGGCAAACTCGTTCGCGCCGCGAATACCGCGCGGTGCACGCGCACACTGGCATTGTTGACAGCGAGCGCGGTGCCTTTGCTCGACTCGCTGTCGATCGGCGCGCAGGTGATGCCGAATCTGCCGATGCGTTTGGCCGTAAAGAAGGCCGCATTGAAGGTGCGCGAAGGCAGCAGTTTTTCGCGTGCATTGGGCGATAGCGGATATTTCCCGCCGGTCGCACTGCGCCTGATCGCCAGCGGCGAGCGCGCCGGTGAGCTTGAACGCATGCTCGACGAAGCGGCGAATCATCAAAGCCGCGAACTCGACCGCTGGATGTCGACGCTTACCGCGATCATCGGTCCACTGGTCATTTTAGCCGTCGGCGCGATGGTGCTGTTCATCGTGCTGGCGATTCTTCTGCCGATCTTCGATATGAATCAGATGGTCAAATGATTCGATTCGAACACGTCAGCAAACGCTACTCGGCCGGTCACGACGCACTCGTCGAAATGAATTTCGAACTGGGTGCGGGCGAGATGGCGTTCATCACCGGCCATTCCGGCGCGGGAAAAAGTACACTTTTAAAACTTGTCGCATTGCTGGAACGGCCGACGCGCGGACGTGTCATCGTCAACGGACACAATCATGCGCAGTTGAAACGCCGCCGCGTGCCGCAAGCGCGTCGCGGCATCGGCATGGTGTTTCAGGATCATCGGCTGCTCATGGATCGCAGCGTGTTCGACAATGTCGCACTGCCGTTGCTGATCGGCGGCACGCCGCGCGAGGAAATCGGCAAGCGCGTGCGCGCGTCGCTCGACAAAGTGGGATTGCTCGGACGCGAACAGGACCCGCCAGCGAATCTATCGACAGGCGAACAACAGCGCGTCGGCATCGCGCGCGCGATCGTCGCGAAACCGCCGGTATTGATCGCGGATGAGCCGACCGGCAATCTCGATCCGCAGTTGTCGGCGGAAATCATGGCGCTGTTCGGCGAATTCCAGCAGGTGGGTACGACGGTGCTGATCGCCAGTCACGATTTGCCGCTGGTGAAACGCATGGGCAAGCGCGTGCTCGTGCTCGATCACGGCAAACTGATCGACGATTTCAAGCCGAATTTCAGGCCGGCATGAATCGCCGCGTCGTCGTCAAAACGGAATCTTCCGTGGCCGCGATCAAGCCCGCGAAAAAACCGCGCTTGCCCGTGCGCGCGTGGCGCGAGCAACATTTGTACAGTTTTTTTTCGAGTCTGGGCCGCCTCGCCGGGCGGCCATGGGCGACGACGCTGACGCTCGCCGTGCTGAGCCTGGCGTTGGCATTTCCATTGTTGTTCTGGCTGCTGCTCGACAATGCGCGCGGCTTGAGCGGCACCGTCGATGATGCGCGTTCGATCAGCGTTTTCCTGAAACCCGGAACGGATGCCGATGCGGTCAAGGCGCTTGCGGAACGGCTGCGCCTTCGCGCGGACGTCACGAATGTCATCGTGAGATCGCCGGAGCAGGGATTGGAGGAATTCCGCAGCCAATCGGGCTTTGCCGATGCGCTCAAGGTTTTGCACTACAATCCCTTGCCGGCGTTGCTGATCGTCAATCCGCGGGCGGCGAGCGGCAATTCCGACCCCACGCCCGCGATGGTCGACGAATTTCAGCGCGACCCGGCGGTGGATCTCGTGCAATATGATGCGCAGTGGCGGCAACGGCTGAACGCGATCCTGCTGCTGGCGCGGCGTGGCGCGGGGGTGTTGGCGGTGCTGCTCGCGTTGGCGGCGTTGCTCGTGGTCGGCAATACGGTGCGTCTGGATATCCAGGGCCGCGCCGACGAGATTGCGGTAATGCAAATGCTGGGCGCGGATAATGGATTCGTACGTCGACCGTTTCTCTACATCGGATTCTGGTACGGCGCGTTTGCGGGGGTGGCGAGTTTGATCTTGATCGGTATCGTCGAATGGGCACTGGCAGCGCCGCTGGCGTCGCTGCTGTCGAGTTACGATCATCGCTTCGACGTACATGGCCTGTCGCTGCCGACGATGGCGCTCGTGCTCGTCGCGAGCGCGGCGCTCGGCTGGCTCGGCGCGTGGATCGCGGCATCGCGCCACATCGCACTCGGACAACCAACCTGATGGAATCCGTTCTCACCCGACACATCACCAGCGAAACGCCGCGCGTCATGGTCGTCGACGGCTCGAAAGTCGTGCGCCGTCTGATCGAGCAATTGCTCAAGACGGATTTGCCCGGCGTCACCGTGCTTTCCTGCGAGACCGGTGCGGAAGCGAAACAGCATCTGGAATCCGGCGTGGTCGATCTGATCACGACGGCGCTGCGCCTGCCGGACATGGACGGTCTCGATCTCGCCAAATACGTGCGCGAACACGCGCCGCAAGCGTACATTCCCATCGTCATCGTTTCCGGCGACGTGAACGAACGCCTCATCAACCGCGAGTTGTCGGAATTCGTGACGGACTATTTCGACAAGTCGCTCGGCTTCAACGCGCTGTCGCAATTCATTCGCGGCTACGTGCGGCCGGAATCGCAGGTGAGCGGCGATGTGCTGTATGTGGAAGACAGCCGTGTCGTCGCGCTCGCCACGCGCCGCATGCTGGAGAAATATGGGCTCAATGTGCAGCACGTGACGAGCGTCGAGGATGCGGTCGCGTTGCTCGAAACGGCGATGGCGCAAGGGAAAATTCCGGGCGCCGATGTCGTGCTTTCCGACGTGAACCTGAAAGGCGAACTCACCGGCGGCGATCTGCTCGATCGTGTGCGCAATGAATTCGGTTATGGCAAAGGCGAGCTGCCGGTGTTGATCATGACGGGCGACGACAATCCGCGAAATCAGGCGGAGCTGTTGCGCGCCGGTGCGAACGATCTCGTGCAGAAACCCATCGAAGAACGGTTGCTGCTCACGAAACTGCTGTTTCAGATGCGCGTCGCGCAACATCTGCGCAAGCGCGCCCAGGCGGCGTGACGCCGGACAATCTCAAACTCGAACCCTCGTGGAAGGCGCGTCTCGGCGATTATCTCGCGCGGCCCGAGATGCAGGCGTTGTCCGAATTCCTGCGCGCGGAATTGCGCGCCGGCAAGACGATCTATCCGCCGCCGAAAAAAATTTTCGCCGCGCTGGATACGACGCCGTTCGAACAAGTGAAAGTGGTGCTCATCGGGCAGGATCCGTATCACGGCCCAAACCAGGCACACGGCCTTTGTTTTTCCGTCATGCCCGGCGTGACGATTCCGCCGTCGCTGGAAAACATGCTCAAGGAGATCGAGCGCGATGTCGGCATTCCGAGGCCGGAGCACGGATGTCTGATTTCATGGGCGCGACAAGGTGTTTTGCTGCTGAATTCGGTGCTGACGGTCGAGCGCGGCAAGGCGGAATCGCATAAAGGCAAAGGGTGGGAGGGATTTACGGATGCCATCGTCGACCATCTCAATCGCGAGCGCGAAAATCTTGTTTTCCTGCTTTGGGGAAGCTACGCACAAGCTAAAGGAAAGCTGGTCGATGGGCGTCGCCACCTGGTCTTGAAAGCGCCGCACCCGTCGCCACTTTCAGCGCATAGGGGCTTCTTCGGCTGTTGCCATTTCTCCAAAGTAAACAAGTGGTTGGAAGACCGCCGGCTGGCGCCGATCGACTGGGCTCTGCCGCCGCCCGCGTATCTTGACCTTTCCTGACTGTTGCTGTACTATGCAGTACAGAAATCAGGCCGAGCAGTGAAGGTGAGCTCGAATCGCTCGAAGCCGGATTGCAACTTATACGGCGTTTAGCACTCTAAGGTCAGAGTGCTTAAAAGCTGTTTTCCAGGAGAGTCCATGACTACAACGGCATTAGTGGCCAACAATCTTCCGATCCCGAGTGCGCCGAACCTGAGCGCGATCGGCAGTCTGGATGCGTATGTCTCGGCGGTTCACCAGATTCCCGTGCTTTCGCTCGAAGAAGAACAGGCGTTGGCGAAGAGTTTCCGCGGCGAGAACGATCTCGACGCGGCCAAGAAACTCGTGATGTCGCACCTGCGTTTCGTGGTGCACGTCGCGCGTAGCTACAACGGTTATGGTTTGCAGGTTGGCGACTTGATTCAGGAAGGCAACATCGGCCTGATGAAGGCGGTGAAGCGTTTCGATCCGGAAGTCGGCGTGCGTCTCGTTTCATTCGCGGTGCATTGGATTCGCGCGGAAATGCACGAGTTCATCCTGCGCAACTGGCGTATCGTGAAAGTCGCCACGACAAAGGCGCAGCGCAAGCTGTTTTTCAATCTGCGCAAATCGAAGAAGCGCCTCGGCTGGATGAATTCGCGCGAAGTCCAGGCGGTCGCGAAAGATCTTGGCGTAACGGTGGCGGACGTTCTCGAAATGGAGTCGCGCCTATCCGGACACGACATGGCGTTCGACGCTCCGCAGGATGCGGATGAAGACGACAAGCCGTCGCCCGGTGCGTATCTGGTCGACAACGCGGCCGATCCGTATCAGACGCTGGAAGCGTCAAATCAGGAAGATTCAGACTTGGGTTACTTGAAGCAAGGGCTGTCGAAACTCGACGCACGCTCGCGCGACATCATCCAGCGCCGCTGGTTGAGGGATGGCGACAAGTCGACGCTGCAGGAACTGGCCGATGAATACGGGGTTTCCGCTGAGCGCATCCGTCAGGTAGAAGTGAACGCAATGAAGAAAATGCGAACACTCTTCGCCGCATAAAAAAATACGCAACACGCAACACCAAACGGCCCGCAAACGCGGGCCGTTTTCTTTTCGGGCAATTCCGCTCAGCGCATAGTTGATCGTCAGACCTGCGACGTCTTTCTACGACGGCGATGAGGCTTGCGAAAGCGGTGATCGCGCGCAGGAAGCGCGCGGTCCGCAGTCAGCATCATGGACGTGCTGTCTGCGGACAACACCCGATGCGAACGAAAGGCATTTTTTTGGTGACTTTTTGTCGCCTGACAAAAAGTTACCCGCTGTCCGCAGGACAGCGGAAGCCGTTGCCTCAAAGAAAAGTCACTGGATTCCGGCCTTAGTCGGAATGACAAGCTTCAGAGCAAAGCCGGATTCCAGCTTTCGCTGGAATGACAAGCATGGAAAGACACTGGATTTGCGCGGCAGGAATGACGAGCTAGCGAATCAAACCTACGGCAAAAACTCATGCGAAGAATCATCGCGCTCATTCGTATCGCCCACGATGATCCGCGCGGCCCGTTCGGACGAGCTATACGCCCAAATCCAGTTGAGCATCACCGCCAACCGATTCCGGAAACCGATCAGAAAAAAGATATGCGCGATCAGCCAGAAGAACCAAGCGATCGCACCGGAAAATCGAAAGCCGCGCAGATCGACGACCGCAGCCATCCGTCCAATCGTCGCAAGGTTGCCATAGTCGCGATACCGAAACGGCGATGATGTTTTTCCATCGAGACGATCGCGAATCGTTTGCGCCACATGATTGCCCATCTGCTTGGCCGCCGGTGCGATGCCGGGTACCGGTTTGCCGTCCGACGAAACCGACGCGAGATCGCCCGCGACGAAAATTTCCGGATGGCCGGGCACGGTCAAGTCCGGCAAAACCTGCACGCGGCCCGCGCGATCCAGCGGCACACGCAATGATTTCGCAAGCGGTGATGCCGCAACACCGGCCGCCCACACGACGGTCTTGGCTGCGACAAATTCATCGCCCATCCGGTAGCCTTCGCCGTTGACGTCCGTCACCGGCTGGCCCGTGACGACCTCGACGCCCAACCGTTCGAGTTGCTCGCGCGCCTTCGTCGACAACGATTCTGGAAACGTCGACAACACACGCGGACCTGCTTCGAGCAGGCGCACTTTTGCCGACGCGGGATCGATATGCCGAAATTCGCGTCGCAACGTGTGCCGTGCGATTTCCGCCATCGTGCCGGCCAGTTCGACGCCTGTCGGCCCGCCGCCGACGATGGCGAAACTGAGCCACGCCGCGCGTTTTTCGGAATCGCTTTCGGATTCGGCGCGCTCGAAGGCCACGAGAAAACGGCGTCGTATCCGAACCGCGTCTTTCAACGTCTTCAAACCCGGCGCGAACGGTGCCCAATCGTCATGGCCGAAATACGCATGCATCGCACCCGTTGCCACAATGAGTACGTCGTAATCGAGAAACGATTCGTCATTTAGATGCACGCGGCGCGCTTCGGGCTCGATGCGGTCCGTCATCGCCAACCGCACTTCGACGTTGTCCTGCTTGCGTAAAATGCGCCGCAGCGGCGCGGCGATATCCGATGACGCCAACCCCGCTGTCGCCACTTGATAAAGCAATGGCTGGAACAAGTGATGATTGGTGCAGTCCACGAGCGTGATGCGCACCGGTGCGCGACGCAATGCGCGTGTAGCCCACAGGCCTGCAAAGCCGCCGCCGAGAACGACGATGTGCGGGACGCGCGTGTTCGCTGGAGCGGTCATGCGTCCACGTTAATACAAGTCCATCGGGTCGATGTCCAGCGACCAGCGCACTTTGCGCGCTTCATCGAGTGTGCGCAGTTGCGCAATCCATTGTCCGAGGAACGTGTGCAGCTTCGGCCGATCTTCCGCGCTCAGCAGCAGCTGACTGCGATGCATGTTCGCACGCCGCGGCATCGGCGCCGGCATCGGTCCGATCATCTGGATGCCTTCCGGCGAACCCGCGAGTTGCACCGCGCGCGCCAAAAATTCGTTCGCGATCGCAGATGTTTTCGCTTCGCTGCGCAACAGCGCCAGATAGGAAAAAGGCGGCAGCATCGCTTCGCGGCGTTCTTCGAGCAACCCCGCGGCCACTTTTGCGTAACCGGATTTCAACAGGCCGCGCAGCAACGGATGATCGGGATGCAGCGTCTGCGTCCATACCTTGCCGGGCTTAAGTGCGCGTCCTGCGCGCCCGGATACTTGAACGATGAGCTGGCACAACCGTTCGCCGGCGCGGAAGTCGACGCTGAACAATCCGTCGTCCACACCGATCAAACCGACCAGCGTGAGGTTCGGCAAATCGTGACCCTTCGCGAGCATCTGCGTGCCGACGAGAATTCCCGGCCGATCGGGCGGCAATTGCTGCAATCGCTCGTCGACACCGCCGCGGTTGCGCGTCGTTTCGCGGTCGATGCGGATCACCGGCACGTTCGGAAACAGTTTCGTCAGCACCTGTTCCATGCGCTCCGTGCCGACACCGCGCGGTTCGAGGGTAAGGTTGCCGCAACTCGGACAGTGCGACGGCACCGGCGACTGAGCGCCGCAGTGATGACAACGCATCTGAGCGGCACCGCGGTGCCATGTCATCGGTTTGTCGCAGCGTTCGCACGCGGCATGCCATCCGCAGGCGTGACACATCAGCACCGGCGAATAGCCGCGCCGGTTGCGGAACAGCAACGCTTGTTCGCCGCGCGCGACGCAGTCGCGAATTGCCTTGATGAGTTCTTCCGACAATCCGTCGTTGAGCCGCTTGCCGCGCAGGTCGATGAATTGGAATTCCGGCAACCGTGCCGCGCCGGGCCGCGAACTCAGGTGCAGTTGCCGATAGCGGCCCGCCTCGACATTCGCGAGAGATTCCAGCGACGGCGTTGCCGAACCGAGCACCACCGGAACGCTCAAGGCTTTGCCGCGCACCTGTGCGAGATCGCGCGCGGAATAGCGCAACCCATCTTGCTGTTTGTACGACGCGTCGTGTTCTTCGTCGACGACAATCAAGTCCGCTTTCGGCAGCGGTACGAAAATCGCCGAGCGTGTGCCGAGGATGACGCACGATTCCCCACGTGCCGCGGCAAGCCATGCGCGTGTGCGCTCGCCATCGGAAAGATTCGAATGCAGCACGTGGATGCGATGGCCGACGCGATCACGGAATCGGCGTTCGAGCGCCGGCGTCAGTCCGATCTCCGGAACGAGAACGAGCACTTGGCCGCCCCGCGCCAGTATCTGTTCGGTGAGCGCCAGGTACACCTCGGTCTTGCCGCTGCCGGTAATGCCTTCCAGCAGGAATGGCGCGTAGTCGCCCAGCGAAGCGGCGATAGTTTGCGTGGCTTGCCGCTGTTCGTCCGTCAGCGGCGGCGGGTCGATGCGCACGTTCGGCATAGCCGACGCAGCGGTGCGCGTCGTCACGACCAATCCGCGTTTGCGGAGATTCGCGGCGGCGCCGCGCCATTCGGGCATTCGCGCATCGAGCGCGGCATAGCTCAGGGCACCGTTTGCGAGAAAGCCGAGCAGGTTGGCGCTATTCGATCCCGCGCGAAGTTTCGGATCGTGCGCAACGTCCGGCGCGCGCATCAGCGCCGGTTCCCCGTCGTCCGGCAGAGCTTTGATGCGACGCAGGCCGACCGGTAACGCCGTGTCCAATACTTCGCCCAGCGGGTGCAGGTAATACCGCGATACCCATTGCAACGTGGCAAGCAACTCGGCATTGATCGCGGGCTCGTCGTCGAGCAGTGCGGTCGCCGCCTTGAGCCGCGACGATGGCAATTCCGATTGCGCGATGGTCTCGACAACGATGCCAACGCGCTTGCCCGTGCCGAATGGGATCGCAACGCGCGAGCCTGCCGCGATGGCGGCAGCGTCCATTCCTCGCGGCGGTAAATAATCGAAAAGCTGCGGCAGCGGCACCGGCACGGCGACGCGCAAAACACCCGACATCAGGCAACTCCGTGCGATAAAATTCGGCCGTTGTGCGCAGGAATAAGCAGTTGCGCAAAAAGCGTATGTGAATGCTCAAGAGTGATACTCAAGTCATCATTCCCAAACGACTTTCATGCTTATCCACAAGCGCTGTGGATAAGTCTGTGCATGAGCCTTCGAATTGGGGGTCGCGAAGCGCATAATTACAGGCCCTTCTTCGCCTTGGCGAAAGTTTAACCACACTGAAATATAGTTATCACATCAATGAGTTACAGGAGCAAAACAAGTATATTTTTGCACTTGTGCGACAGTTCAAGGTCCATGCGGGCCGGTCGACTCCGGCTTGTGCACAACCCTCGTCAACCGAGTGTGCCGCCGGGCGTTGAAATCAGCGAGGCGAGCTTACGATAACGCCCGGATGACGCATACAATTTCTACAATCCCATTGCCCCCCTCAAACTGGATGCGCGAACGCGTGGACGCCGCCGACACGGACGACAGTGCGATCGATCATTTCCTGAAAACCGTCGAGCGCCGCGCGCTGCGCATGGCGGAAATGGCGACGTCGAGCCGCGACGACGCCATGGACCTGGTTCAGGACGCGATGTTCGGTTTCGTGCGCCACTATACGAGCAAGCCGGCCGCGGACTGGGCGCCGCTGTTCTATCGTGTGCTGGACAGCCGCATCAACGACTTTCACCGGCGCAAGCAAGTGCGCGGGCGCTGGCTGGCGGCGTGGGTCAAGCCGGCCGACGATGAGGTCGACGAAATTGCGCAGGCGCCGGATACGACCGATCCGGGTCCGCTGCTGCGGTTGGCCGGTAACGAAGCGTCGCTGGCATTGGACGAGGCGCTGAAAAAATTGCCGGCGCGGCAACGGCAGACGTTTTTGCTGCGTGTGTGGGAAGGATTCGATGTTGCAACCACGGCGAACGTCATGCGTTGCAGCGAGGGGAGCGTGAAGACACACTTGTCGCGCGCGCTGACGGCATTGCGCCGCGCATTGGAGAAATACGCATGAATGACGACGACGATCTGCCGAACTGGACGCCGCAGGCGAAGCAAGCGCTCGACGAGTCCGCCCAAAATCTGGATGCGGCGACGTTGTCGCGCCTGAACCGCGCGCGACAACGCGCGCTGGGGCTCGCGCGTCCGCGCCGCATGCGGTCGTGGTTCGTGCCGGCGGGCTTGGCCAGCGCGTGTGCGGTTCTTCTGGCAGTGGCCGTGGTGTGGCATCGGCCTACCGCGCCACCCAACGCGGCGGATCCTTTCATTCCCGGCACGAGCGCGGCCGCACCCAGCGGCGGATTTTCCGCGAGCGATCTGGACCTCGTCTCCAGTGACGACGGCATCGAGTTCTATCAGGACCTCGATTTCTATGCATGGCTCGACGCACAAGGCCAGGACAACAACGGGTGAGTCTGATTCTCGCGACGATTTTTTCGGCAGCTGCGCTGGCGCAGACATCGCCATCGCCGCCGCCGCAACCGGTCGCGGCGGCGGCAGAGACAAAAACACAGGGGCGGCACGTGAACAAGCACGACGGCAAGCAGAGAAAAGACGATCCGAAAAAAGACAATCCCGATCCCGCATTGCTCGGTTTTCTGGGCGACTACGAAGATGCGGCCGACGGGCTCGATCCGATCGGATTGTCGGAACAAGCAGACGCCGACGCCGACAAACCGAAGGAAGGACGCAGGCCATGACGACGATTCGCACCACGATCTTCGTGCGACTGCTTGTCGCCCTGCCGCTATTTTTTGGCGCAACCTGCGTCGTCGCGCAACCGAATCAGACCATGCCGCCGGCGGCAACGCGCGGAGCGCCGGTGGCTTGGTCGTCGCTGAGTCCGGACGAGCAACAGATCCTCGAGTCCGTTCACACGAATTGGGACCAACTGCCGCCGCCGGCGCAACAGCGGCTCCTGCGCGGCGCGCAGCGCTGGGCGACGCTCACGCCCGAGCAGCGCAACAACGTGCGCAGCCGTTTCGAGAAGTGGAACAGTTTGCCGCCGGAGCAGCGCGAGAAACTCCGTCAGCGCTATGAAAAATTCAGGCAATTGCCGCCGGATCAGCAACAGCACATTCGTCAGGCGTTCAAACGTTTCGCATCGTTGCCGCCGGATCAGCGCCAGCATCTGCGCGAGAAATTCAATCAGATGAGCCCGAGCGAACGCGAGGCATTCCTGATGGGCGCCAACGCGCAGAACCGCGCAGGCATGCTGCGTGATTTTCTGCAGTCCATTCCGCCGGACGAACGGCGCGACACGCATCAGGCCCTGCAAGGGTTGCCGATGGAGCAACGCCGCGTTTTCATGCAGGCATGGCGCGGTCTGCCGCCGGATCAGCGCGACGCTTATCGAAGCCGCATCGTGCATATGACACCGGAGCAGCGCGCGGCGGAATTGAGCAAAGCGCCGCCGAAACCGTGACGGTCAGGCAGTGGCAAGACTCACGATCGCCGCAACGCCCACGCCGAAGGCAATGACGACGACGTAGCAGATGCCGATGACGCCGTATTTCAGCGTCGTCATGATCCAGCCCTGTTTGTATACTTTTTTCTGCATCAGAAAAAGGTAGATCGGTATCCACCACGAAAGAATGAAGACCGACCATCCCAGCGGCGCGGCGAGCCAGTCGGCCGCCGTCTGCGCCCAGGCTTTCAATGCGAGCAGCAGCGTGATCAGCAGCAGCGCGAAAAAAATGAAC
>DATAVJ010000073.1:0-7175 GCA_036267795.1 Rudaea sp.
ATCGCATCGGCTGGCCGCGCTCGTCACGGTCATCGCCGTCACCGCATCGATACCGTATCTGGCGCTGCAATTCAAAGCGGTCGCGATGAGTATCGATGCACTAAGCGGGCGCGGTACGGCAAATTCGCCGGTGCTCGGCGACAGCGCGCTATACGTCGCCGTGCTGCTCGCCATGTTCGCCATCTTGTTCGGCACGCGCCGCATCGATGCGACCGAACATCACCACGGCATGATGCTGGCAATCGCAGCGGAATCGGTCGTGAAGCTCGTCGCGTTCGTCGCCATCGGCATCTACGCTTTTGCGATCGGCGGATTTTCCTCCGCGATTGCGCCGCCGCTGCATGAATTGCAAACGGAAGGATTGCCGACGGGATTTTTCAGCCAGATCCTGCTCGCGTACGTGGCGATGTTCTGTTTACCGCGTCAGTTCCAGGTCGGCGTCGTCGAATGCGAAGATCCTAGCGATGTGAAATACGCGCGCCGGCTTTTCCCCGCCTATCTGATCGTCGTCTGCATACTCGTGCTCCCCATCGTTGCCGTCAGCGCGACGCAAATTCACGGCGAAGGCATTTCGCCGGACGCGTATTTGTTGTGGCTGCCGGCCAGCAACGGGCACACGTTTCTTGCCATGTTCGCGTATCTCGGCGGATTTTCCGCGGCCACCGGCATGGTGATCGTCGAATGCGTGGCGCTGTCGACGATGATCAGCAACGATCTCGTCATTCCGGCGATGCTGCGCCTGCGCGGTGTCGCGTTGGAGCAGCGCAACGATTTGTCGTCGATGATGCTGAAGACGCGCCGCGTCGCGATCGTTCTGCTGGTCGGCATGGCCTATCTGTATTACCGGGCGATTACGAAGAACGCGAATCTCGCTTCGATCGGATTGCTTTCGTTCGTGGCGCTCGCGCAATTCGCGCCGGCTATCGTCAGCGCGCTGTACTGGCGCGGTGCGAGCCGCATCGGCGTGATCACCGGGTTGTGCGCCGGGTTCTCGATCTGGATTTACACGTTGTTGCTGCCGAGTCTGGCCGAAGCGGGGTTGATTGCGGCCGACTGGGTACACGACGGTCCGTTCGGCATCACGTGGCTGCAGCCGCATGCGCTGTTTCAACTACACGGCTGGGATGCAATCACGCATGGCGCATTTTGGTCTCTGCTCGCGAATGTCGGTTGCCTGATTTTTCTATCGTTGCGTTTTCGTCCGACCGTGGAAGACCGTCTGCGCGCATCGACCTTCATCGATCCCTACGCCGAACGCATCACGTCGACCGGCGAATGGCGCGGCCGCATTCCTGTCGCCGATTTGCGCGCTCTGGCCGGCCGCATCCTCGGCGAGGAAAACGCGCATCGCGCGTTCGCGGAATACGCGGCATCGACGCCGGCGCAGACCGGCACCATCGCCGATCGTGCGCTGCTGCAATTCACCGAACGCCTGCTCGCCGGCGCGATCGGCGCCGCGTCGGCGCGCCGCATGCTGACGAGCGCATTGCGCGGCACCGGTCTGGATTTGTCGGAAGCCGCGATGCTTCTCGACGAAACATCGCAGGAATTACGGTTCAGCCGCGAGCTGATTGCCGTGACGTTCGAGAACATGAGTCAGGGCATCAGCGTCGTCGATGCGAATTTGTGCATCGTGGCCTGGAACCGCCGCTATCTGGATCTTTTCGATTATCCGGAAGGCTTCGTGTATGTCGGCAGGCCGGTCGCCGATCTGATTCGCTACAACGCGGAACGCCAGCTGCTGGGCGAAGGCGTGGTCGACCGACAAGTGCAGAGCCGCCTGGATCATCTGCGCGAAGGCGCGCCGCACGTTTTCGTGCGCGAACGTCCGGACGGACGCGTCATCGAAACACGCGGCGGACCGTTGCCGGGCGGCGGTTATCTCACCGCATTCAGCGATATCACCGATTACAAACGCGCGGAATTGGCGTTGCGCGAAGCCAACGAAAATCTCGAACAGCGCGTGGCGCAACGCACACGCGAATTGCGCGAAGCGCTGGCCGCGCAAGAAATCGCAAAGCGCGAAGCCGAAACGGCGAACGCGGGCAAAACGCGCTTCCTTGCCGCGGCGTCGCACGATTTGCTGCAGCCGTTGAACGCCGCGCGTTTGTTCACTTCCGCCTTACGGCATCAGCCGCTCGATCCCGAAAGCGCGCAACTTGCCGAGCGCGCCGATGCGGCATTCAAAGCCGCCGAAGACTTGCTCGATTCATTGCTCGAAGCATCCCGGCTCGATGCCGGCAAACTCACGCCGGAGGTCAGCAGCTTCGCGCTGAGCGACATCACCGAACCGCTCAAGCATCAGTTCAGCGTCGTGGCGGCAGCGCGAAATCTGGATTTGCGTTTCGTCGGCAGCCATGCGCGCGTGATCAGCGATCCGCAACTCCTGCGCCGCATCTTGCAGAATCTTCTGTCGAACGCGTTGCGATACACGCGGCGCGGTACGGTTCTATTCGGCGTGCGCCGGCTCGATTCGCGTGTGCGCATCGAAGTGTGGGACACAGGCGTGGGCATCGACGCCGAACAACAACGCAGCATCTTCGACGAATTCCGCCGCGGACAATTCGCATCGCCGTGGGGCGAAAAAGGATTGGGCCTCGGACTGGCGATCTGCGAACGCATGGCCAACATGCTCGGTCACCGGCTCTCGCTGCGCTCGTGGCCCGGCCGCGGCAGCGTGTTCGCCGTCGAAGTAGCGCGTGCGGCGCCGGCGCCTGCGGCACCTGCGTTGCGTCAGCGAGCGACGGCGCCGGGCATCGTGGGCGGATTGCATGTGCTCTGCCTCGACAACGACAGCGCCATTCTCGACGGCATGGCCGCCTTGCTGAAGCGCTGGGGCGTGACGTGCGACATTTGCAACAATGTGGAAGAAGCCACAAAAGTCATTTTGCGGCATCGGCCCGATCTGATTTTGGCCGACTATCATCTCGACGATCCCATCGACGGGCTGGAAGCGCTCGATCATCTTCGTTCTTTGTGCGTCGCGCCGCCGCCCGGCGCATTGATCACGGCCGATTCCAGTCCGGAACT
This sequence comes from Rudaea sp., assembly GCA_036267795.1. GTDB lineage: Bacteria > Pseudomonadota > Gammaproteobacteria > Xanthomonadales > Rhodanobacteraceae > Rudaea. Next base: position 3,031 of record DATAVJ010000073.1, read on the forward strand.
CAAGGCGCGCGCGAAAACGCACGGCTACGCCGTGCTGCTCAAACCGGTAAAACCGGCGGCGTTGCGTGCGTTGATCGCGCAGCTCGGCCGCGTCGCGTCGCGCATTGCCGCGCCGGCGATGGAAGCATTGACCTAGCCGTAATCTGCGGTTTCGAGCGCAGGGTCGAGCGCCAGCCGGCGTGCGAGCAAGGCGACCTGTGTGCGATTGGAGACGTTCAATTTGCGCATGATCGCCGTCATATGCGCCTTGATCGTGGCTTCCGAGACATTCAATTCATAAGCGATCTGCTTGTTGAGCAGACCTTCCGCGATCATGCCGAGCACGCGAAATTGTTGCGGCGTCAGTTCCGCGACGTGCGCGGCGGCGGCGGCTTCGGCGGACTCCACTTTCGCCGTCAATCCGCTGACGTGGGGCGGCAGCCATACGTCGCCTTCCAGAACGCGCTGGATGGCAGCGACGATGTTGTCGGCCGACGTCGATTTCGGAATGTAGCCCGACGCTCCGTGGCCGACGGCGCGCTGAATCACACGCGCGTCTTCCTGCGCCGACACGATGATCACCGGCAATCCCGGCTGCTGGCCGCGCACATGCACGAGCGCGGAAAAGCCGTTCGCACCCGGCATGTGCAGATCGAGCAGCAGCAATTCCGCATGCGGATGCGCTTCGATCAGGTTCAACAGTGCGGCGACGCTGTCGGCTTGATGAAGACTGGCGTCCGGCACCGCCTGCGTGACGGCGCGCGCCAGCGCATCGCGAAACAACGGATGATCGTCGGCGATCAGTACTTCACGCATCGGTGTTGCCGCATTGTATACAAAGCATCATTTGACCAATCGCTCGTTCACGAGATTCTGCACCACGGTCGGATCGGCCAGCGTGGACGTGTCGCCGAGCTGGTCCGGCTGATTCTCCGCTATCTTGCGCAAGATGCGGCGCATGATCTTGCCGGATCGCGTTTTCGGCAGGCTCGGCGCCCATTGCAGATAATCCGGCATGGCGATCGGTCCGATTTCCTTGCGCACCCACGCGATCAACTCCTTGCGCAGCGCGTCCGTCGGTTCGATGCCCGCTTTCAAGGTGACATACGCGTAAATGCCTTGTCCTTTGATCTCGTGCGGACAACCGACGACGGCCGCCTCGGCGACCTTCGGATTCGCCACCAAAGCGCTTTCCACTTCCGCCGTGCCGAGACGATGGCCTGAGACATTGATCACGTCATCGACGCGACCCGTGATCCAGTAGTAGCCGTCCTTGTCGCGGCGCGCGCCGTCGCCCGTAAAATAGGTGCCGGGATACGTCTTGAAATACGTGTCGACGAAGCGTTGATGATCGCCATAGACGGTGCGCATCTGGCCCGGCCACGCATCCGTGAGAACGAGGTTGCCTTCGCATTCGCCGTCGAGCTGTTTTCCGTCCGCATCGACGATGGCGGGCTTCACGCCGAAAAACGGTTTGGTGGCGGAGCCGGGTTTCTGATCGATCGCGCCGGGCAGCGGCGTGATGAGGATGCCGCCGGTTTCGGTTTGCCACCACGTGTCGACGATGGGACAGCGTCCGTCGCCGACCACGCGCCAATACCATTCCCACGCTTCCGGATTTATCGGTTCGCCGACGCTTCCGAGTAGCCGTAAAGACGTCCGTTTTGATTTTTGCACAGGCGCTTCGCCGTCGCGCATGAGCGCGCGGATCGCCGTCGGTGCGGTGTAGAACAGCGTCACTTTATGCTTGTCGACGATCTGCCAGAAGCGGCCCGAATCCGGATGATTCGGTACGCCTTCGAACATCAGCGACGTCGCGCCGTTGGCCAGCGGACCATAGACGATGTAACTATGGCCGGTCACCCAGCCCACATCGGCGGTGCACCAATAGACGTCGTCTTCGCGCAGATCGAACACGCATTCGTGCGTGTAGCTCGCGAAAACGCCGTAGCCTCCGGTCGTGTGCAGTACGCCCTTCGGTTTTCCGGTTGAGCCCGAGGTATACAAAATGAAAAGCGGATCTTCGGCATTCATTGGCGTCGGCGGGCAATCGGCGCTTTGGCCGTCCATCAGCGCTTCCCAACTGCGGTCGCGCGGCGCCTGCATGGCGATGGGCGAACCGGTGCGCTTGACGACGAGCACTGTTTCCACGCTCGTCGTGCCGGGTCGCGTCAGTGCTTCGTCGACGTTCACTTTCAACGCCACTTTCTTGCCGCCGCGCAGGCCTTCGTCGGCCGTGATCACGATTTTCGACGTGGAATCGGCAATACGGCTCGCCAGGGAATCCGGCGAAAAACCGCCGAACACCACGTTGTGTATCGCGCCGATGCGCGCGCAGGCCAGCATCGCCACGGCCGCTTCGGGAATCATCGGCAGATAAATCGTCACTCGGTCACCTTTGGCGACGCCGAGATTTTTCAGAACATTGGCGGCCTTGCAGACGTGCTCATGCAGCTGCCGGTATGTGATCGCCTTCGATTCATCGGGGTCGTCGCCTTCCCACAGGATCGCCGTCTTGTCGCCGCGTTTTTGCAGGTGGCGATCCAGACAGTTCGCCGACAGGTTCAACTCGCCATCGCTATACCAGCGGATGTGCAAATCGTTCGCGTCGTATGAAACGTCCTTGATTTTGGTGTACGGCTTGCTCCAGTCCAGCCGTTTTCCGATGCGTTCCCAAAAGGCTTCGGGATTTTCCACCGATTCGGCGTAAAGCTTTTCGTAGTCGTCCGCCTTGATGCGCGCGTGCGCGGCGAAATCGGCAGGAACAGGATGAAGTTGCGACATACGAACTCCTCGACGATGACTTGCGCTTCGCGCGGACGAAGCTCCCATTACCGCCGCGCGATCCGCCAATAATACTTTGGTCGAGTTTGCGCCAAGCCTACGACCAAAGCCGTATGGCCCGTGCGGGGAGCGGTCGGCACGCTGTGAAACACCTGTCGCCGCACAGGCTGGCAGTCATCTTCTGGGGAGTAATTCATGGCCACCATACAAGCAAACGACCGCGGCGGTTTGAGCAGCGGACACGTGCGCGTGATCACCGCATCGAGCGTCGGCACGATGTTCGAGTGGTACGACTTTTATCTGTACGGTTCGCTCGCCGCCAACATCGCCGCGAATTTCTTTTCCGCATTGAATCCGACCAGCGGCCTGATCATGGCGCTGCTCGCGTTCGCCGCCGGCTTCTTCGTGCGCCCGTTCGGCGCGCTGCTGTTCGGTCGGCTCGGCGATCTGATCGGGCGCAAATATACGTTCCTGATCACGATCATCATCATGGGTTCGTCGACGTTTCTCGTCGGTCTCATTCCGAGCTATGCGTCGATAGGCATCGCGGCGCCGGTGATATTGATCGTCCTGCGTCTGTTGCAGGGCCTCGCGCTCGGTGGCGAGTACGGCGGCGCGGCGACGTACGTTGCCGAACACGCGCCGCCCGGCAAACGCGGTTTCTACACCAGTTTCATCCAGATCACGGCGACGTTCGGTCTGTTCGTGTCGCTGATCGTGATCCTGTTGTGCAAGCAATGGATCGGCGCCGATGGTTTCGCCAGCTGGGGTTGGCGCGTGCCGTTCTGGCTGTCGTTCTTCCTGCTGATCATTTCGGTTTACATCCGGCTGCAATTGCAGGAATCGCCGCTGTTCCAGCAAATGAAAGCCGAAGGGCGCGGTTCAAAGGCGCCGCTGACCGAATCGTTCATGCGCTGGGACAATCTGAAGATCGTGCTGCTCGCGCTGTTCGGTGCGACGGCCGGCGAAGCCGTCGTTTGGTACGGCGGACAGTTCTATTCGTTGTTCTTCCTCGGCACCACGCTGAAGATCGACAGCCTCACGGTGACCTATCTGATCGCGCTCGCGTTACTGATCGGCACGCCGTTCTTCGTCGTCTTCGGTGCGTTGTCCGACAAGATCGGCCGCAAGCCGATCGTGATGGCTGGCTGTCTGCTGGCGGCGCTCACGTATTTCCCGATCTTCAAGGGCCTTACGCACTACGGCAATCCGGCCATCGAAACGGCAAGCCAGACGAACCCGGTGGTGGTGACGGCCGATCCGAACACCTGCAGCTTCCAGTTCGATCCCGTCGGCAAGCGCCAATACAAAGATTCGTGCGACATCGTGAAGAGCGCGTTGACCAAAGGAGGCGTGCCCTACACGAACAAGGAAGCGCCCAG
>DATAVJ010000074.1:0-2498 GCA_036267795.1 Rudaea sp.
CTCGTCGCGCGCATCGACTGGACGCCGTTCTTCAATACGTGGGAATTGTCGGGCCACTATCCACAGATTTTCGATGACGCCATTGTCGGCACGCAGGCGCGCGAATTGTTCGGCGACGCGAAAAAGATGATCCGTCAAATCGTGGCTGAAAAATGGCTGACGGCGCGCGGCGTCATCGGATTCTTTGAGGCACACCGTGTTGGCGACGACGTGTGCCTCCCTCTCCTCCAAGCTCCGCTTGGGGGTGAGGGGGCAGCGCTCGGTGCTGCTGATGCGTCGAAACAGAACGATGCGCCGCCCTTTCACCCAACCTGGCTGCATTTTTTACGTCAACAAGCCGACAAACCGCCCGGGCGTCCAGATTTCTGTCTCGCCGATTTCATCGCGCCGAAAGACAGCGGTGTGACCGATTGGATCGGTGCGTTCGCCGTCACCACCGGCATCGGCATCGAGACCAAGCTCGCCGAATTCGAGCGCGATCACGACGATTATTCGTCGATCCTGCTGAAGGCGCTCGCCGACCGTCTCGCCGAAGCGTTCGCCGAACGCCTGCACGAGCGCGTGCGCAAGGAGTTCTGGGGTTATGCGTCGGACGAAAACCTCGCCAACGACGAATTGATCGGCGAAAAATATCGCGGCATTCGGCCTGCGCCGGGCTATCCCGCGTGCCCCGATCACACCGAAAAAGGAACGCTGTTCCAACTTCTCGATGCGACGAAGAACACGGGCATCGAACTCACCGAGAGTTTCGCGATGTACCCGACGGCGGCCGTGTCGGGATGGTATTTCAGCCATCCGGACAGCCAATATTTCGTTGTCGGGCGCGTGTCGAAGACGCAGGTCGAGGACTACGCGAAACGCAAAGGCTGGACGCTTGCCGAAACCGAGCGCTGGCTCGCGCCGAATCTCGACTACGATCCGGAGTGATTGCCGAGGTCTTCCTCCGCACCGCCGGGCGCAACCGCTTCGGGTGTGTGATGCCGCAGGTGAATCACGACGTTGTACATCGAGACGAACATCGGAAACGCATTCTGGATGATGCCCACTGAATCGTTCTTGCCCCAGATGAAGTAGCCCAGTGTCATCACGCTGCCGACGATCGACAGGTACCAAAACGACATCGGCATGACGACGCGTTTAAGGCGTTTCGTCGCGTACAACTGCACGAACCAGCGTGCCGTAAAAAGGAACGTGCCGATATAGCCGATCAATTTCCACGGCGTCACGCCGATGTGGTGGATATGAAAAAGTATGTCGTTCATGGCGGGATCCGTCGGGCGATCGCGCAATTTTACTCTCGCCGGCAGTCCGGCTGCTTAAAGCGGCTATCATTCCCAGCATGCCTACCGCCCCATTCGATTTCACCACGCTCGCCGAGCACCGGCCCTATCTGCTCAAGATAGCGCGCATCGAGCTGCGCGACGAAATGCTCGCCGAAGATCTCGTCTCCGATGCACTCACTCAGGCCTTCGAACGCCGCGAACAATTCCGCGGCACCAGTTCGTTGCGCACCTGGCTTACGTCGATTCTGAAGAACCGCATCATCGATCTGCTGCGCAAGCAATGGCGCGAACAGCCGCTGGAACCGGCTGATCCCGACGACGACGGCGCCATCGACCGCATCTTCGACGCGAGCGGTCACTACATGCACATGCCGAGTGACGTGCGCGATCCTGCCGAGTTGTCGCAACAGGACAGCTTCCTCGCCGCCGTACAGGGTTGCGTCGACCGGCTGCCCAAGCGCATCGGTCAGGTGTTCGTGCTGCGCGAGGTGTTCGGCAGCGACACGAAGGAGCTGTGTAAGGATTTGGGCCTCACGTCGTCCAACGTTTGGGTACAACTGTATCGGGCGCGGATGATGTTGCGGCAATGCCTGGAACGCGGCGGCTTCGGCCGAACGCAGCCGGAGTGACGATGGCGATTCGCATCAATTGCCAGCATGCCTCGCGTCTATTGTCGCAGCGCGAGGATGAGTCGCTGCCGTGGAATCAGCGGCAGCGGTTGCGGTTGCACCTGATGATCTGCGACGCATGCACGAACGTGTCGCGTCAGTTCGCTGCACTGCGGCTGGCAATGCAGCGGTTTCGGGACGTCGGATAGCGTTATTTGCGCGCCGCGGTTTGCGGATCTTCTTTCAATTCATGACCGATGTCTTCAAGCAGCGTGCTGATGTCTTCGGCGTGTTCTTCTTCCTGTGAAAGCACGTCTTCCATCACCCGCCGCGAGGTTGGATCCTTGTCGCCGATGTATTGCGCGATTTCGCGGTAGCTATCGATCGCGATGCGTTCGGCGATCAGGTTTTCCCTGAGCATCGAAACGACGTCGTCGCCCTCGACATAATCGGAATGGCTGCGCGTCATCAACCCTTCCGGATTCATGTTCGGCTTGCCGCCGAGTTGCACGATGCGCTTGGCGATCTTGTCGGCGTGTTCCTGCTCTTCGTTCGCGTGTTCAAGGAACTCCGCCGCGACGCTTTTCGCGTGAATGCCCTTGACCAT
>DATAVJ010000075.1:0-7704 GCA_036267795.1 Rudaea sp.
TGGTCCACGAACGGCCTGTCTGGATGACTGAACGGATTTACGAAAAGATTGTCGCGCGTGAGCCCTATGACGTTTATGGTGAGCCCGAAGGGATCCTAAAAGCGGTTGTCGGCGAAAGATCAAAAAGAGCACCGAAATGGCGCATGCAGGACCTTGGTCGATGACGGGAGGATGCGAGTGGAATCATACGTATGGGTCCAAGCAGCGGTAAGATTTGGTTGACGACAGATCAGTACGCCAACGGTGCTGAGGCTCAGTCAGCGTTGGCATTGCTGAGCACGCCCGACGGCTACTATGAAATCCCGAATTGCTCCGTCGACACCTCTCCGATGCATCCGTCGTAGAGCTCGCTTACAGCCAACCCGGCGGTGGCACCGAGATGACGACCGACAAGACATCGACGTTTCTGATATACCGTTCGTCCCCTTCGATGGAGGTTGATATGCCGAGCTTTGTATGGCTGATGGCGGGCTAAACTGCCGGTTAGCTTATTTTCGTCGACACACAACGCTTGCAGCACCGTGTCGTTGGACAAGAAAAAACGCGACGCGTTTCAATGGCAGGCGCGCGCATGACCTCGATCAACCGATCAGGAATTTACGATATCCGCCCGATACCAATGCCGCGATATCGATCAGCAGTCCCGGCACCCAGAGTCCGCGCGGATACGCTAAATACGCGCCCACCCATTCCGGCTTGAATTTGTCTTTGTACTTGCGCACGCCCTGATAGTTGTAGAAACGATTGCCATAGCGGAATGCAATCGCGGCGAGGCGTTCATTCGCGCGCGCGTACGGGTTGTCGCCCACGCGCGACAGCGGCGCCATGCCGAAGCTGAAAATTTCGTAGCCTTGATCTTTCGCCCACTGCATGACGTTCGCGAACAGATAGTCCATCGTGCTGCGCGGTACGTCGGATGTGTGACGCATCAGGTCGACGCTGGCGTGACCTCCAGGCCCATAGGGCGGCAGCACGTTGGCGAACGCGATGAGTTCGCCATCGCGATGCACCAGCGCGATCGGACTCCAGTCCAGGTACAACGGCTCGAACGCGCCCAACGAAAAACTTTTCTCCGTGCCGCCCTTGTCGGCCAGCCAAGCGTCGGAGACGCGCTCGAGATTGTTCAACAGCGCCGTGTCGAACGGCGGGTATACAAGTGTAAATGCCAGTTTTTCCTTGTCGGCGCGGTTGGTCGCCTGGCGCAGATCTTCCCAGCGCTTGCCGGCCAGCGAAAATTCCTCGAGCCGCACGAGCGCGAGTTCGCCGAGCTTGAACAGATCGAAGCCATGATCGTGATAGCGCGACAGATCCGGTTCCAGCACTTCGTAGAAGATAGGCATGCGATCCTGCGAATCGGCGAAGTGGCGGAAATCCAGGATCGCGCGATCGATACCGGTGTCGGTCCCGCACGGCGAGCCGAGCGCGACGAGACGATCGCGCACGCTGCCGTAGGCAATCACGGCCTGATGATCCGCCGCCCAGAACAAGTGCTTGTCGCCCATGAAGGTGAGATGCGCGAACTCGCCACCGCCGTGCTTCTGGTACAGGTCGCGCGCTTGTTCGAGTTCCGCGTGATCGGGATAGCGCAGGTGAGGTCGCTTCACGGCGAACACCTGCCAGATCAAATAAAGGCCGAGGCCGAGGAGGGCTGCGCTGAGTCCTCGGCCGATGCGTGACGTGTGCTCGCCATATCCGAAATAGAACAAGTCGAACGAATCGTCGCCGAGCACTTGCGCCACGCCGATGGCGAAGAACACGAGGACGCAGATCAACAATCCCGTGTACCAGCCGATGGTTCGCGCGGATGTCAGCGTCATCGCGCGGCGCGTGAAGACGCGTTTTCGCGTGCGCAGCAGTCCGGCGACGATCAGCAGGAAAAGGGCTTCGCCGAAATGCAGGCCCTTGGTGATCGCGAGCGCCGCACTGATCAGCAGCAGCCATTGCGCGCCGCGATAGGCGATGCGAAGACGGCCGTCGATGCCGCGGGCGAGTCCCAACAACAGCACGCCGGACAAGACGCTGAACCAGTTCGAACTTTCGACGGCGAGGATGGGCAATGTTCCGCGCACGACGTCGATGTGCTCGCTCACCGATGGAATCGCGGCGGACGCCAATTGCATCGCGCCCGCGCCGAACGTCAGCACGGCAAGCAGGCGTGTGCCGAAGTCGGCGAGGAGCGTCACTGGCAATCCGATCACGCCGAACAGCGGATGACCCGCCAGCCGCGAGCGCAGACGCACGAGCAGCGGCAACCGCGTCGTGAGCATCTCCGAGCCCATGTAAAGTGCGACGAGCAGCGGCACCAGGTAATACGCGATGCGGAACAGCAGCAAGCCGGAAAATATGGATGCCTTGTCGTAGCCGGCTTCGGTAAGCGCGAGGAGGATCAGGCCGTCGAACACGCCGAGGCCACCCGGCACCTGACTGACCAGGCCGAGCACGCCGGCGCCCGCGAACGAGCCGAGCAGCAAACCCGGTTTCACATGTTCGCCGGAAAGATAAATGCACGTATACAACGTTGCGGCGGCGAGCACCCAGTCGATGAACGAGACGAGCGTCAGCTCGATTTTCAATCGAAGCGGGGGGAGACCGACATCGGACGGTAGCCAGCGCATCAGGCGTCGGCGCGACGTCAGGAAAAAATACAAAGGTAGATAACACGCCGCTGCGATCAAGACGGTCGTGGCGATCCAGCGTTGCACCGTTCCGCTGGTCAGCGGCAACGAACTCGTGCTCAGCGTGACCATCACGAGCAACGACAATCCGCACAGCAGCGACAATGCCTGCATGCCGATGAGTGCGGCGGATCGCGACATCGGAACCTTCAAGCCGCTCAGTCCCATCAGCCGGATGCTCGCGCCCATCGCGCCGCTGAGGTTCAGCGTATTCGCCATGCTGTTGGCGACGAACGCCAGCCGGAACACGTCGCGTGCGCCGATGCCGAGCTTGAGCCAGCGCGCCACGAGAAAATCCACGCATCCGGTGAACGCCACGCTGATCAGCGCCAGCGCCGCCACGCCGAGCGCGGGCAACGTCGGCACATCGAGCAGCGTGCGCTGGATATCGGGTATCGGCAGCTCGCCGATTTCGCGATAAAGCAGCCATCCGGTCAGGCTGAGAAATCCCAGTGGAAGAATCCAGCGCAGTCTCGCAAGAGGGCTGGAGGCAGTGTGTTCGGCGGGGGCGTTCGTTTCGCTCATCGATCGGACTGGCCGTCGCGCAATTCGATCAAGCCTTGCCGAAACTGCGGCATCCAGTTTTTCGGCACGCCATAGCCGTGGCCGACATGCGGCAGGCTGACCACTTTTCCATTTTTCACTTTTTCCACAAATGCAATCGTATCAGGCGGGTTGCAGACCTGGTCGATTTCGCCCTGCAGCACGATCCATGGCGCGCCGACTTCCGGCACGGTGTTGAACACGACACCGTAGGGCGGTTTCTTCTGCTTCTCGGCGGTTAGCCCGGCGCCGCGGCAAAATGGTTTATGGACGATCAGATCGGGGCAGAATCCGAGCGTCATCGCGCCGCTGAATCGTTCTTTGTCGGTTTGCGCCAATGCCGCATACGCGATCGTCGCGCCCGACGAGTAGCCGATCAGCATCGGTTTTAGATGCGCCGGCACATGCGATTCCTTGCGAACTTTGTCGGCGATCTGATCCAGAAAACCCGACGCATCGCTGCACGCATCGTCGCCGCTTTCCAATGCCTTGAGAAATGCCGGAGTGCTGAATCCCGCGACGACGTAGCCGAGGCTCGCGGCGGTTTGCGCCATGTCCCACACGCCAAGATTCCAGCCGCCGTCTCCGGACGCGAACAGCGCGAATCCCCGCGCTTCGCCCGGAGGCGAGTAGACCGTCACTTCACCGAGTCGCGGAACGGTGACGATGCGCCCCGCTTTCGGATCGTGCACGGGTGGTTTCGGCTTGGCCGGTTTCGCGGATGACGGTTTGGCTATTTGTGTATTTGTATACTTCGCAGCACTTTGCTGCGCGAGACAATCATTCGGCAGATTCGCAGAAACCGCCGCGGCGATCAGCAACGCCGAAAAACGTAACGATAAAGTGGGATTCACGGCTCACCTGCCGGAGCACCGGCTCCTTGGTAATGACAGTCGCGCCCGTGACGGGCGACGTTCCAGAGCCAATTATCGCATGATCGCGGCGCGCGCCGCCTGGAATCGGATTCAGTGATAACCGGCGTCGGCGGTCACTTTGCCGCGGAAAACGCGATACGAATAGAACGTATATCCGAGTACCGCGGGAATCATGATCGCCGCGCCGACGAGCACGAAACCCTGGCTGCTCGGCGGCGCGGCCGCGTCCCAGATGCTCAACGTGGGCGGCACGATGTTCGGCCAGATGCCGGCAACCAGTCCGAGAAATCCCAGTCCGAAAAAACACAGCGCGAGAACGAACGGCGCGAGTTCGCGATTGTCGAGTACGGCGCGCCAAAGCAGCGCGGCATTGATCGCAGTGAGAATCGGCACAGGCGAAAGATACAAAAAGTTCGGCCACGCAAACCATCGCTGCCGCAGCGCATTGTCCAGGAATGGCAGCCATGCGCTGACGAGCAGCATGAACGCGATCACCGCCATCATGAGCGGACGCGTGAGATCGAATGCGATGCGCTGCAAGCGGCCTTCGGTCTTGAGCACGAGCCATGTCGCGCCGAGCAATGCGTAACCGAACACGACGGCGATGCCGGTCAGCATCGAGAACGGACTGAACCATGCGAACGCGCCGTCGAGATATTTGCCGCCCTTGAGCGGCATGCCCTCGACCAGCGCGCCGAGGATCACGCCCTGCGCAAACGCGGTGAGCATCGATCCGATGTTGAACGCGATGCCCCACAACCAGCGCGAGCGATTCGCCTTGAACCGGAATTCGAACGCGACGCCGCGAAAGATCAGTGCGATGAGCATCAGCAAAACGGGCAGATACAACGTTGACAACACGATCGAATAGGCGCGCGGAAACGCCGCGAACAGTCCCGCTCCGCCGAGCACGAGCCAGGTTTCGTTGCCGTCCCAGATGGGCGCTGCGGTGTTCATCATCGTGTCGCGCTGATGCTCGTCGTCGGCGAACGGGGTGAGGATGCCGATGCCGAGCACGAAACCGTCGAGCAGCACGTACATCATGACGCCGAAACCGATGACGAAAAACCAGATGACCGGCAATACCGTTTGCAGAGTCATGACGTGATGCTCTTGTGATCGGCGGCCGACATGGGCCGCGCAGGCGTTTGCGTAACGGTGCCGAGCGGCGGCGCGGCGACCGGGCCGGCGCGCATCAATTTCAGCAGATACCACGTGCCGAATCCGAACACGATGGCGTAGACGCAAACGAAAGCGCTCAGCGACGCGATCACGCTGCCGAGTTCCACGCCGCTGAATCCGTCGACGGTGCGCATCACGCCGTAGACAACCCACGGCTGCCGCCCGATTTCCGCCGTATACCAGCCGCACAAAACGCCGACGAAACCGAGCGGCGTCATCGCCGCGCACCCGTACCAGAACCAGTGCGCGGAGAACAATCGCTTGCGCCACCACAACAGCAATCCGACGATCGACATGCCCAGCATCAGCAGGCCCACGCCGACCATTGCGCGGAATGCGAAGAACACCGGTTTCACCGGCGGCCGCGCGTCGGCGGGAAAATCTTTCAGGCCTTTCACTTCGCCGTCCCACTCGTGCGTGAGAATGAGGCTGCCCAGATGCGGAATCTCGATGGCGTAACGATTGGTTTCGGCGCTTTCGTCCGGCCATGCGAACAATGTCAGTGGCACGCCGCGCTGCGTTTCCCAGCGCGCTTCGATGGCGGCGAGTTTCGCGGGCTGATGTTCGCGCACGTTCAATCCTTGCATGTCGCCGAAAATGATTTGCACGGGCACCGTGATCGCAATGAATGCGAGCGCGCAGCGCAACATCAATTTCGCTTTGTCGATGTGTACGCCGCGCAGCAGATAGAACGCCGCGACGCCGCCGACGACCGACGCCGTTGTCAAAAATGCGCCGAGCACCATGTGCGGCAGTCGGTACAGAAATGACGGGTTGAAAATCACGGCCCACCAGTCGGCGGGATAAAAAACGCCGTCGCGCACTTCGTAACCGGCCGGCGTCTGCATCCAGCTATTGGCGGAAACGATCCAGAACGTCGAGATCAACGTGCCGACGGCGACCATGCACGTCGCGAAGAAATGCGTCTTGTGACCGACGCGCCGCCAGCCGAACAGCATCACGCCGAGAAATGTCGCTTCGAGGAAAAACGCGGTGAGCACTTCGTAACTGAGTAGCGGGCCGATGATGTTGCCGGCGGCTGTCGAGAACTTCGACCAGTTCGTGCCGAACTGAAAACTCATCACGATGCCGGAGACGACGCCCATGCCGAATGAAACGGCGAAGATGCGCAGCCAGAAGAAATACAGGTCGCGGATGTGGTCTTGGCGTTTGCGCAGCCAGAGCGCTTCGAGGAAGGCGAGCCACCACGCCAGGCCGATGGTGAAGGCGGGAAACAGGATGTGGAACGAAATGACGAATCCGAACTGGATGCGCGAAAGGAATTCGGCGTCGGACATCGTTTACCCGGCGAATGATGCGAAGTTGCCGTGCGCCATAATCGTTGCGCACGCCCTGGTGCAATTATAGTCGCTCAGGCCGCCGCAAACGCGTCTCGCGTGAGGTTTTCCGGCGCCGCGCCGGTGCACACCACGTCGTCTTCGATGCGGATGCCGCCGTATTTGCGGAATCGATCGACCTTGTCCCAATTCACATCGCGCGCGGCCGGTTTGTCTTTCAGCTCGGCGAGCAGCATGTCGATGAAATACAGGCCCGGCTCAATCGTCATCACCATCCGCGGCTCGATGTCGCGCGTCAGCCGCAAATACGGATGACCTTTCGGTTTATCGATGGTCCCGCCGCTTTCGTCTTTCTGAAATCCGCCGACATCGTGCACCTGCAAACCAAGCAGATGACCAAGCCCGTGCGGAAAAAACGCGGACGAAACTCCCGATTCGACGGCACTCTCCGCGCTCATCCGAATGAAATCGTGCTGCTTCAGAATCGCAGACAGTTCGCGATGGGCATGAAGGTGCAGCGCCGGATAATTCTGTTTCACGCGAACCTTGTCGACGAAACCGCGCTGCGCGGCATCGACGGAATCGATCAATTCCTGAAACTCGCCCGCGTGCCGCGCCGCATGCGTGCGCGTGATATCGCTGGCATAGCCATGAAAACTGGCGCCGGCATCGATCAGAAACGAATCGGCATGCGTCGGCGGCGCGCGGTTCAGATCGGTGTAATGCAGGATCGCGCCGTGCTGATTCAACGCGATGATATTGCTGTACGGCAATTCCGTTTCCGTCTCGTGCACGGACTTCAAATACGCCATGTTGATGTCGTATTCCGACGCGCCGTTGCGGAATGCCGCCTCGGCAGCGCGGTGCGCACGCGCGCCGAGCTTGCTCGCGACGCGCATCAATGCCAGCTCGTAATCGGTTTTGTAGGCGCGGCGATAATGCAGAAAATCGAGAACGCGCGATGGATTGTTGGGCTTGGCGTCGCCGAGAGCAGCGATGTCTTCGCCGATGATGGCGCAACGATCGAGCGCTTTCGGCAGATGCGACGTTGCGTCTTTCGCGTCGCGAATGATCGTCACGTCGAAATGGTCGACCCAATATCCGGCCGGCGCTTCGGGAACGACATGCCAG
>DATAVJ010000076.1:0-3413 GCA_036267795.1 Rudaea sp.
CCGCATCGTATCGCTCGCCGATTTTTTCTTGCGCCCACGCATCGAGCAAACAGCTCGCCGGGCCGGTATCGAAACCGCTCAACGGCGTCGCATCGTCGCCCGCGGTAATAGTGATGTTGGCAATGCCGCCGAGATTCAGCACAACGCGAGGCACACCGGTTCTTCCGAGCATGGCAGCGTGAAAAGCCGGCGCAAGTGGTGCGCCTTGTCCGCCGGCTGACATATCGCGCCGACGAAAATCGGCGACAGTGAGAATGCCGGTGCTTTCGGCGATTTCATTCGGATCGCCGAGCTGCATCGTGTATGGCGGGTTGTGCGACGGACGGTGCCGCACCGTTTGACCGTGCGAACCGAGTGCCGTCACCGCGTTCGGTGCGATTCGATGTTGCTCGAGAAGCTGCGTAGCGGCGTCAGCGAAACAACGCGCGATCTCAATATCCAACGACGCGAATTCGTCGAGCGCAATTCGCCCATCGCCTTGCGCCAAATCGAGAATGCGCCGCCGCAACGCCTCAGGATACGCAACCATCATCGACGCATGAAGTTGCGGCGCAGGATCGAAGCTGGCGAGCGCGACGTCGATGCCGTCCGCGCTGGTTCCGGAGATCAAACCAAGGAACAGCGACGGCACGTGCGGCTATTTTCTGGCGACGGCGGTTTGCGTGGCTTCCAGCGTCTTGAGCTTGGCAAGCATCGGCGTTGTCTGACTTTGGAATTTCGCCAGTTCGATCGCCGGCAACGGTTCGGGCTTCGGCAACGTCACCGTGAGCGGATCGCGATGCACGCCGTCGACACGAAACTCGTAATGCAGATGCGGGCCAGTCGCCAGCCCTGTCATGCCGACGAAACCGATCGTCTGACCTTGAGTCACATGCTGGCCAACCTTCAGCGCCGCGATCTTCGACATATGACCGTACACCGTACTGTAATGACCGCCATGCTGCAGGATCACGACGTTGCCGTACCCGCCTTCCCAACCGCGGAACGCGACTTTGCCTTCACCTGCCGCGTGAATCGGCGTGCCGGTCGGCGCGGCGTAATCGACGCCATGATGCGCGCGCATCGTGCCGAGAATAGGATGCATGCGCGCCGACGTGAAGAACGACGAGATACGCGTGAATTCGACGGGTGTGCGCAAAAATTCCTTGCGCAGCGGACGGCCGTCGCCGCTGTAATACATCGTATTGCCAGTGCTGTCGGTATAGCGGAAGGCGCTGAAGCGTTTGCCGCGATTGATGAACGTGGCGGCGATGATATCGCCGTCATGCATGCGTTCGCCTTCGCAATACACATCGTCGTAGATGACGGTAAAGCTGTCGCCCTGGCGCAGGTCCTGCGCGAAATCGATGTCGTAGCCGAACGCCGTCGCCAGCTTGAGCACCATTGCGTCGCTGAGTCCGGCTTGCTCGCCGGTTTCGAAGAGCGAGCGATCGACGACGCCATGCGCGACATGCGTACGGCGTTCCATGCCGCGGTCTTGCACCGTCTCGCGAATCGCGTGGTCGCCAAACGTTTCCGTGACGCGCGTGTGTTCGTCGCGATCGAAACGTACCGCCCGCAAACCGCCGTCGCTCGCATGGCCGAACGCAAATTCCTGGCCGGGACGAATATTGCGCAACGCCGTGGCGTTGTCATGGCCATCGATCATCTTCTGCAGATCGGATGGATTGATGCCTTGCTGGTGGAAAATATCGCCGACTGTTTGGCCGGAATGAACCGTGACGACTTTCCATTCGATATCTTCGTCCGATCCGGCACCGCCGGCTTGTGCGGCTGTCGCGCCGAATGCGTCATCCGTCAACGGCGGCACAACCAAGTCCAGGCGTGTCATTGACGCGGGATCGCGGTTCGCGTTCGCGAATCGTGGCGTGATGACGCCGATCACGGCCGTCAAGGCAACGACGATTCCAATCGCCAGCCAATGATGACGGCGCCAGGAGCGAATCCATTCCGCGGGTGCGAAGCCTCGCACAATTGAAAATTTATACATGTGGAAATGTCACCAACGGGCTGACGCACAAGAAAATCGGAAGCCGTATAGAATGCGCAAATCGATTCGCTTCGACACGGTTGAATCCCCGACGACCGCCGTAAAGTAACGAGGGAAAACGCCCACGTCAAACGTGTCGCAAGGCCTCGAATTTGCAGGAAACTTGCAGTTAACGAATAATTAACCGCGTCGTCTTAATTAGCCGTCCAAACGGTTCTTATTTAGAGGTGATGAATGGCTGGCGTGGACACAGCGATGGACGTTATCGGTCGCGGTGCGGAGGAGATCATCAAGCGCGAGGATCTCGAGTCTCGCTTGAAGTTGAGTCGTCCGCTGCGCGTCAAGGCCGGTTTCGACCCGACGGCGCCCGATCTGCACCTCGGTCACACCGTGCTGCTGAACAAGATGCGGCAGTTCCAGGATCTGGGCCATCAGGTCATTTTCCTGATCGGCGACTTCACCGGAATGATCGGCGACCCCAGCGGAAAGAACGTCACGCGCAAACCGCTCACGCGCGAAGACGTGCTGGCAAATGCCGAAACTTACGCCGCGCAGGTTTACAAAGTGCTCGATCGCGAACGCACCGAACTGCGCTTCAACTCCGAATGGTTCGGCAAGATGGATGCGGCCGGAATGATCAAGCTGGCAGCGAAGCACACCGTCGCGCGGATGCTGGAGCGCGACGATTTCGACAAACGGTATAAAAGCGGACAACCCATCGCCATCCACGAATTTTTGTATCCGCTGGTGCAGGGCTACGACTCCGTCGCACTCAAGGCCGACGTGGAGCTGGGCGGCACCGATCAGAAATTCAATTTACTAGTAGGTCGCCAGCTACAGGAACAGGAAGGGCAACCGCCGCAAATCGTACTGACCATGCCGTTGCTCGAAGGCACGGATGGCGTCAACAAAATGTCCAAATCGCTGGGCAATTACATCGGCATCAATGAACCGGCGAATGAAATCTTCGGCAAAGTCATGCGCGTTTCGGATGAGTTGATGTGGCGTTACTATGAGCTTTTGTCGTTCGAAAAATCGCTGGCCGATATCGAACGCATGCGCGACGATGTTGACGCCGGCGCAAACCCGCGCGACTACAAAATGGCGCTCGCCACGGAACTGACCGCACGCTTTCACGACAAAGCTGCCGCCGATGCCGCGATCAAGCATTGGAATGACGTCATTCAAGGCGGCGGCGTGCCGCAAGACTTGAAGATGGTCGAAGTCGCTGTGCCTGCGAATGGCATTCGCGTCGCTGCGCTGCTGAAAGCAGCCGGACTGGCGCCCAGCACGTCCGAGGCAATGCGAAAGCTAAACGAGCGGGCGGTGCGCGTGGACGGCTCGGTCGTGGAAGATCGCGAACTGACACTGCAACAAGGCGAGGAACATCTGCTTCAGCTCGGCAAACGGGGATTTGCGAAGG
>DATAVJ010000077.1:0-6250 GCA_036267795.1 Rudaea sp.
TCCGGCGAGCGATCCGGTGTCGCCCTTCGTGCCCGCCAAGCCGCGCGAATGAGCCTTACTCTCGATAAATCTCCATCGTCGGTAGCGGCGAACGAACCCATGTCGCCGGCAACGCACGAGAGCGGCGCACTACGCGCAACCAACGCGCGGACGCGCATCCTGATGGTATCGCCCGAGCACTTTTGCGTGCGCTATTCCATCAACCCATGGATGACATCCGGCGCTGCCGTCGACTGCGATCGCGCCTTTTCGCAATGGGACGAATTGCGTCGTGCGCTCGCCAGGCGCGCCGACGTGGCAGTTCTGCCGGGCGACGTCGGGTTGCCCGATATGTGCTTCAGCGCGAACGCGGGACTCGTCGATGGCGCAACGTTCGTACCCAGCAACTTCCGGCATGCGGAACGCAGGCCCGAAGCGGCGCTTTTCGCGGACTGGATGAGGAGCGAAGGATTCCTCGTTCGCGAACTTTCACCCGACATCGTATTCGAAGGCGCCGGCGACGCCTTGTTCGACCGCGACGGCCGCCTGTGGATGGGACATGGCCAGCGCACCGACCAGTGCGCCGCCGCCGCGCTGAGCGGATTGCTCAATACGGAAGTGATTCCGCTGGGTTTAATCGATCCGCGTTTCTATCATCTGGACACGTGTTTCTGTCCGCTGCGCTCCGGTCACGTCGTGTTTTATCCCGGTGCGTTCACGCCGCAGAGTCTCGATGCGTTGCGCCGTTTCATTCCGCGGCATCTGCAAATTCCGGTGACGCGTGCCGATGCGATGAACTTCGCCTGCAATATGGTCGATCTCGGCGATGCGGTCGTCGCTCACCACGCAGGCCCCCGCTTGCGCGATGCGCTGCGCCGCGCCGGACGCGATGTGATCACCGTCGATCTCAGCGAATTCATCAAGGCCGGCGGCGGCGCGAAGTGTCTCACCTTGGCGCTCGGCAAACGTTCCGTCGTCAAATGCAATTAAAAATTTCGGGCGTCCTTCATTTTGCAGGTTGGGGGTGCCAGCGCAGCGCAATCTCCACGACGCAAAAGTCTGAAGAGGGCAACGAACCCTGTCGCGCCGGCACGTGACTGGAAGGCACAGGCCTTGCTCAGCCGCGTTTCCCACCTAACCTCGTTTGCAATGAACGCAGTTTCCGCGAGAGTTCAGCCACCCGCACAGGACGATGTGTGCGGTGCCATCGCCACCATCGGCGCGCACTTGCGCACGCGCGGCTATGCGTTCACGACAGTCACGCCCGAAACGCATCGGCGCGTAGTCGCCAACAATCCGCTGTGCGGCGACATCCTGCGCGACGTGTTCGGATGGAACCGATCGTTCGCCATCGATGATCTCGATGCGTCGGTCAGCGATGCCATGCAGCGCGCGCGAATGCTCGATGCGGTCGGCCAAAGCGAATCGCTGCGGCGCAGCGGTGTCCGCTTCGCATCGCTCGGCGATGAGCTGTTCGCGCATTCGGCGTTTCCGACGGAGTCGTCGCAAAGCGTTTTCTTCGGGCCGGATAGTTATCGCTTCGCGCATCTCATCGAGCGGACGCTCGCGGCGCACCGCCATCCGGTGCGGCGTATCGTCGACATCGGCTGCGGTTCGGGTGTCGGCGGATTGATCGCGGCCAGGATGGTGCGCAATCCGGTCCAGCTCGTGCTGGCCGACATCAATCCACTGGCGTTGCGATTCGCGGAAGGCAACGCGCGTCTCGCCGGCATCGACGATGCGCACTGCGTGCTCAGCGACGTGTTCGGCTCCATCGACGGCGATGCCGATGTGATCGTGAGCAATCCGCCGTATCTGACCGACGCGAAGGAGCGCCTGTATCGCCACGGCGGCGCGCATTTCGGCGCGGAACTTTCGCTGCGCATCCTGCGCGAATCGCTGACGCGACTGCGTCCGCACGGCGTGCTCGTGCTTTACACCGGATCGGCGATCGTGGATGGCATCGACACATTTCAGACGCGCGCGCTGCACGTTTTGCGCGCGCCGGAATTCGATTTCCATTATGCCGAACTCGATCCGGATGTTTTCGGCGAAGAACTCGATCGCAAGCATTACGCAGCCGTGGAGAGGATCGCCGCGGTCGGACTGGTCGTCACAAGGATTCAGTGAGGTTCCCATGAACGCGCAGTTGAAACCTTTTTCAAATGTCGATGCCGATGCGCAACGGCACGCTTTCCATGCGCGATTGATGCTGTTCAACGCGCGCCGGTTCAAGCCGACGTTGCCGAGTGCGGATTGGGCGTCGTCGTTGACGCGCGACATCGCCTTGCAGGAAGAAGAAGGCGAGTTTCTGGAAACCGAACGCGCGTCGATACAGCCGCTGCTCGCCGATGTGCCGCGGCAAGCCGATGCATTCATGGTCTGGTTCGAATCGTTGCGCGAATGTGGACCGGGACAAGGCGATGCACTTTTTCCGTGGCTGGCCGAACACGCCGACTGGAATCGCATGCGCTGGTTTCTGGGACAGGAAGTTGCCGGCGAAGCGGGCTTCGACGATCTCGTCGCGCTGACTCAAGTGCGTTTTCCGACGCGCCCCAAACTCGAGATGGCGCGCAACTATTGGGATGAGATGGGCCGCGGCCATGCGCACGGCATGCACGGCGGCATGCTCGAAAACACGTCGAAGGCGTTCGGCCTGAAAACGCGCATCGAAGAGACGGTATGGGAATCGCTGGCGCTCGCCAACACGATGGCCGGGCTGGCGGCGAACCGGCGTTATGCGTACCAGTCGGTCGGCGCGCTGGGCGCGATCGAACTCACCGCGCCCAGCCGTGTGTCGCTGGTCAACGACGGATTGCGCCGGCTCGGCGTGTCGGCGGAAGGTCGGCAATATTTTCAGTTGCACGCCGGACTTGACGTGCGCCATTCGCGCGAATGGAATGCGGAAGTCATCCATCCGCTCGTGGCCGATGACGAAACGCTCATCGTGCCGATCGCGGAAGGCGCACTGATGCGGCTGCAGTGCGGCCAGCGTTGCTTTGAGCGTTACCGCAGCGAACTCGGTATCTGACAGGACGTCAGCCGATCCAGCGCAAACGTTCGAGTGTGGCCCAATCTTCGCGGACGAGCCGGTCGCCGATGTCGTTTCGGTAGCGCGCGTTTGCCACAGCCACTTTGCGCACGGTTGCGTATGCGCTCGATTGCGCTTGCTGAACCGTGTCGCCGACACCGGTTGCGACCACCACGTAACCGATCGCCCCGCTCGTCAGCAACCGATCGCCGTCGCGTTCGATCTCGCCGAAGTGCAACGCGTCGTCGTCCATCGCGATGCCGTCGAAAAAAATCGGCCGCCCGCGCGAGAGTTCCGCGTATCCGTACTCGTAGGGAAACGGCGGCACGGTCAGCACCACGCCGACGGCGAAGCCATCGCGCGTCCGGAACAAATCGCTTTTGCCGAACGCCATCTTGCGCAGGATCACATCCCACCCGTCCATGTGCAGCGCGTCGCAAATGGCGAAACCGGGATAACCGAAGCGGCTGGTGAACTCGAGCGGAAAAACACCGTCGTCGTTCACGATGGTATTGATGTTGATGTAGCCGTGATGCCGAGCATCGCGCAGCAGCGGCGCGATACGGCCGAGCGTGCGCTCGAACAGCCGCTCGGAATGGCGATAGTTGACCACCGTGCCCATCTCGCCGGTGAGCTCGCCCAGATCGCCGGGAAAGAAACGCTTGTGCTCCCAATCGATGCACGCCGGACCAAGAAAATGTTCGCCGTCGAAATACGCGCCGATGCCCACTTCGACACCGCGCAGGAAATCCATCAGCACGAATTCAGGTTGCGCGCCGTCGCCGCATCGTGCGGCTTCGGCGTGCAGCATCGCGATCATGTCCGCGCCGCTGTCGAGCATGCCGACATAATTCTGCGTCGACGCGCTCTCCGCATCGCTCAATTTGTAGACGTAGCGCGCCGGTTTGCGGCGCACGAAATCGATCGCCGCATCGAAGCGTTCGAACGGATGCGTCGGCGCGGTTTGCATGCCGACGTCCGCCATCACCTTCTGGCCGAACGCGCGATCGATTTCGAGCCGATCGCCGACCGCGCTGCTGCCGACCACCGCGAAACCGTCGGCGCGCAGCGCATCGGCTTGCTCGCCGAATGTCGCCGTTTCGCAGACGATGACGCCGTCGCGGCCGACCCAGTCGAGTCCGCGGGAAAGATCGTCGACGCGTTCGACCACTCCGCGAAAAATGTCGTGCGCTTCGGCATTGCCGACGAACACGCGCACCTCGTGTCCGGCGCGGAGCAAGCGCCAGTACATGTCGCCGAGACTGTGATAGTCGCCGATTCCGAGAAAGCGCATTGCGTGTTCGCGACGGAAAGAAGCGATTCTTGCAATCCGCACGCGGCGTGGCAACCGTGTGACCTACGGGCAAAGCAGGCGAACTCGCACGAAAGCGCTTCGCCTACGGCGCCGCCATCATTTTCCGGTGCGACGCATCAATATGCGCCGCACCACTTCGCCGGCCAGCGCGATCGCCAGAATCAGCGCGTTGCTGACGATGAAAACCACGCTGCCGACCAGCACGCTGTAAGTCAGAAAGCCGGCCGACGCGATGCACTGGCCGACGAACAGCGCCGGCGACACCTCATCGGCCTTTCCGATTCGCCATTGACGATAGATTTGCGCGAGCAGTGTCGCCAGCAATACGACGGTGCTGGTCCAGCCGATCCACAACGATAACGTGTCGCGCGTCATGCGTGATATGGAAAACTGGGCGTGCGACGCATTCGAAGTTTCCTTTCGATCATCAAGATTGCGTTTTCATCATTTGCGGAAGCGATGCCGCGATTTCGCGCGCGAGATATCCGCTGCCGCCGATCGTTCGCGCCAGATACTTGCCCGCCAGCCCATGCAACCGCGCACCCCACGCGGCGGCCCAAAACGGAGTCAGCCCACGTGCGGCCAAGCCAGCGATGCAGCCGGCCAACACGTCGCCAGAGCCCGATGTGCCCAAACCCGGATGGCCACCTTCGTGCAGCCACACCGGACCGTCCGCTTCCACGAGATAACTCGTCGGTCCCTTGAGCAAAAGCACTACGCCGGCGTGTCTCGCGAAATCGCTCGCCACTTCTGTAGCGCGCTCTTCGACGTACGCACGGCCACGCCCCGACAACTTGGCCATCTCGCCTGCGTGGGGAGTGAGGATGCAGCGTTGCGGTGCGGGTACGTCGCTCCAATCATGCAAAGCTCCGGCATCGAGCACCGCCGTTCGGCGCGTCTCCGCGAGAAGCCGTTGTACCCAACGCTTGGCCGCGGCGCCGGCATCCCAACCTGGACCGATCACGAGACAGTCAGCGCGCTCGATGCACGCGCTGAGCGTTGCCGACGGACGCAGCGGCACGAGCATCGCCTCCGGCAATGTGGCGGCGATTATCGGAATCGCTTTCGCCGCCGTGGCGATGGTCAGACGTCCGGCGCCGGCACGCAGCGCGGCCACGCCCGCAAGCCAGGCCGCGCCCGGATTGCGTTCGGAACCGGCGACGACCAGCACGCTGCCGCGTTCGTCTTTGCTGTGCGTTGCGCCGACGTCGGGCAGCGGATGCTGCCGCCATTGACGGCTTCTCAGACGTTTGGCCGGTAGCTTGATCGTCATCGCGGTCCGGCGGGTTGATCGCTGCCGCGCGTGATCGGCGCCTGCGCTTCACGCAGATGTTCGGTGAAGTTCGCGCGCACGAGTTTCATGCCGTCTCGCGCGCCGATGTATTCGGTAATCGAGCAGTTGGGCACATCGGCTTCACGATCGATAGCGAGAATGCGTTCCTCATCGAGCCTTTCGAGAAGATAACGCAGACAGTTCACGATAACTTGATGCGACACGATGACGACTTGTCTGCCGGCGTAGTCGCGCCGCAGAAGTTCGACGACACTGCGCAGGCGCAGGATGACATCGCACCAGCTTTCACCGCCGGGCGGCCGAAAATAAAACTTGCCGACCAACCGCCGCTGCTCGGCGAGTTCCGGGAATTTATTGAGAATGCCTTTCTTGGTGAAGCGATCGAGAATCCCGAATTCTTTCTCGCGAAGACGTTCGTCGACGCAGATTTGGTTTTCGGTGGCGATCGCCTGACACGTTTGATAGGCGCGCACGAACGGAGAGGAGAAAAAAACATCCGCCTGTTGTTGCAGCGCTTGAAACCAGGAGCCGAGCGCTGCAGCCTGGACATGCCCGAGTGCCGACAACGGCACGTCGGCGTCGCGCGTGGCGAGTTCGATCAAATCTTCGCCGTGTTCCTCGGCTGCATCGC
>DATAVJ010000078.1:0-4593 GCA_036267795.1 Rudaea sp.
CGCTTTACCTTCCAAGCCACGCAAGTAATACAGCTTCGCACCGCGCACTTTGCCGCGGCGCTTCACCGTCACCGAATCGATGGCAGGGCTGTGCGACTGAAACACGCGCTCAACGCCGGTCCCGTGCGAAATTTTGCGAACGGTGAACGCGGAGTTCAGTCCGGCATTCTTCTTCGCGATGCAGACGCCTTCGTAGGCCTGCACGCGTTCGCGATTGCCTTCTTTCACTTTCACATTCACCACAACCGTATCGCCGGGCCCGAAGTCGGGCAGCGTGCGGCTCATTTGTTCAGCTTCGAATTTTTGCAGGATATTCATGACACTCACCAGTCTCGTCGGATTATACGCAGTTGTTAGAGCCGTGCTACGGCCCGGTTCATTAAAATTTCGTATGTTCTTGAAATTCCATCAAAAGTTTCTGATCTTCCTTACTTAACGCCACGCCTGCCAGAAGATCCGGACGACGCTGCCAGGTGCGTCCCAACGCTTGTTGCCGACGCCACCGGCGAATCGCCGCATGATCGCCAGACATCAGCACGGCGGGCACTTCGCCGAACTCGTGATGCTCCGGCCGCGTGTAGTGTGTGCAGTCGAGCAAACCGTCCGAGAACGAATCCTGCTCCGCCGATTGCGCGTCGTTCAGCGCGCCTTCTTGCAGCCGACCGATCGCGTCGATGATCACCGCCGCAGCCAGCTCGCCGCCGGACAACACATAATCGCCGAGCGAAATTTCCTCGTCGACTTCGCGTTGAATCAACCGCTCGTCAACACCTTCGTAGCGTCCGCACAGCAAGATCATGCGATCGCGCTGCGCCAACTCCGCCACCTTCGCCTGATCGAGCCGCTTTCCCTGCGGACTCATGTAAATCACGCTTGCCTTTTCTTCTGTCGCTGCGCGTGCCGCATTGATCGCGGCGCGCAACGGATCGATCAACATCACCATGCCCGGCCCGCCGCCGAAAGGACGTTCGTCCACGCGGCGGTACGGATCGGTCGTGAAGTCCCGCGGGTTCCAGGATTTCACTTCGAGCAAACCGCGTTCCTGCGCGCGCCCGACAACGCCGATTCCCGCGCACTGCGCAATGAAATCCGGAAACAGCGTGATGACGTCGATGCGCATGCCGCATCCCTTAAAAATCTGGATCCCAATCCACCGTTATTCTGGAATTCTCCAAATCAACGGCTTCGATGAATTGCCCTTGCACGAAGGGAATGAGGCGTTCGCGCGTCGCATCCTTGACCACCATCACGTCGTTGGCAGCGGTCGCAAACAGGTGGCTTACGGTTCCCAACGGCACGCCCTCGTTCGTGACGACGGCGAGGTTTTCGAGATCGGCCCAGTAGTATTCGCCTTGCACCGATTTGGGCAATGCGGATCTCGGAATCCGGATCGATGCGCCAATCAGCGTTGCCGCCGCGTCGCGATCGTTGTAACCGGCGAGCCGGCCAACCAAACCTTTTCCCTGTTCCCGACCTTGCACGTCGTCGATGCCGATGTCGCCGTCGGCCAGGCTTACTGACCACGGCCGATACGAAAAGATTTTCGTGCGAGGCTCGGTGTACGACTCCAGCTTCACCCAGCCTTGCACGCCGTACAGTCCGACGATCTTGCCGACGACCAGCAGACGTTCGGACGCCACGGCGGCGTGCCGGATTAAGCGGCTTTGGCTTGCTTGTCGGCTTCCTTGAGCAGCAGGCGGACTTTGTCCGTCATCTGCGCACCCTTGGATACCCACGCGCGCACCTTTTCGGTGTCGAGCTGCAGGCGCACGTCCTTGCCGGCGGCGACGGGATTGTAAAAGCCCACGCGCTCGATGCGGCGGCCGTCACGGGCCTTGCGCTCGTCGGCGACGACGATGTGATAGAACGGACGCCCCTTGGCGCCGCCACGGGACAAGCGAATCTTGACCATTGCTTAAGTACTCAAAAGTTGCGAAAAAAATCTGTGCGAAACAGCGATGAACTTCGGCCTGCCGGAATTCGTGGCCGGAAAACCAGCGGCAGCCGCGTAGTTTAGCTGGAAAAGTGGAAAAAAACAGCACGTTGAGGGCGAATTGCCGCCGTTGCGCTAATCGGGCTGCTCGAAGCCGTTGCCGAACACCTCATCGATGAAAAATCCGCGGATATCGAATGTATTGCGGAAGAGCACATCTGTCGTGCCGCTGGGCGCGCCGGCGGCAATCCAATCATAAACCAGCGCCTGTTGATAGGCCGTCAAACCGCCGAACGCGTTGTCTTGCGGCATCTGTTCGCCCGCGCCGGTCGTCGCGCAGTTGATCTTCTGAAACAACAAGCTCAGTTCCGGGTGGTTGGGTACGACATAAAAGCGGCCCGCATATTCGGCGCTTTCGACGTTAATCAAATTCGCGTAAGGAGATGGCGTATCCAGCGCGTCAAGGTCGAGGTTGCCCGACGCCGCATCGAAGCCTCCGGTATGGCATTGGTCGCAGCCATTCCCGGAGCCGTCATAGTCATGAAAAATACCGCCCTGAATGGCCGCGCCGTAGCTCAGTTCGTACTGGACGGGAATCTGCGAGATATCCGTGCAGGACGAAGCGACGATCTGCGCCGACGTCGACGGCACTATCGCCGCTGCGACCGCACCCGCGAGGCCGGCGCACGCACCGGCGATGATTCGATTTCGCACTCTCGCCCTTCGCGCAGATCGTTTTCTTCTACACGAATCCCAGATTCGTGCTGGAGAAATTGTGCAGGTTCGGGAAGATCGTGTTCAAATCCGACGCGTTGGTGACGCCGAGCCACTGCGCCAGCGTCGCCGCGTATTGCTCGACGCCGATGCCGGGAATCATCTGCCCGCGGGAGAAATTGTTCGGCGCATTGAGATCCTGATTCGGGAATCCCGAGATCGGTCCCCCGCCGTTGCTGTAAAGCTT
The DNA here is from genome assembly GCA_036267795.1 of Rudaea sp. Classification (GTDB taxonomy): domain Bacteria; phylum Pseudomonadota; class Gammaproteobacteria; order Xanthomonadales; family Rhodanobacteraceae; genus Rudaea. The sequence goes on from DATAVJ010000078.1 coordinate 2,895, forward strand.
GCCGCCGGACACGGTGCCACCCATCACCATCTGCACGCTGCCCCAGCCGTGATCCGAACCGCTGCCGTTCGACTGCAACGTGCGCGCGAATTCCGACGCGGTGAATGCGGTCACTTCCGACTGTGCATTGACGTCGCCCGGCCCCATCGCGGTGTAGAACGCGTTCATCGCGTCGTTGAGGCTCTTCAGCAACTGGCCGTGATTGCCGTTGCCGCTCATCATGCCCGCGTGCAAATCGAAGCCGCCCGTGCGTACGTAGTAGATTTGCCGCTGCGCATAGTTCTGCGCCTTCGACAGCTTGATCATCTTGGCCACGGTTTGCAGTTGCGACGCGAGCGAGTTGTTGGAGGGGAACGCTGTCTTCAGCGTCGTTCCGCCCAGGCCGACGCTCAGCAAGTTGTAGAGGTTTCGGCCGCGGCCGAATACTTTGGCGTACTCGGTGGTGAAATCGCTGGCATAACTATCCGCAAGCATTCCCTTCAAGGCGTTGTCACGAACGCTGGTCGTGGAAACTCCCGTGCACGGAGAGGGATTGCACACGGCGCCAAGCGCGGTCAATCCGCCGGAAGAAAGCTGATAAGGAACCGTACTCATGCCCACTTCGAACCGATTGGAGCCGGCAATGGAAATGCAGGACGACAATTGCTGATTGCCGTTGCTGGATTTCACGACGTCGCCGCACTGCCCGCCCCAACCCAGCACCGACGCGGTGCTCGTATTGGCCTGGTGCCAGAGATTTTCCTGATCGGAATGCGAGAACAACTGCGGCGGACGATTCGCAGCGGTGTTGTAATCGGTTTTGTTGATCGGCTTGACGAGCGTGCCGACGTTGACGGCCAGCGCGAGATGCCCTTGCTGATAAAGTGTCGTCAGGTTCGGCAGATTCGAATTCATGAAGTACTGATTCGTCGTCGAGCTCTGATCGTTGAGATCGGTAATCAATTGAGTCGAACCGGCCACCGGCTGCGCGAGGCCGAGCCCGCCGGGATTCTGGTTGGAGCCGGTCGTGCTGTAGACACCGCTGCGCGCTGTCGCATAGATGTTGTAGCGCGCGTTGTCATAGGGAACCACGATGTTCCACGCATCATTGCCGCCGGAAAGATAGATGCAGACCAACGCGCGGTAGCCGGTGAGCGAGGACGTGTTTGCGAGTGCCGTGCCCATCATCCGCAGTTGCGGGATCATCGCAGCGGTGCCGCCGCCGCAGGCGACAAGGGCAAGTTTGCGCAGGAATTCGCGACGTGAATTGCGGTTGTAGCTCATGGGGATTTCCTCAGCGCTGTGTCGCGTATTCGGGCGAAAGCATGGTCAGGTAAATCGCCGACCACGCGATCTCGTTGCTCGTTGCGCCCGCAAGATTGTCGACCATCGACGTCATGCGCGCTTGCATCGCCGGCGACATCGTGCCGTACAGCATCGTCGAGTTGAGCGTCGCCACAAGGGCCGCGGAATTGTTGGCATTCGCGGTGAGCGACGACAGATTGATCAGCGGACGATCGGTCTTCGGGCTCGTCATCCCGATATAAGCGTTTTGCGTGTAGGCATCGAATATATTGCCCATCGAATACGTCGTGGCCTCGCTCAGGATCGCGAACTCTGGCGCCACTTTATCGGCATCGGCCAGTGTGCCCGGCTGTTCGAAATCGGGTGGGTAGAAGTTGAATACGGTCGGCGCTTCCAGCGGCGACTCACCGAACGA
>DATAVJ010000079.1:0-22836 GCA_036267795.1 Rudaea sp.
CCGCCGCGCTCACGCATCAGCCGCGCCGCCTTCAGCGAAGTATAAAAATATCCTTTTATATTCACTTCGACTGTTTTATCGAACGCGGCCATCGGCATGTCGAGCATCGGACCGAAATACGGATTCGCCGCCGCATTGTTCACCAGAATGTCGGGAATCAATTTCCGCTCGGCCAACTGATCGAACAACGCATCGATCGATGCCGTTTCGCCGATATGCGCGGTCATTGCCGTCGCCTTGCCGCCGTTTTTCGTCAGCGCCGCAACGACCTCCTCGCAGGCATCGAGCTTGCGGCTCGACACGATCACGTGCGCCCCGAACGCCGCCAACAACGCGGCAGTGGCTTCGCCGATGCCGCGGCTGGCGCCCGTCACCAGCGCGACTTTACCGCTGAGGTCGAACAGATTTTTCGTATCCATCGGCGTTACCATGGGACGACATCCACCGAGAATAACAAAAGCGGGGAAGGCCTATGGAACAGCGTCGCGTGCTCATCACCGGCGCCGGCAGCGGACTGGGCCGGGCGCTGGCGTTCTGCTTCGCGGAAAACGGCTGGCGCGTAGCCTGTGCCGATATCAAGCTCGAGCGCGCGCAAGATACCGTGCGTCTGATCACCGAATTCGGTGTCGGCGCGATGGCGCTGAAAGTCGATGTCGGCAGCGATCCGTCCGTTGAAGAAATGCGCGACGAAATTCTCGCCGCCTGGGATGGCGTCGATGCCGTCGTCAATAACGCAGGTGTTGCGTCGGCGGGACCGCTGACCCAACAATCGCTGGACGATTGGCGCTGGACGATCAACATCAATCTGATGGGTGTCGTGCGCGGCTGTCGTGCGTTCGCGCCGATCCTGCTCGAGCAGGGCAAGGGTTACATCGTCAATATCGCCTCGTTCGCCGGCATCGCGAACGCGCCGCGGATGGCGGCTTATTCGGCGAGCAAAGCGGCGGTGATTTCGTTGTCGGAATCGCTGCGCGGCGAGTTCGCCATCGCGAACAAGGATGTGAAAGTTAGTGTGGTCTGCCCCGCGTTTTTTCCGACCAGCTTGATGGACAGTTCACGGGCGCCCGAGTCCGACAAGAACACGGCGAAGCGATTGATGCAGACATCGGGCGATACCGCCGACAGCGTCGCGCAGAAAATCTATCGCGGCGTGATGCGCGGCGATTTCCTCATCCTTCCGACGAAAACCGAAACGATGCGCTGGCGAATGAAGCGCTTTTTCCCGAACGTTTTTTATCGCGCGCTCACCAATGCCGTGCGCAAGGGCGGTGCATCGCGATGAGCAAATTCATGATCTACGGCGCGAACGGCTATACGGGCCGGCTGATTTCGCGCGAAGCGGCCAAGCGCGGCATGAAACCGATGCTGGCGGGACGCAATCGCGATGAAGTCGCCGCGTTGGCGAACGAATTCAGCTTGCCGTACCGGATTTTCGACTTGCCGAACAAAACCGACGTGGCGCGCAATCTCGACGGAATATCGGTGGTGTTGCACTGCGCGGGTCCGTTTTCGCGAACGTCGGCACCGATGCTCGAAGCGTGCCTCGATGTCAACGCGCACTATCTCGACATCACCGGCGAAATCGACGTCTTCCAGGCGTGCCATCGCGTCGACGTGCGCGCCAAGCATCAAGGCGTCGTCGTGTTGCCGGGATCGGGATTCGACGTCGTGCCCACCGATTGCGTGGCCGCGATGCTGAAAAAGAAATTGCCCGATGCCACGTCGCTGGTGCTGGCGTTCGAGGCCGGCGGCGGTCCGAGTCCGGGCACCGCGAAAACGAGCGTTGAAGGATTGGGCAGCGGCGGCCGCGCACGCATCAACGGCGAATTGCGCACCGTTCCGCTGGCGTGGAAAAACCGCGAATTCGCACGCGACGGAAAACGACGCAGCGCGATGACGATTCCGTGGGGCGATCTGTACACCGCATTCGTGTCGACCGGAATTGCGAACATCGAAACGTACATGGTCGTGTCGCCGAAGACGATCAAGAACGCGCAGCGCATGCGCCGCCTTCAGCCGTTGCTGAAATGGCGATTCGTGCAGAACATGATGAAGCGCAAGATCGCGCAAACCAATCGCGGTCCTTCCGAACAACGCCGCCGCGACAACGGTTGCTACGTCTGGGGCGAAGTGGGCAACGCGTCCGGCGGCAGCGCGAAGATGAGCATCGTCGGGCCGAACGGTTACGATCTCACCGTAACCGCCTCGCTGGGCATCGCGGAGCGTCTGTTGAATGCGAATGCTGCTGTCGCCGGCGGTTACTTCACGCCATCGCAGTTCATGGGCCGCGATTATGTGTTGAAATTGCCGGGCGTCAAACTCGTGGAACAGGAATAACGAATCATCAAAAGGAGCGACATATGCGTATCGGACTGATTATCGCGGGACTCGTACTCATCATCGCCGGCGCTGCCGCATGGATGGGCCAATTCGAATACACGAAAGACAAAGAGGTTGCCAAGATCGGCGGCCTGTCGGCGACCGTTTCGACCGACAAGACCGTTCCGCAGTGGATTGGCGGAATCGGCGTGCTGGTCGGCATCGGCCTCGTCGCCGCCGGCGCCATGCGCAAGAGCTAATGTGATTCGCTGCGCGGCGCCATGATGGCGTCGCGCAACGCGGCATGCGATGCGTCTGGGTCGAGCTGCAAATGCTCGCCCGCATCGTGGATGCCGAGATCTTCGTATACTTTTTTCCAATCTGGAAATGTGCGCATCGCGGCGAATTCGCGGTAATGCGTCGAAACTGTTTTTGTGCCGGTGAGCGCATCGAGTTTCGCGACGAAGGCATCCGGTTCCCAACGGCGGTACGCCGGCAGGCAGCAATCGTGAAAGCGCGATAGCGCCATGTCGAGCGTCAGTTTGCCGCCGCTGTCGCGGCGCAGATCGCGATCCACCGTCAACCAGAATGCCGCGCCGGACCAGTACACGCGCCTGAAGTCGTGCGACTCGCCCATGCCGCGCGCGGATTCCGTCAATGACGTAGCGTAGTCGGAACGCTGATCCGAAAAACCTTCGCGCAGGCGATCCCACGCCTGTGCGGGCGTGAGCAAGCCTGCGCGTGCGCGCAACACGTTTTGATAATATGTCGCCAATCCTTCGGCCAACCAGCTGCCGCTGTCACCCAGATACGGATGCATGAGGTGACTGAGTTCATGCACGGCAACCCAATCCGAATCGAATTCGGATTCCGGCCGGCTCGCGTCGACGAGAAGTTCGAGCGCATTGCCTTCGCCGCGAATCGACTGACCGAATCCGACCGCACGGCCATGCGACGTTCGCGGAAACACCAGAACCTGCACGTCGGGAATCGGCAACCGTCCATACGCCGACAAAATCGCGCGTGTAACGCGCGACAGCCAATCATGCAATTTCTTGCGTTGCACATCGTCGGCGCCGTGGAGAATGCTCACGCGAAGCAGTCCGCCGGGCAACGTCATGCTTTCTTCGGTGAAATGGCCGAACGCGACATTCGCCGACCAGTTCGACGGCGTGTTCGGAATGTCGAAATGTATACTTTTACCGTCGCGCGACGTTTCGTGCCACGGCGCGGAAAAATCCCAGCCGTCGGGCAGGGTCACCGTGGCCGTTGCGTCGCCGTCGCCTTGCGTATCCGGCCGCAACAGCAAAAGCTGCGGCGCGCTGACGCGGTCGTCGCCCAGCCGGAAACCGACATCGGTATTCTGTGCCGCGCCGATCGCATTCAGATCGATGCGGTAGGTCAGGCATTCGCCGGCACGCCAGCCTTTCGCCGCCCACGATTCTTCGCCATTGTCGATCGCCGCATCTCCTTCGCGTTTGACATCGCGGAGGTATTTCATCGCATCCGCGGAATCGGCGGCGAATTGCACCGATGCATGCGTCTGCTTCAGGCAAAGTTTGACGGCGACAGCGCCGCCGTCGCCGCTCAGCGTGATCTCGTACCGCGGCGCGTCCTGCGCATGCGCGCGAGCGGCCACGGCCGCGACGATGACGAATGACGTGATCCGAAAAATCCGCATGAGACGGCACGAAGGCTGCGTGGACGGCGACACTAACCGATACAACCACGCCGTGACCTGAATCGTGCCCGCCACATTACAATACGGCCATGGATGTCTCTCATTTGCTGGACGGTTTGAATCCGGCGCAGCGCGAAGCGGTCAGCGCACCCATCGGTCACTACCTGGTACTCGCGGGCGCCGGCTCGGGAAAAACGCGCGTGCTCACGCATCGCATCGCGTGGCTGCTGGAACTGGAAGGTGCGTCGCCGTGGTCGATTCTTGCGGTCACCTTCACCAACAAGGCGGCCGGCGAAATGCGCGCGCGCTGCGATGCGCTGATCCGTCAGGGCACGCGCGGTTTGACCATCGGCACCTTCCACGGCATCGCGCATCGTTTGTTGCGTCAACATTGGCGCGAGGCGAAATTGCCGGAGACATTCCAGATCCTGGATTCCGACGATCAGCAACGCATGATCAAGCGCGTGATGCAGGGCCTCGGCGTCGATGATTCGCGATTCCCGCCACGTCAAGCCGCATGGTTCATCAACGCTGCGAAGGACGAAGGCAAACGGCCGGATGCGTTTCAGGGCGAATCCAATCCGCTTACGCGCACGTTGATCGATATCTACAAGGCGTACGAGGAGGCATGCCAGCGTTCGGGCGTCGTCGATTTCGCAGAATTGCTGTTGCGCTCGCACGAGTTGTGGCTGAAAGACGAAGCGTTGCTCATGCACTATCGCGAGCGCTATCGCCATTTGCTCGTCGACGAATTCCAGGATACGAATACGATCCAATACGCGTGGATTCGCGTGCTCGCCGGCCAGACGGGAAAAGTATTTGTGGTCGGCGACGACGATCAGGCGATCTACGGCTGGCGCGGTGCTCGCGTGGAAAACGTGCAGCATTTCCTGCGCGATTTTCCCGGCGCAAAAACCATTCGCCTCGAACAGAACTATCGTTCGACCGGCACGATCCTCAAAGCCGCCAACGCGATCATCGCCAACAATCCGCAACGCCTCGGCAAGAAACTGTGGACGGCGGGCGAGGCCGGAACACCGATCGCGCTGTACGCGGCCTACAACGAACAGGACGAAGCGCGCTTCGTCATCGAGCGCATCCGCGAACATGTGCAGCACGATGGAAAAGCGTGCGAATGCGCCATTTTATACCGCTCCAACGCGCAGTCGCGGAACTTCGAAGAACAATTGATCCAGCACGATATCCGTTATCGCGTCTACGGCGGATTGCGATTCTTCGATCGTGCTGAAATCAAGGACGCGCTGGCGTATTTGCGGCTCGTCGCGAACCGCCATGATGACCCCGCATTCGAACGCGCGGTCAATACGCCGACGCGCGGCATCGGTGAACGCACGCTCGACGCGTTGCGTCAGCGCGCACGCCGCGACAATGTCGCGTTGTGGGATGCGGCGCTGGCGGAGTTGCAAGACAACGGCCTGGCCGGACGCGCCAAAAATGCGCTGAAGGGTTTCATGCTGCTCGTCGAAGAACTCGCGAAAACATGCGCGGCGGACAGCGATGCGCCGATGGCTCTCGCCGAACAGATGGACCATGCGATTCAACGCTCCGGTCTGCGCGATTTTTACGAAGCCGATTCGCGCGGCAGCGCGGAGTCGCGCGTCGAAAATCTCGATGAACTGGTCAACGTCGCCAGCCGATTCGAGCGCACCGCCGACGACATCGAGGCGGGATTTTCCGAACTCACCGCATTCCTTGCGCATGCGGCGCTCGAAGCGGGCGAATCGCAAGGCGAAGCGTGGGAAGACTGCGTACAACTGATGACGCTGCACTCGGCGAAAGGGCTGGAATTTTCGCTGGTGTTTCTCGTCGGCCTCGAAGACGGATTATTTCCCAGCCAGAAATCGCTGGACGAACCGGGCCGCCTCGAAGAAGAGCGCCGCCTCGCGTACGTGGGCGTCACGCGGGCGCGCGAAACGCTGATTCTTTCCTATGCCGAATCGCGACGCCTGCACGGCGTCGAAACCTACAACCGTCCGTCGCGATTCCTGCATGAACTGCCGCGCGACCTGCTCAATGAAGTGCGTCCGCGCGTACAGGTTTCGCGGCCGATGTATGCGGGCCGCAACGCAGCCGATCTCTACGAAGCTCCGGCCATCAAGCTCGGTCAGCGCGTACACCATGCGAGTTTCGGCGAAGGCGTCGTCGTCGATGCGGAAGGCGCCGGCGCGCATGCGCGCGTGCAGGTGAATTTCGAATCGGCGGGCGCGAAATGGCTCGTCGTCGCTTACGCGAATCTCACGCCGATTTGAACCCGTTGTCGGCGTATACTTTCGCCCATTCGACCGCGAGATTTCAGATGACCACTCTATTCCGACCGGTTTTGCTCGCCTGCATCGCCACGTTTGCGCTGAGCGCCTGCGGCAACAAGGGCGATCTGGTCATGCCGCCGACGAAGCCCAAACCGCCTGCGTCCACGCCGGCTACGCCCGCGAAAGACGCCACACAGAAGCCGGCAACCTCGTCTTGATCGATCGGTCCGCGCCGCGATGAAGCTGCGCTTTTCGAAAATGCACGGCATCGGCAACGATTTCGCGGTCGTCGATTGCCGCGAACACACGCCTGGATTGAGCAAAAATCAGCTCGCTCGCTTGGGCGATCGTCATCGCGGCATCGGCTTCGATCAATTCCTCACGATCGAACGAGCGACCGATCCGGCATGCGTATACCGCTACGGCATCTACAACACCGATGGATCGACGGCGCAGCAGTGCGGCAACGGCGTGCGCTGCGTCGCGGCGTGGCTGCGGCGGGCGAATGCGTTGGGCGCGGGCGCGGTGCGTCTGCAAAGTCCGTCGGGTGCCGTTGCTGTCGAGCTACTCGATGACGGCCACGTACGTGTCGATATGGGTGTGCCGTCGTTCGTGCCCGCAAGCGTTCCGTTCACCACGCGCGAAACGGCCGATGTGTATCGGCTTACGGTCGCAGGCGAGTCGATCGAATTCGGCGTCGTCTCGATGGGCAATCCGCACGCCGTGATCGAAACGTCGGATGTCGCGAATGCGCCGCTGCAAACGATCGGCTCCGCGCTGGCCGCCGATGCGCATTTTCCGGATGGCTGCAATGTGGGCTTCGCGCAAATCATCGATCGGTCGCGCATTCTTCTGCGCGTGTGGGAGCGCGGCGCCGGGGCGACGCTCGCCTGCGGCAGCGGCGCGTGCGCGGCGGTTGCGATTCTGCGCCGGCGTGGCAAACTCGGCGACGATGTCGCAGTGACATTGCCGGGTGGCACGTTGCAACTGCAGTGGGCAGGCGAGGGGTCGCCGATGTGGATGACCGGTCCGGCCGAATTCGTATTCGAGGGAGATATCGAAGCATGAGCGAAATGAGCGTCAAGGAAGGATTGACGGCAATGGAAGTGGCCAGTTACCTGCGCCGGCATTCGGAATTTCTTGGCGAATTTCCGGATGTCGCGTTGACGCTGGTTGTGCCGCGCGAACAAGGCTCGACGACATCGCTCGCCAGTTATCAGCTCGAAGTGCTGCGCGACAAGAATCGCGAACTCAACCAGCGCTTGCACGAATTGATCGAAACGGCATCCGACAACGAGCAGCTCGTCGTGCGCGTGCACTCGCTCACCGTCGCGTTGATGCGCGAACGTACGCTCAACGAGACCGTGCGACGCGTCGTCGCCGGGCTGACCGAAGATTTTCATACCGAACTCGTTCGACTCGCGTTGTTCCGCGCAGCGTCGGACGAATTGCATGCCGCGGACTGGCTGATCGTCGCGCCGAAGAACGCTGCGCAATGGCGTATTTTCGACGAATTCCTGAAACGCACCGAACCGTTGTGCGGACGGTTGCAGCCGGAAAAACTCGACGCGTTGTTCGGCAAGCAGGCGGGCGAGGTGAAATCCGCCGTGCTGGTTCCCATCGACGGCATCGGCATGCTCGCCATCGGCAGCACGGACGCGAACCGCTTTCATCCCGGCATGGGTACGGTGTTTCTGAAGCTGATCGCCGAAGCGGTCGGTGCGGCTATCGGCCGATTTTCCAGCGCGTGATGAGCGGCGATTCGCTCAGCGGCAGCATCGATCGATTCGTCGATTATCTGCGCACCGAGCGTCGCTATTCGCCTGCGACCATCGCCAATTATTCGCGCTCATTGCAGCGCCTGCTCGGTCATGTCGAATCGCTGAACATTCGGCGCTGGCGGGATGTGCATTCCGATCAGATACAAAACCTCGTCGCGCGTTCGCACCGCGGCGGACTTTCGCCGGGATCGCTGCGCGACTTGCTGTCGGCATATAGAAGTTTTTATCGCTATCTCGCGCGCGAAGGCATGGCTGCGACCAATCCCGCGATCGGCGTGCGCTCACCTAAAACACCGCGCAAGCTGCCGCAGGTTCTCGATGTCGACGAGGTTTCCGCTCTGCTCGACTTTCCGTCCGACGATCCCGAAGCCGTCCGCGACCGCGCACTTTTGGAACTTTTATACTCCAGCGGATTGCGCGTGTCGGAGCTGACCTCGGTTCGATGGCGCGATCTCGATCTGCACGAAGGTTTGATTCGGGTCACCGGCAAAGGCAATAAGACGCGCATCGTTCCCGTCGGCCGGCGCGCGCGCGATGCACTGGAATCGTTGCGCAAACAAGACCAGCTTGGACTCGACGATCCACTCGTGTATGGCCGGTTGGGAAAACCGCTCACACCCGGCGGCGTGCGCTTGCGTTTAAAGCGGCGCGCGAAAGATCAAGGAATCTGGAAACGCGTGTATCCACATTTGCTGCGCCATTCGTGCGCGAGTCATGTACTCGAATCGTCGGGCGATTTGCGCGCCGTGCAGGAATTGCTGGGCCACGCCGATATCGGCACCACGCAGATTTATACGCATCTGGATTTTCAGCACTTGGCGCGTGTGTACGACGCGGCGCATCCGCGTGCGCGGCGGAAGGCTTAGGGTCTGCGCAACCGCCTGGAATTGAATGATTGTTCCGCGCGCATCACGTGCACGACGTATACGCGGTTCTTTTCGGCGCGATAAAAGATTCGGCAGGGTTGTTCCGTGATTTGCCTATAACGCTGGCCCCGCAATTCACGAGGCCGCGATCCGCTCGATGGATGCGTCGACAACTGTTCGATGTGCCTGAGCACGCGCGCGACCAATGCCTTTGCGGCAACGGGATCGTCCAATGCAATGTAATCGGCGATCGCGTCCAGGTCGGACAGTGCCGGTTCCGTCCAGATTATTTCAGCCATCGTGCCATGCGCGTTTTTGCCTGCGCATGACTAAGCACGCGTCCTTGTTCGATCGCGCGTTCGCCGCGCGCGATTCCTTCCAGCAGCGCCATTCGTTGCTGCTGTTTTTCATATGAACCGACATCAACGATATACGCGCTGGGAATGCCGTGCTGAGTTATGAGTACGGGTTGCTTGTCCCTTTCGACCTCGTCGAGAATCTGCGTCGCTCGACGTTTGAGCGTGGTGACTAATTCAGTTCGCATGAAGTGATACTAAAGTAGTACTTTCCGAATGGCAATGGATGGCCTGAATGTGCTTACGAATGGCCTTGCAAACATGACGGGCGAGCCCCACCTGTCAGAATTCCAAAATTGAGGTTTGCGATGTCCGACTCCTTCCATGCCACCACCATCGTCTCCGTGCGCCGCGACGGCAACATCGTCATCGGCGGCGACGGGCAGGTCACGCTGGGCAATACCGTCGTCAAGGCGAACGCGCGCAAAGTGCGGCGGCTGGGCGGCGGCAACGTGCTCGCGGGCTTCGCGGGTGCCACGGCCGATGCGTTCACGCTGTTCGAGCTGTTCGAACAGAAACTCGAAAAACACGGCAACAATCTCACCCGGGCCGCCGTCGAGCTGGCCAAAGACTGGCGCACCGATCGCCGTCTCGGGCGGTTGGAAGCGATGCTCGCCGTCGCCGACAAAGAAGCGTCGCTGCTCATTTCCGGCAACGGCGATGTGCTCGAACCGGAGCATGGGCTCATCGCGATCGGTTCCGGCGGCCCCTATGCGCTGTCCGCGGCGAAGGCGCTGCTCGAGAACAGTTCGTTGTCTGCCCGCGAGATCGTGGAGAAGGCATTGAAGATCGCCGGCGACATCTGCATCTATACCAATCACAACATCTCGATCGAGGAACTGTGATGGGAATGGAACATCAAAACGACGCTCTCGTGCCTGCCGAGGCCGCGTTAGCGCCGCCTCGTTCGTTACAATCCGGATCTGCCATGTCCGAACTCACGCCGCGCGAAATCGTCCACGAACTGGATCGCTACATCATCGGCCAGCACGCCGCCAAGCGCGCGGTCGCGATCGCGCTGCGCAACCGCTGGCGCCGCATGCAGCTCGATCCGGCGCTGCGCAACGAGGTTACGCCGAAAAATATCCTGATGATCGGACCGACCGGAGTCGGTAAAACCGAAATCGCGCGCCGCCTGGCGAATCTTGCGAACGCGCCGTTCATCAAGGTGGAAGCGACGAAATTCACCGAAGTCGGTTACGTCGGCAAGGATGTCGAGCAGATCGTGCGCGATCTCGCCGATGTTTCGGTGAAGATGATGCGCGAGCAAGCAAAATCGCAGGTGAAGTCGCAGGCGGAGGATCGCGCTGAAGAGCGCATTCTCGATGCGCTGATTCCGAAGCGTCAACTGCACGGGTTCATGGGCGAGGCCGGCCAGGCCGATCACAGCGATTCCGACACGCGCCAGAAAATGCGCAAGCAATTGCGCGAGGGCGCACTCGACAGCCGCGAGATCGAAATCGAAACGTCCGTGAACATCGGCGTCGACATCGTCGCGCCGCCGGGCATGGAAGAAATGACGCAGCAATTGCGCGGCATGTTCTCGTCGATGGGCGGACAGAAAACGCAGAAACGCAAGTTCGCGATTTCCGTCGCGCGTCCGCTGCTGATCGACGAAGAAGCCGCGAATCTCATCAACGACGAAGAAATCAAGGAACGCGCGATTACCGCGTGCGAGCAGAACGGCATCGTCTTCATCGACGAAATCGACAAAGTAGCGCAACGCGGCGACTGGCACGGAGCGGCCGTGAGCCGCGAAGGCGTGCAGCGCGATCTGTTGCCGCTGGTCGAAGGTTCGTCCGTGTCGACCAAATACGGCATCGTGCAGACCGACCACATCCTATTCATCGCATCGGGTGCGTTTTCGCTGGCCAAGCCCTCCGATCTGATTCCGGAATTGCAGGGCCGGTTTCCGATTCGCGTGGAATTGTCCGCGCTCAGCGCCGGAGATTTCGCGCGAATCTTGAGCGAGCCGAACAATGCGTTGACGAAACAATACAGCGCGCTGCTGGCGACCGAGGGCGTGACGCTGGAATTTACCGGCGATGGCGTGCGCCGTCTGGCCGAGATCGCATTCCAGGTCAACGAACGCACGGAGAACATCGGCGCGCGGCGGTTGCACACCGTCCTCGAGCGCCTGCTCGATTCGATCTCGTACGACGCACCGGAACAGCGAGGACAACACCACGCCGTGGATGCGGCCTACGTCGACAAGCATCTGGCGGCGCTGGTGCAGGATCAGGACCTGAGCCGATATATCCTCTGACGAGGTCGGCGAACCGGTTACACTACGCGTTCGATATGGCGACCACGCATCATCCTCGTGAAAACAGCAACGTCCTCGCGTTCCGCGGACGCGGCGCGCGCGCGCAACTGCGCGAAGCGATGGAATCGCGCACGCCCGTGCGCGTGGCGCGCGAGAACGTTTCGGACGTATGGGTGCACGGTTTCGTGACCGGGTTGTCGGCGGAATTCTGCCTGATCGCCGAAGTGAGCGATGCGATGCACTTCGATGGTTTTCTGATCATCGCCGCCGGCGACGTGACGACCGTGGAACACGATCCCGGCCGCGCTTTCGTCGAAAAAGCGTTGGCTCTGAACGGCGAATCGATTCCGCAGGCGACCGCGTTCGATTTCAACGATTGGGCGGGCATCGCACAATTCGCCGCGCGCGAGCATCCCTTGATTTCGCTCAACATGCTCGACGAAGGCGAGGGCGAGGTGAGCTACATCGGTCGGCTCGCATCGACGTTGCCCGACGCGCTGGTGCTGCAGGAAGTCGATCCGAACGCGACGTGGTATCCCGATACCGGCGAATACGAATTGGCGGGCATCGGTTCGATCAGTTTCGGCACGCAATACATGGCGCTGCTCGCACGCGTCGCGGGATTGCCGCCCGTTCCGGTGGGCGCCGGCGAATTTTCGGTGTGAGCAACGCTCCGCGCGTCACCGGAATTACGCTGCATCGCGCGTCGCATATTCTCGAAGTGTCGTTCGACACCGGCGCAACGTTCAATCTGCCGTTCGAATATTTGCGCGTGAATTCGCCGAGCGCGGAAGTGCAGGGGCACGCGCCCAGCCAGCGCATTCTTCAGCACGGCAAGCAGAATGTGAATATCGTGGAGATCGTGCCGGTTGGCCGTTATGGCGTGCTGTTGAAATTCGACGACGGGCACGACACGGGGATTTATTCGTGGTCGGTGCTGCATGATCTCGGGGTGAATCAGGCGAAGAACTGGAATGAGTATCTGGCAGCGCTGACCGGTGCGGGGTTGTCACGCTGATTGGTAGAAGCAAGAGCTTCCGCTGTCCTGCGGCCAGCGGGTGACTTTTTGTGTGACGACAAAAAGTCACCAAAAAACGTCTCCCTTGTTCGCATAGGGTTTTGTTCGCCGACGGCACATCCATGTGCCGGCGTCGAACGGCGGCATCCTGCTCGCCATCATTGCGATCGCAAACTGGTGGAAAAGATCTTAGAGCGTGATCGGGTCTTTGTTGTCGGCTTGGAAATAATCCATGGCGCCGAAGCCGAATGGTTTGGCGATTGCGATGTCGGGGAAATTCTGAATTTGTGTGTTGTAGGCGCGTACGGCTTCGTTGTAATCGCTGCGTGCCGCTTGCAATTGATCTTCGACGGCGACGAGCTCGCGTTGCAGTTCGAGAAAATTCCCGCTCGCTTTCAGATCGGGATACGCCTCGGCGATCGCCAGCACGCGATCTACGCCTGATCCTAACTGCGATTCGATCTGTGATTTATCGGCGATCGACGTTCGCTGCTGCGCCCGCGCACGCAGTTCGGTGATCTTGGTCAAGGTTTCGCGTTCGTGCGCGGCATAGCCTTGCACCGTCGCCACCAGTTGTGGAACCAGATCGTGCCGGCGCTGGAGTTGGACGTCGATATCGGCCCATGCATTGCGCACGCGGTTGCGCGATGCGATCAATTCGTTGAACGTGATGCCGACGAAAAACGCCAGCGCTATCAGCACGCATGCGGCGATCCAGAACGTCATTTTCGATCCCATGGACAATTCACGGTCGCGCGGTTTCCCTGCTGCGGATGGGCGATAATACGGCAATCCTCGATGGAGCAGCGGCATGCCTGAAGGTCCCGAAATCGATACCGACAACTTGCGTGAGACGATCGACGAGGAAATCGAGAAAAAAGGCGGCGATCTGCTCCGGACCATCGCCCTGACGACGGCGTTGTTCGCCGCGCTCGCCGCGATCGCATCGCTGCAGGCCGGCGGCACAGTCAACGAAGCGCTGGTGCTCAAGGCCGAAGCCACGCGGCTGCAGGCCGAAGCGTCGGATCAATGGGCGTACTACCAGGCCAAAGGATTGAAGGCGACGGTCACCGAGCTGTCGAAAAATTCCTGGGCCGCAATCGACAAGACGCCGCCGGATGAACTCGGCAAATCGCAGGAACGCTATCTCGACGATCAGCGCAAGAGCAAGGAAAAAGCCGCGGAGCTCGAAAAACAGCGCGACGAGAAAAGCGAAGAAGCCGATCATCTGATGCACCATCACCATTTCTTCGCGCAATCGGTGGCGCTGTTGCAGGTGTCGATCGCGCTCGGTGCCGTCGCGGCGCTGACGCGCAAGCGGCCCGTGTGGGTCGGCTCGACGTTGCTGGGGCTTATCGGTTGCGGAATTTTCGCGTGGGCGCTGTTCGGCTGATTCGTGTCGTCGCGCTGAGCGCGCTCGCGTCGTGCGCTCCGCTCATGGCTGCGACGACGCAGATCGGTCCGGGCGACGATTTCCGCAACGCCATGCAGAATCTGCATGCGGGCGATACGCTGATTCTCGACGGCGGCACGTACAACCTCACGAGCTATTTCGAACTCGATCTGACGGGATCGGCGAGTTTACCTATCGTCGTCCAGGCGAAAAGCGGTCAGCATCCGATCATCAATTTCGTCGGCACATCGCAAAATATTATAAATATCGACAATTCCACATTTTTGACGTTGGACGGCGTCGAGTTCACCGGCGGATCGCGCGGACTGCGTTTCAACGGCGGGTCGGACATCACGGTGCAAAATTGCGTCATTCACGGCACCGGCGCCAATGCCGTCGCCGCGAATGATGACGGCAAGGACTATGCGCGCTTCCGTTTCGTCCACAACGAGATTTACGACACCGGCGTCACCGGCGAAGGTTTTTATCTCGGCTGCAACGGCGACGCGTGCCGCATTCACGATTCGCTGATCGCCAACAATTACATTCACGATTTGCAAGGAATCGATCCGCTCTACCAGGGCGACGGCATTGAGATCAAGAAAGGCAGCTACGCGAACATCGTGCGCGACAACGTGATCCGCGATACGAATTATCCCGGCATCACGATGTACGACGTGAACGGCAACGGCGCGCCGAACATCATCGAGCGCAACGTCGTGTGGAATTCGAGCGACAGCGGCATTCAGATCACGGCGGACGCCATCGTGCGCAACAACATCGTGCTCGGCGCCGCGAACAATGCATTCTTTTCGAACAACATCGACGGCGGCAGCGCCGCGAACCTGACGATCGTCAACAATACATTCCTGATGCCGGGTGGCGACGGCATTCGGCTCAACAGCGTGTCCGGTACGGTGACGATTGCCAACAACGCGATTTACGCGCCGGCCGGTTACGCGATCCGCGCAAGCGGCACGTTGGCGGATATCAGCGTCATCGCGAATGCGGGACAGGGTGCACTCATCGGAATATCGAGTGGATTCGCCGCCACCGGAAACGTGGTCATGGATTTCTTCGGTGCATCGCTATCCGGTATTCCGCCGCAGAATTTGATACCGAAAGGTTCTCTGCTCGTCGGCGCCGCGAATGCCACCTATTTGCCGACCGACGATTTCGATGCTCGTTCGCGCGCCGGCCATGCCGATGTCGGCGCGTATCGCGCGAGCGCGTCCGGAACGCCGGGATGGACGATCGCGCCCGCGTTCAAGATCGTCGACGAGGTATTCCTCGGCAATTTCGAACCTTGACGCGTTACGATACGCGCATGGACGAACCTACCACTCATTTCGGCTATCGCGACGTTCCTGTCGCCGAGAAAGAAAAACTCGTCGGACAGGTTTTCACGTCCGTGGCCGCGAAATACGACGTGATGAACGATCTCATGTCGTTCGGCGTCCATCGCATCTGGAAACGCTGGTTCGCATCGACGAGCGGAATTCGTGCGGGCGACAGCGTGCTCGATCTGGCCGGCGGTACCGGCGACATCGCCGCGTTGTTGTTGCCGCGCGTGGGCGAAAAAGGCCGCGTCGTGCTCGGCGATATCAATGCAGCGATGTTGCGCACGGGTCGCGACCGCATGATCGACCGCGGTTTCGTGCGCAATCTGGATTACGCGCAGATCAATGCCGAATCGTTGCCGTTTCCCCACGCGAGTTTCGATGCAGTGACGATCGCCTTCGGATTGCGCAACGTCACCGGTAAAGATGGCGCGCTGCGCGAAATGCATCGCGTGCTCAAGGTCGGCGGCCGCGCGCTGATTCTGGAATTTTCCGCGGTGCAGTCGGAATTGCTAAAACCCCTGTACGATTTTCATTCGTTCAAGGTGTTGCCGCGGCTAGGCGAACTCATCGCCAACGATGCGGAAAGTTATCGTTATCTCGCCGAGTCGATCCGCAAGCATCCGGATCAGGCGGCGCTCAAGGCTATGATGGAACGCGCGGGTTTCGCGAGCGTCGACGTGCGAAATTTGAGTGCGGGCGTGGTGGCGATCCACCGCGGTTACAAGGTCTAACCGCAATCCCGTCGTCGTCGGTTTCAGCGTGCTTTCATCGAAGGCTGCGTAACGTGCCGGAATGAAAAATTTGTTTCCGATTCGCCTTGCGCTTGTCGCAGCCCTTGCGTGTGCCGCCGCCGCTTACGCTGATCCGCCGCCGCCTGCCAGTGCGACCACGCTCGACACCGTGATGGTCACCGGCGAACAACCCGGACCCGGATTGTGGAAAGTGTCGAACGGCGACCACGTGCTCTGGATTCTTCCGACGGCGTATCCGTTGCCGAAGAACATGGTCTGGCAATCCAACGAAGTCGAAAACACGATCGCGCAGTCGCAGGAAGTGATAGCGAATGTGTCGGGCAAGCTCGACATCAGCTTTTTCCACAAGTTGACGTTGCTGCCCGCGGCGATGTCGGCGCGCAAGAATCCCGATGGAAAAACGTTGAAAGATGTCCTGACGCCGCAGGACTACGCGCGCTGGACGACGTTGAAAGCGAAGTATATCGGTTCGGACTCCGGCGTCGAAAACTTCCGGCCGATGGTTGCCGCGCAGGAACTCAACCGCAAGGCGATGGAGAAATCCGGACTGGTCGGCAACGATGCGGTCTGGGACAAAGTAAAAAAAGCGGCTAAAAACGATCGCGTGCGCATCGTCGAACCGGAAGCGACAATTCCCATCGACGATCCCGGCCAGACCATCCGCGATTTCAAGACGACCACGGGCGATCTCGATGCTGCATGCCTCGTGGCCACCATGCGCCGTTTCGAAGACGACATGAACGTGATGCAACAGCGCGCGAACGCGTGGGCGGTCGGCGACATCCAGGCACTGAAGACATTGCCGCTTCTGCAGGTGCGCGACGTGTGCGCGCAAGCGCTGCGCAGCAACGATCGCCTGTCGGCGCAAATGACCGTCGCCATCGATAAAATGGTAGGCGCCTGGACCGCGGAAGCGGAAAGCTCGCTCGTAAAAAACACCAGCACGTTCGCCGTCATTCCGATGGAAAACCTTCTCGCCAAGGATGGCCCGCTCGACCGCCTCCGCGCGAAGGGTTATACGGTCGAAGAACCTGAGTGATCGATCTCGCGCTTGTGCAAATTCGGCAGCAGCACCGTGAGCAAGCCGAGCGCCGGCAAATACGCGCAGAGTCGATAGACGAACTCGATGCCTTTCGCGTCGGCGAGCTGGCCGAGCAATGCGGCGCCGAGGCCGCCCATGCCGAACGCGAAACCGAAGAACAGTCCGGCGATCGTGCCGACTTTGCCGGGCATCAATTCCTGCGCGTAAACCAGAATCGCTGAGAACGCGGACGAAAGAATCAATCCGATCACGACCGTCAGCACGCTGGTCCAGAACAGATCGACATGCGGCAACAGCAGTGTGAACGGCAATACGCCGAGAATCGAAACCCAGATCACGTATTTGCGCCCGACGCGATCGCCGACCGGGCCGCCCACCAGCGTGCCCAACGCCACCGCGCCGAGAAAGTAGAACAGATGCACCTGCGCGTTTTGTGCGGTGATGTGGAATTTTTCCATCAGATAGAACGTGAGATACGTGTTCAAGCTCGCCAGATAAAAATATTTCGAGAAGATCAGCACGAGCAGCACGCTCACGGCGATGACGATCTGCCGTTTGGGAAGTGCGCTTTCGGTCGTCGCCAATGACGCGTGTTTCGCGCGCGCGATTGCATTGCGGCCGTACCATCCGCCAACTTGAAACAACACGACGATCGCCAGCAACGCGGCCACAGAGAACCACGCGATGCTGCCCTGTCCGTTCGGCAACACGACGAACGCGGCGAGCAGCGGTCCGAGCGCGGAGCCTAAATTTCCGCCGACTTGGAAGAACGATTGGGCAAATCCGTGACGGCCGCCCGATGCGAGCCGCGCGATGCGCGACGATTCCGGATGAAACACCGACGAGCCCGTGCCGACCAGCGCGGCGGCGATCAGCAGCCATGGATAGCCGACGCGCGACAGAATCAGCAATCCCAGCAACGTGAAGCCCATGCCGACGGCCAGCGAATACGGCATCGGACGGCGATCCGTGTAGGTTCCCACCACCGGCTGCAAAAACGACGCGGTGAGCTGGAACACCAGCGTGATCAAGCCGATCTGTCCGTAATCGAGCAGATATTTTTCGCGCAGCAGCGGATATATCGCCGGCAGCAGCGACTGGATCATGTCGTTGAGGAAATGGCAGAAACTGACTGCGCCCAACACGCTGAGCACAGCGCCGGCGCTGTTGCGCGCGGCTGCGGATGCGTTCATTCGGATCGCTCTGCTGTCGGCCCGTCCGTCAAAACGACGAGCGCGTGAATTATATCAAATGACGTTCATCCGTTACGGCGCGTCGTCCGCATGGTGAGGCGGACGAAAATCCTTCAATGCCTCGCGCGTCCGCTGGCGGCCGAGTTCGATCATTTCTTCGGCACGGTGAAATTCGTAGAACGCGCACGCGTTGCGCGGAATCGCAATGACGAGATCGGGCGGCTGCGCGGCGAGCTTGAAACGCGTCACCGTTTCCTGCACCACGTCGAGCGAACGCGCGAACAATTCCAGAATGCCCGGATCGGCTTCCGCCGCGGTTTCCTTTTCGCGCTTGCTCATGACGTTTTCCAGAAACTCGCTAATCTTTTGCCGATAGCTGCCGAACACCGTCGTTTCGTCCGCGGGGACCCACGCTTGATCGTGCGGCGCATCCGGCAGCGGCGTTGCGCCGGCCGTCGTTGGACTCTTCAAACTGCCGAACGTGGCGTCGGACGATTCTTTTTCCGGATTCGCTTCGACGGCGCCGTCGCCGCTGTGCGGCTCGGCTTGCGCGTTGGCGTCGATGGCGATCGTGCAATCGGTAAGATCGCGCAACGTCGGTGTGATCGGCACCGGATTCAGCAATGCGCCATCGACCAACGTGCGGCCTTGGTAGTGATGCGGACGCAGCAATGCGGGAATCGCGATGGATGCGCGGATCGCATCGAACAACGATCCGCGCGAAAACCATACCTCGCGCTGCGCCATCAGATCGACGGCGACGGCGGTGAAGCTGATCGGCAATTCCTCGATGTTCACGTCGCCGATCAAATCGCGCAGCTTGTTGATGATGCGGTCGCCCTTGATCAGGCCGCCGCGGAATGTCCAATCGAGCAGGCGCAACACATCGAAACGTTGCAATGCTTTTACCCAATCGCGATAGGCCTCGAGTTTGCCCGCCGCGTAAATGCCGCCGATCAGCGCGCCCATTGAACAGCCCGATACGCTGCGGATGTCGAAACCCTGCGCGCACAACTCTTCGATGGCGCCGATATGCGCATAACCGCGCGCGCCGCCGGAGCCGAGCACGAGTGAAATGGTTGTCGGTGCGGTCCTGTTCATGTGCTGTTCGCCGGCTCCGTGAATTGAAGGCGCTGTCATGCGCTGACGACGTGCGTTTGAATCGCATGCGCCGGTAATTGAGCCGCACGCGATTCGCCGTCCACCGCGATCGTGATATCGCGTGGAACATCGCCAGGATTGGCGATGACGATGATGCGGCTGCCATCGGGATTCGCGAAGGCGATCGATTGCAGCGCGTTATCGTCGCTCGTCGACGCAAGCCGCCGTGCGCCGGCGCGAACGAATTTGCTGAAGTGCGCGATGTAATAGAACGACGGCTGCACGCGCACGTCGCCCGATCGCGTGTCGACCAGTACCGGCGCGTGACAAAAATTACCGACGTGATTCGGTCCGCCTTCCGTATCCAGCGCGATGTTCCAGTCGATGAATCCGCACACGCCGTTGCTGAAATCGCCGATCATGTTGCGCGCGTAATGTTCGGCCGGTTCCCATTCGTCCAGATGCGCACCGCCTTCGACGCACCCTTCCGTAAACAGAATCTGCGTGTTCGGAAATTGTTTCAGTACGCGGCTCGATGCCGCGAAATCTTCCTGCTGATACCAATGCAGCGCCAGTCCGCTTAGATATTTCGCGCTATCAGGATTGCCGAGCATGACGACTGCCCTTTCTTCGAGGCCGCTGCGGTTGTGATCCCAGCCGTACAACTTCACGTCGGACAATTTTGCTTTTTCCAACGCGGGGCCGAGAACTTCCGCGATGAAATCGCGTTCTTCACGCGCCGAATACAGGCATGATTCCCACGGCTGCGCGGCATCCGGTTCGTTTTGCACCGTCAGCGCCCAAACCGGAATTTTCTCGTCGTCGCGCATCGCCTGGACGAAGCGCACGTAGTAATCCGCCCATGCGTTTTTCGCGTCATCGCGAAGCTGGCCGCCGTGACTCATTTCCCCGTTGGTCTTCATCCACGCCGGCGGACTCCACGGCGACGCGATGAGCTTGAATCGATCCTTGCCGACGATCTTCTGCACATCGCGAATCAACGGCAGTTGTTCGCTCCGCATCGGAGCCAGCGAAAATTTTTTCAGACGGCGATCATCCGCCGCATCGTCGAGCGACCAGTTTTTCAGCGAGAAATCGCAGCTCGTCATGTGCGTGCGCGCCAGCGTGTAGCCGATGCCATCTTTCGGATCGAAATAACTGCGTAGCAGCTGTTGACGTTTGTCCTTCGACAAATGCGCGAGCACATGCGCGGCACTTTCCGTGAGCGCGCCGCCGAAGCCGATCATGGGAGGACCCAATTTGTCGGCGCTCACCCGAATCGCCGGTTGGGCTTGCGTCGACTGCGGCACATCAATGGGCGATAAACGATGTCCATTGTCTCGAGCTGTTTCCAAGGCTGTCCAGCGAGGACTCGGCCCGGATGCAAAACGCAGCGCGGATTTTATGGAAGTCCCCATCACCGCCACCGCAGATAGGCCGCCTTTGATCAGCGTGCGGCGAGTGATTGCCGATTTCGCTCGGTTCTTTTCCACCGGTTAAAGAGCCAACTTGCGAATCAATTCATCTCGTGTCAAACCGTGATGCGCAGCGATGCTGGCTAGAATGCTTTGGAGCGTTCCGATCTTGATGGGTTTGTAGTTCGGAATAACTTCGTGATGCTCGCCATTGCGCTCCGTGGTGATGCGTAAATGCGAACCGCTCTGCCGAGTCATTGAGTACCCCCAACACGCGAAGGGACTTGGCCAGTTCCTGGCCAGTCAAATCACGCGGCAATCTCATGCCGCCATGACTTCATCGCGAACGTAATGTAGCCGGATGATGCGCGGTGATTGCGCGGGATCGTCGAAATACGTAGCGACGGCATCGCGCACGGCCGTGCGCAGCTCGTCGATCGTTTCTGCTTGCGTGTGAATTCCGTAGCCGAGCGCCGATGCGGAAAGACCGCCTTCGGGATCATCGGTCACTTCAAAAATAATTTCGGTAGCCATGCGTCATGTTCCTACGCGATTCAACTCATGTCAAAAGGACAGCTACTGATACGCCCCAACCGCCAACTGCAACATGATCTTCATCTCTTCCCGCAGCGACACCGGCGCGACAACTTCCGCATCCGGTCCATACTTCAGCACGTCCATCAGCAATTCGCGCGAGTTGCTGTACGGCACCTTCAATTCGTAACGGCCATCGTTGAGCCACTGTCCTTGCTGCTGCGAATGCCAATGCTCGTCGGCAACCCAGCGCGCGGCGTGCGGTGAGAAGCGGACCGTCGCCCACGCTTTCGGCGGCCCCGAAAAAATGCCGTAACTCGATGCGAGGTGCTGATTCAATTCGTTCTCGGCGCGATCTTCGGCCGCCTCGTCGAGCACTTGCGCGCGCGCGATGCGGTCGAGCGCGAAACTGCGCAAGCCGTCGCGGCCGTGATCCCACGCATCGACATACCAGTTGTCGCGATAGTGCGTGAGCCGTTGCGGCGACACCGTGCGCGTTGTGCCTTCGTCGGTGGAACGCGCGCGATAATCGAATTTCAGGCGGCGCCGACCAAGCACCGCGCTGGCGACGTGGCGAAACGTCGCTTCGTCGACCTTGCGCGTGCCGCTGCTGATGACGCGAATGCGATCGACCGGAAAACTTTGGCCGTCCGTTTGATTTGAAAGCAGTCGATCGATGCGCGAACGAAACGGCGCGAGCGCGCTCGCGAGAATGCCGGGTCCGGTGCGGCCGACCAGTTCGTTTAACGCGAGCAACGCCTGCAATTCTTCGCTGGTGAGCCAGAGGCCTGGCAGTTCGAAACGATCGAGTTCGTCCGGCGCGTAGTGAAATGCGGCCTGATCGCCATCGCTGTCGATCGGCGCGCCCAGCGCATCGCGCAAAAATGCGATGTCGCGATACGCGGTGGCGCGCGAGCAACCCAGTTCGTCCATCACGCGCGCGAGCGGCAGCGGATACCGCGCGGATTTCAGCATGCGATGCAGCGTGAGAATGCGTTCGTAGCGGTCCATGCGGCCTATGCTACGCGAAGCGCGGACACTTGACCGCATCCGTTATGATGCGTCGCATGTCCCATGCGAAACTCAATATCAACGAACCGGTCGGCGACGAGGTCAAGACCACCACGTGCTACATGTGCGCGTGCCGATGCGGCATCAAAGTGCACATGAAGGACGGCCGCATCCGCTTTATCCAGGGCAATGCCGCGCATCCGGTGAACAAAGGCGTGCTGTGCGCGAAGGGCTCCGCCGGCATCATGCAGCAGTATTCGCCGGCACGATTGTCGAAACCTTTATTGCGTGTCGGCGAACGCGGCGCGGGTGAATTCCGCGAAATCGAATGGGATGAAGCGCTGGCGCTGGCGACGCAATGGCTCGGCGACATCCGCAAGACGGATCCCGACAAGCTGGCGTTCTTCACGGGTCGTGATCAGTCGCAGGCACTCACCGGTTGGTGGGCGCAGCAGTTCGGCACCGTGAACTACGCCGCGCATGGCGGCTTCTGCT
>DATAVJ010000080.1:0-5256 GCA_036267795.1 Rudaea sp.
TGGGATTACATCTTCAGCGCCATCAAGAAATTCCGGAACAAGCCCGGTTTCTGCCTCGCCAACCGCGTGGCGATCAACATGGAAGTGCCTTTCATGCGCTCGTACGCGCTCGCGCTGGTGCAGGCGTGCCACAAGCGCGGCGCGCCCGCGATCGGCGGCATGGCGGCGCTGATTCCGATCAAGAACGATGCGGCCGCCAACGAAAAAGCGCTGGCCGGCGTGCGTCACGACAAAACGCGCGACGCCAACGACGGCTTCGACGGCGGCTGGATCGCGCATCCGGGTTTGGTGCAGATCGCGATGGAGGAATTCAGGAAAGTCCTCGGCGACAAACCGAATCAGTGGAGCAAACAGCGCGACGAAAAATTCAAGGCGAGCGATTTCCTGAATTTCGTGCCGGAACAACCGATCACCGAAGCCGGGTTGCGCAACAACATCAACGTCGGCATTCATTATCTCGGCAGTTGGCTCGCGGGTAACGGCTGCGTACCGATTCATAACCTCATGGAAGACGCGGCGACAGCGGAAATCTCACGCTCACAGGTCTGGCAGTGGGTGGTCAGCGACAAAGGCAAGCTCGACGACGGCCGCAACGTCGACGCGGCGCTGGTGCGCTCGCTGATTCCGGAAGAACTTCAAAACGCTAAGAAGAATGCAGCCGCACAAGGCGAACCGCTCGGCACGTACGATCAGGCTGCGGTGATTTTCGAGAAGATGGCGCTGGCGACGGATTTTCCGGAATTCCTTACGCTGCCGTTGTACGAGGCGATGGAGTAATCACTTCGTCAGCAAATCCTGATACTCGGGGTTGCGTCGGATGAACGCCTCGACGAACGAACATTGAGGAATCACTTTTTCGCCGCTGGCGCGGATGGCGTCGAGAACTTCGCGCGCCATGTGCGAACCCACGCCGCGGCCTTCTATCTCCGGCGGTACTTCCGCATGCGTCAACGCAATCATACCCGGCGTGCGGCGATAGTTGATGAACGCGACGTGGCCTTCGACGAGGTATTCGAACCGGCTGCGCGCGGTGTTGTCCACGATGCTCATCATCTTTCTCCTTGCATACGCTGATCGACCCACTCGATCCAATGCCGCACCGGCACGTTCGCGCCGGTTTCGAGATGCGACAGGCAGCCGATATTCGCCGAAAGAATGATGTCGGGCCCGTTTCGTTGCAAGTCGTCGAGCTTGCGCGCACGCAACTGTTGCGAAAGTTCGGGTTGGAGAATCGAGTACGTTCCGGCCGATCCGCAACACAAATGCGCATCGGCGACTGGCACGAGGTCGGCGCCCAACGACGTGAGAATGTTTTCGACCACGCCACGAATCTTCTGCGTATGTTGGAGCGTGCATGGCGGATGAAACGCCACACGCATTTTTTCCGGCGCGCGTTTTCTTGCCAGCACGCCGATCGACGGCGCTAGAAATTCGGAGAGATCGCGCGTGATCGATACGATGTGCGTGGCCTTCTTTGCGTAAACCGGATCGTCGCGCAGCGCATGCGCGTAATCTTTCAGCATCGCGCCGCAACCGGAGGCATTGGCGACGACGGCTTCCGCACCCGCATCGATCAATGGCCACCACGCGTCGATGTTCCGCCGCATTTTCACTCGCGCGGCATCGTGCGCGTTCAAGTGATAGTCGATGGCGCCGCAACAACCCGACTCGCTCGCGACAATCGCTTCGACGCCGAGGGCATCGAGCACACGTGCCGTCGCAGCGTCGATGACGGGCATCAGTGCGGGTTGCACGCAGCCTTTCAACAGAATCACTTTGCGCGAGTGCGAATTGCGCACAACAACGCCGGCCGGGCGCGCAAGCGGAAGTTTTTTGCGCAGCGATGTCGGCAACAACGGCCGCAACGCGCGCCCGAGTTTCACGGCGGGATCGAATACCCAGCGCCGCGTCAGCGCGAAACGCAGAAGGTTTCGTTTTGCGGAATCGAATGGTCCACGCGCGACGCGCCGTTCGACTTCCATCCGCCCGATATCGACCAGACGTCCGTAGCGCACGCCGGACGGACATGTCGTTTCGCAATTCAGGCACGTGAGACAACGATCGAGATGCAGCTGCGTCGATTGCGTCGGCGCAGCGCCTTCGAGCACCTGCTTGATCTGATAGATGCGGCCGCGCGGCCCATCGAGTTCGTCGCCGAGTACCTGGTACGTCGGGCATGTCGCGTTGCAAAAACCGCAATGCACGCACGCGCGCAAAATCGACTCGGCGTCATCGCCGTCCTGCGTGCCTTTGATCCACTCGGCGAGATGCGTTTCCATCGTTATATATCCGCGATCAAACGGCCGCGATTGAAAATACCGTTCGGATCGAATTGCTGTTTGAGACGCCGATGCAGCGCGAGGTTGGCATCGGCGAGAGGATGGAACATCGTCGTCGCGCGTTCGCCGCGCCAGAATGCCGCCGTTCCGCCGACGTCCGCTGCTTTCGCGCGAATGTCGTCAGCGGATGCGTCGCTCGCAAGCCAGCGTTGCGCGCCGGCCCATTCGATCAGCGTGACGCCTGCCGCGTCGAACGCGGCGGTCGACGGCAGCGACAGACGCCACAGCCGCTGCGCGGAAAAAATCGAGTGAGTCTGATCGCGCAGCGAGTTCCACCACGCTGCGGCGGCAGCATCGTCAATCGTTTCGCCGCCGAGCGACGATTGAGCCGAAGCCACCGCACTCGACGCGCCCGACAATCGCAAATACGCGCAGCCTTCGTGCCAGGCGGTTGCCGAAATCGGCAACGGTTGCGCGCTCCATCGGTTGAATCGATCGAGCGCGGATGCCGCGTCCATTTCGAAGCGCAGCGTTTTTTCCGCACGGGGCTTCGGTAAGACTTTCAGCGAAACCTCGGTGATCAATCCGAGGATGCCCAGCGAACCGCATAGCAGACGCGAAACATCGAAGCCCGCGACGTTCTTCATCACCTGCCCGCCAAAACGCAGAATCGCGCCATTCGCATCCATGAGATGTGCGCCGAGCACGAAATCGCGCACCGAACCCGATGTCGCGCGCCGTGGACCGGATAATCCCGCAGCGACGATGCCACCGATCGTCGGATCGCCACCGAAGCGCGGCGCTTCAAACGCCAGAAACTGTCCGTGTTCATCGAGCGCGCGATCGATCTCCGACACCGGCGTGCCGCAGCGCGCGGTAATCACCAGCTCGGACGGTTCGTAGTCGACGATGCCGGAATAACCGCGCGTCTCGACGATTTCGCCGCGCAACGACTCACCGTAAAAATCTTTCGTGCCGGCGCCGCGAAAGCGCAGCGCACTTTTCGATGCGTTGGCCGCGACGATGCGGTCGCAAAATTCCGCGAGTGCCGTTTCCACGTCAGAAACGCGGCAGATCGGCGAACGGCAATTCGCCGCCGTGGACATGCATGCGTCCGTACTCCGCGCACCGATGCAAGGCCGGAATGGCTTTTCCCGGATTGAGCAAGCCGAATTCGTCGAACGCTCGCTTCACGGCGAAAAATGCATGGCGTTCGGCGTCGGCGAACTGCACGCACATCGAATTGATTTTTTCGATGCCCACGCCGTGTTCGCCGGTGATCGTGCCACCGAGCTTGACGCAGAGTTCGAGAATGTCGGCGCCGAAACGATCGGCGCGTTCCCATTCACCCGGCTGATTCGCGTCGAACAAAATCAGCGGATGCAGGTTGCCGTCGCCGGCATGAAAAACGTTCATGCAGCGCAAAGTATACTTTTTCTCCATTGCCTCGATGGCGCGGAGCATCTCGCCGAGATGCTTGCGCGGGATCGTGCCGTCCATGCAGTAATAATCCGGCGAAATGCGGCCGGCGGCCGGAAAGGCGTTTTTACGGCCGGACCAAAATCGCAGACGTTCGGCTTCGGATTGCGAGACGACACATTGCGTCGATCCGCCATTTTTCAGCACGCGCTCGATCTGTGCGATTTCGTCGGCCACTTCTTCCGGCGTGCCGTCGGATTCCGCGAGCAATATCGCTTCGGCATTCAAGTCGTACCCGGCTTTCACGAACGGCTCAACGGCATTGGTCGCTTTTTTATCCATCATTTCCATGCCGGCGGGAATGATGCCGGCGCCGATGATGTCCGCGACGGCATTACCGGCTTTCACGACGTCGTCGAACGACGCCATCACCACTTGCGCGAGTTTCGGTTTCGGCACGAGCTTGAGTGTCACTTCGGTGACGACGGCAAGCAATCCTTCCGAACCGATGCATAACGCGAGCAAATCCAGCCCCGGCGAATCGAGTGCAGCGCCGCCGAATTGCACGGGCGTTCCGTCGATGAGATAACCGCGCACGCCGAGCACGTTGTGCACGGTCAATCCGTATTTGAGGCAATGCACGCCGCCGGAATTTTCGGCGACGTTGCCGCCGATGCTGCATGCCAGTTGCGACGAAGGGTCCGGTGCGTAATACAAACCGTACGGCGCCGCAGCGTCCGACACGGCGAGATTGCGCACGCCCGGCTGCACGCGCGCGGTGCGCGCGAGCGGATCGATCTCGAGAATCCGATGGAGTTTTGCGAGCGACAACAGTACGCCGTCGGCGCAGGGCATCGCGCCGCCGGAGAGTCCGGTTCCGGCGCCGCGCGCAACGATGGGTGTCTTCGTCGCATGACACGCGCGGAGCACCTCGCGCACCTGCATTTCGGTCTGCGGCAGTGCAACAGCGAGCGGTTTCTGGCGAAACGCCGCCAAGCCGTCGCATTCGAACGGAACGGTCTGTTCGGCGCGCCACAGCAGGCTTTCCGGCGGCAGCACGGACGACAGCCTCGCCACGATGACAGGCATTTGTTCGGCGGCGGATTCGGATCGGACGGCGTTCACGGATTGGCAGCGGCGATGAGTCGATCTGCATGGTACGCCGGCCGCAAAAATACCGCGCTGCATCTACTACTAAAGGCTAACTCCGGTGCGTTGTTCGAGGGCGCGGCAGCGTGGTAGTTTCGATCGTCCACGAGACGCGCGCGTGGCCTGTGATCGAGGATCGATTGCATCGGCCGTTGTGTTCACGCGCATCGTCGACGAGAAAACTTCACGATTGTCGATTGCTGGGACGACGGTCGCGACATTTCAACATCGCGGGAGGGGCCATGTTCACGCAAATCATCGATCCAATGAATAACCTTACGCTCACGTGTCTCGTGGCGCTGATTCCGGTCGTGTTCCTGTTGGCGATGCTGGCATTGTTCCGCCTGCCGGCATGGCTGGCGACGTTGCTCGGTTCGATCGTGACGTTCGCGCTGGCGGTGTGGGTGTG
>DATAVJ010000081.1:0-31122 GCA_036267795.1 Rudaea sp.
CTCGGACACTAAAGCGTCTTTCGCCGTCGAATACATCTGATCGACGGGAAGCACTTCCGTATCGTCTTTTTTACGGCCAAACAGGCTGCAGCCGCTGGCGAAAACGAAAAGTACGAGGAGGAGAATTTTTACGACCGAAGACAAACGCATGGCGGGCAATCGCATAACAAAAATGCACGTTCCAGGACAGAATCGGGATAATAGCGGAAATTCGGCGCCAGCCGGAAATCGCGGCACCCGTCAGCCAACCAGCATTCAGCATGAACGCGTCGATACAAACGTTAAAAGGTCATATACCGCCCGAATCGGCCGGCCGTCGCTTCGATCAGGCGCTCGCGGAGCTTTTCCCCGATTACTCGCGGTCGCGGCTTACGCAATGGATCAAATCCGGCGATGCATTGCTCGATGGCGCGGCGGCGATTCCGCGGCAGATTGTCCGCGGCGGCGAAGCGGTGACGTTGCGCGCGGAATCGACGCAGGAAGTGCCGCTGGCGCCCGAAGCCATCGCGCTCGACATCCGTTACGAAGACGCCGACGTGCTCGTCATCAACAAACCTGTCGGACTCGTCGTGCATCCCGGCGCCGGGCAGGCCGGCGGCACGCTGCAGAACGCGCTGTTGCATTTCGATCCGAAGCTCGCGGAGATTCCCCGCGCCGGCATCGTGCATCGGCTGGACAAAGATACGTCGGGCGTCATGGTCGTCGCGCGCACGCTGCCCGCGCACGCATCGCTCGTCGAACAACTGCAGGCGCGCGACGTGCATCGCCAATACGTCGCGATCGTGTACGGACCGATGATCGCGGGCGGCAGCGTCGATGCGCCGATCGGCCGGCATCCGCGCGATCGATTGCGTCAGGCCGTCGTCGAGGGTCCCGCAAGCAAGCCTGCGATCACGCACTATCGCGTCCGCGAGCGATTCCGCGCGCATACGCTGATCGAATGCCGTCTGGAAACCGGGCGCACGCATCAGATTCGCGTGCACATGGCGCACATCCGTCATCCGTTGATCGGCGATGCGATGTACGGCGGCGGATTGAAATTGCCGAAGGGTGCGACACCGCAATTGACCGAGACGATGCGCGCCTTCAAACGTCAGGCGCTGCACGCGGAAAAACTCGAATTCACGCATCCGCGCAACGGCGAACTCGTCAGCGTGACCGCCGAAATTCCGAACGACATGCAACATCTCATCGCCGCATTGCGCGCGGACACGCTAGCCGCGAAAGCGTGACCGAGCGATCCGTCATTGTTCCCGACTGGCCGGCGCCGGCATCGGTGCACGCGGTTGTCACGACGCGTTGCATGCCCGGCAATTCGCAGCCGCCGTACGATTCGTTCAATCTCGGTTTACGCAGCGGCGAGGACGAAAACATCGTGCGCGCAAACCGCGCGCTGCTCGAACGCGCACTGCAGTTGCCATCGTCGCCGCGCTGGCTGCAGCAGGTTCACGGCGACCGAAGTCTGCGCGTGACGGAAGAAATCTTCGACGGCGAACAACAGGCGGACGCTGTCTTTACAACGCAGCCAAACATCGTGCTCGCGATCCTCACCGCCGATTGCCTGCCGATTCTTTTTTGCGCGGAAGACGGCACCGAAATCGCCGCGATTCATGCCGGATGGCGTGGCTTATCGGCGGACATCGTCGAATCGACTATCGCGCGTTTGCGGACGCCGCGAAGCAAATTGCTCGCGTGGATGGGGCCTGCGATCGGTCGTGTGTCGTACGAAGTCGGCGATGAAGTGCGCGATGCGTTCGTCGCGAAGTCGCCGGACTCCGCATCCGCGTTCGTTGCGACGCGGACAGGACATTGGTTGTGCGATATCTACGCGCTCGCGCGCCAGCGACTGAACGCCATCGGCGTCGAAAAAATCTTCGGCGGGAATTTCGATAGCCTGTCCGACGCACGTTTTTATTCGTACCGCCGCGACGGCGCGCGCAGCGGACGTTTCGCCAGCCTGATCTGGCTGAAAAAGCAGTAACCGCGCTGCATGCCTGCCCCGGAAAATCGGAGTAAATTTCCGATCGATCCACCGTGCAAAACGCTTGAAATCCGGTCTACAGGCCGCATAACTACGCCATCTCGCGGCATTTGCCGCACTCAATTGCGGAAATCAAAACGATGCGGATGGACAAACTGACGTCGCGTTTTCAGCAGGCGCTGGCCGATGCGCAATCGCTGGCCGTCGTGCGCGATCACAACATGCTCGAGCCGGTGCATCTGATGACGGCATTGCTCGATCAGAACGGCGGTTCGACGACGCCGTTGCTCGCGCAGGCCGGAGTGAATGTGGCCACGTTGCGCACGCGGCTCGGGCAGGCGCTCGATCGCCTTCCGTCGGTGAAAGGACAAGAAGGCAATATCAATGTCTCGAACGAATTGAATCGCCTGCTCAACGTCACTGACAAACTGGCGTCGCAACGAGGCGATGCGTTTGTGGCCAGCGAACTTTTTATACTCGCGGCGCTGGATGACAAGGGCGACGTGGGACAGGCGTTGAAAGCCGCCGGCGCCACTAAAGCGAATATTGAACCGGCAATCGACAAAATGCGCGGCGGCGAAAAAGTGCAGACAGAAAGTGCGGAAGATCAGCGCCAAGCGCTGGAAAAATACACGATCGATCTGACCGCGCGTGCGGAGAAATCCAAGCTCGATCCCGTGATCGGGCGCGACGAAGAAATCCGCCGCGTGATCCAGGTTCTGCAACGCCGCACGAAAAACAATCCGGTGCTGATCGGCGAACCGGGCGTGGGCAAGACGGCGATCGTGGAAGGCCTCGCCCAGCGCATCGTCAATCATGAAGTGCCCGAAGGTTTGCGCGATCGTCGCGTACTTTCGCTGGACATGGGAGCCTTGATCGCCGGCGCGAAATTCCGCGGCGAGTTCGAGGAGCGGTTGAAAGCAGTGCTCAAGGATCTCGCGAAGGAAGAGGGCAATGTCATCCTCTTCATCGATGAATTGCACACGATGGTCGGTGCCGGAAAGGCCGAAGGTTCGATGGATGCCGGCAACATGCTCAAGCCCGCACTTGCGCGCGGCGAGTTGCATTGTATCGGCGCAACGACGCTCGACGAGTACCGCAAATACATCGAGAAAGATGCCGCGCTCGAACGCCGTTTCCAGAAAATATTCGTCGGCGAGCCGAACGTGGAAGACACCATCGCGATCCTGCGCGGTTTGAAAGAGCGCTACGCGGTGCATCACGGCGTCGAAATCACCGATCCGGCGATCGTCGCCGCGGCGACGTTGTCGCATCGCTATATCGCCGATCGGCAGTTGCCGGATAAAGCCATTGACCTCATGGATGAAGCGGCTTCGCGCATCCGCATGGAAATCGATTCCAAACCCGAAGAATTGGATCGGCTGGAGCGTCGTTTGATTCAGCTCAAGATTCAGCGCGAGGCGTTGAAGAAAGAGAAAGACAAAGAATCGAAACAACGTTTGGCCGATCTCGAAGCCGATATCGCGAAACTCGACCGGCAATTTTCGGACTTGAACGAAGTCTGGAAAGCCGAAAAAGCCGCGGTGCAGGGCACGACGAAAATCAAGGAACAAATCGAGCAGGCGCGCGCGGAAATCGAAACGGCGCAGCGCCACGGCGATTTGGCGAAAGTCGCGGAAATCCAATATGGGAAAATTCCACAATTGGAAAAACAGCTGCACGCCGCGCAGGAAACCGAAGCGAAAGGGTTCACGTTGCTGCAACAACGCGTGACCGCGGAAGAAATCGCGGAAGTCGTCGCGCGCTGGACCGGAATTCCGGTCAGCAAGATGCTCGAAGGCGAACGCGAGAAATTGCTGCGCATGGAAGATGCGCTGCATCAACGCGTCGTCGGTCAGGACGAAGCGGTACGCGCCGTGTCCGACGCGATTCGCCGCTCGCGTGCGGGATTGTCCGACCCCAATCGGCCGAACGGTTCGTTCTTGTTCCTGGGTCCGACCGGCGTCGGCAAAACGGAGTTGTGCAAGGCGCTCGCCGAATTCCTGTTCGACTCGACGGAAGCGATGGTCCGCATCGACATGAGCGAGTTCATGGAAAAGCATTCCGTGAGCCGTTTGATCGGCGCGCCGCCGGGATATGTCGGCTACGAGGAAGGCGGTTATCTCACCGAAGCCGTGCGGCGCCGTCCGTACAGCGTGATCCTGCTCGACGAAGTCGAGAAGGCGCATCACGACGTGTTCAATGTGTTGCTGCAGGTTCTCGATGACGGTCGATTGACGGACGGCCAGGGCCGCACCGTCGATTTCCGCAACACCGTGATCGTGATGACGTCGAATCTCGGTTCGCAGTTCATCCAGGCCGCATTTGACAAGATCGGTGCCGGCGATTCCGAAGCCGACTACACACAGATGAAGGCGTCCGTGATGGGCGTCGTGCAGGCGCATTTCCGGCCGGAGTTCATCAATCGGCTGGATGAAATCGTCGTGTTCCGCGCGCTGGAGAAATCGCAAATCCGCAAGATCGCGCGCATTCAAACGGAATATCTGGCGAAGCGTTTGGCGGAGCGGCAGCTAACGCTCACCTTGTCGGAGAAAGCGATCGATCTGCTCGGGAATGTCGGATTCGACCCGGTTTACGGAGCGCGTCCGCTAAAACGCGCGATTCAGCAGCAACTCGAGAATCCGCTAGCGCGGGAGATTCTCGAAGGAAAATTTCAGACAGGGGATCGCATTGCCGTCGATGCGCACGGCGGACATCTAGTCTTCGCGAAAGCCTAAATTCGTGTCCGCGCAAAGTATGATTTCTGACGAGCTACAAAAACGACTGCCGCCGGTTGGCGGCAGTCGCGCGGCGATCAATGTTGCAGACGAAGGGTGGTGAACGCGTATCCGCCGGCTACATCGTCGTACGAGTAACCTGTGAGCAAGATCGAATCCGACGCGTCGGTAACAACACTGGTGGCGCCGGAGTAGCTGGAAGAGGGGAAGGTTGCCACTCCGCCGCTGCCAAACGACGAATCGGGTAGGCCGTCTGCCGTGTACCGCGCTACGACGATGTCAGAACTTGCAAGGTCGAGCGGAAATGACGTGCCGACGGCGATGATCCTGCCCGTCGAATCGATCGTTACCGCATCCGCGAACGACGAGCCGCTGTCGTCGCCGACGGGCGACGTGACGATGCCACTGCCATCGGGGCCGAATGCCGTGTCGACGTGTCCGTCCGAGGTGAGACGTTCGATTGTGAGGCCCGACGTGTCGGCCGTCATACCGGCAATGACTATCCGATCCGATGCGTCGAGCGTGATCGCGTTGGCTTGAATTGCATCCAGACTTTCTGTGCCGCTGTCGCCGAAGGTGTCGTCCATACTGCCATCGTCGAGATAGCGAGAAACGAACGTGCCCTGCGCAAATGTCACAGTGTCCTGATAGATACCGGCGAGAACGATGCTTCCGGAATGATCAAGCATGGCGCCGACGGCGCCGTTCCCGAAGCCGGTGAACGGAGTAGCGACGATGCCCGTCGTTCCGAAAACGTGGTCCAGACCGCCGTCTTCATTAATACGCACCACAACCGGTGTACCTTCCGCCGAAGCGTCCAACGTGATGCCTGCAGCCACGATGCGGTCCGACGCATCGATAGCGATTGAGGTTGCTGAGCTGGCGGATTCGCCCGGAGCAATGATCGTTTCGACGAAACCATTTTCGCCGAAACTGGAATCCAGTTGCCCTGCCTCGTTCAGGCGAACGACGGTGAATACCCGCTGTGATCCGAAGGGTGTCGGCAATTCCGCAAAACCGCCGGCGACGATGCGATTCCTGGTGTCAATGCGCACACCGATCAACGCCGCTTCGGCGCTCAAGCCCGAGGGTGGCGTGATCGTGACGATGCCGGTGGCGGAGTCGCCGAATGTGGTGTCCGGTGTTCCGTCCGGCAAGTAGCGTGTCAATGTCATCGCCGACAGCACCAAGTCGGTGTTCGTGCTGTTGCCGACAACGAGTGTTCGCCCCTTGCCATCAACAGTCATCGCATACGCTTCGCTTGTGTTCTGCACGGTCGTCATCGCGATGCCGCCGGCCCCGAACGCCGTATCTAAATCGCCCGGCGCCGCGTGGGCAACGATCGAGCCGAAAGAAAAGTACGCCGCTAACGATGCGGCGACTACGTTGAGTCGCATTGCTTTCATTTCTTACTCCGAATGGGAAGCGGGCAAGTCGGACAACGGCGCATGCTTGCCTCGCATTGGTATGGATTGCGCCGCGCGCAGCGTAGTGCGGGTTCGCCTGCCGATTCGGACATGGAACGGACGGCTTTCGGATAATTTCGTAAACTATTCGTTCGATACGGCGCTGCGTGCCATTGCAAAGTGGCCTCCCGTCCGCATCTTCGAAGCCTCATAACAACGACTTTTCCAATGCCGATCTACGCCTTCGAATGCAACACCTGCGGCGACCAGTTCGACCGGCTGCAGAAATTGTCCGATCCGGATCCGAGCGTTTGTCCGGAATGCGGCGGGCACACGGTGAAACGTCGCGTTACGGCGCCGTCGTTCCGCCTTGCGGGCAGCGGCTGGTACGAGACGGATTTCAAGAAAGACAGCGACAAGAAACGCAATCTCGCCGACAAGGCCGAAGTCAAATCGGAATCCAAACCGGATAGCGGCAAGTCGGATAGCGGCAAGTCGGAAAGCAGTTCCGGCGAATCAAAAAACGCCGACTCGAAGAAAGCGGAATCAAAGCCGGAATCCAAGCCGGCCGAAAAGAAAGAGAAGCCTGCTGCCGCCAAGTCGAAGGCGGCGGAATAATCCGCGCTACTTTTTACCGCGTACCGCCGTTACTTCGATTTCGACGAGCCATCCCGGATTGGCGAGGCCTGCTACTTTTACGGCCGACCGCGCGGGAAGATTCGGCTGTTCCGGCGTGCCGAAGAATTTCTTGTAGCTGTCCATGAATCCGGCGAAATCGATCTTGCCATCCTGCGCAGGGTCGCCGACGAGAAACACCTGCATTTTCACGACGTCCTGCATGCGCAGGCCGATCGACTTGAGCGTTGCGTCGATCTTCGCGAGCGTGTTCAGCGTCTGCGCTTTCGTGTCGCCGTAAGCGGCAAAACTGTCTTTCGCCGCGTCCTTGTCGGCGATGTCGGCGCCTTGGCCGCTGAGGAAGACGAGTGTCTGATTCGCGGGAATCTCCACCGCCTGAGCAACGGGGAAATCCGAATTCGGAATCTTGTGGCGAACCACATCGCCCGACGCGATCGCTGTCGACGATGCGCACAATGCTGCGAATGCTAAAAAGTGGATTCTCATGGATGGCCCTCATCCGTTGGCGGTGCAG
The DNA here is from genome assembly GCA_036267795.1 of Rudaea sp. Taxonomy (GTDB): domain Bacteria; phylum Pseudomonadota; class Gammaproteobacteria; order Xanthomonadales; family Rhodanobacteraceae; genus Rudaea. The sequence goes on from DATAVJ010000081.1 coordinate 7,276, forward strand.
CGCGCAGATGTGCGACATCGGCCGCGGTCACTGTATCGGTGTAGTGATTGTCGAAATGCGTGCGAACGTAATTGACGACGGAGGCGACTTGCTCGTCGGTCATATTGTCCGCGAAAGACGGCATGCCGCCGTATCCCGCCAGCACGCGCGCTATGGGAAAAAGGCGCGCGGCGAGTTTCGGATCCGCGGCCAACGCCGGATATTCGCCGGCGCCTTTTGCACCGCGCGCATCGGGCATGTGACACGCCTGGCAGACGGCGCGATACATCGTGGCGCCGTCGGTGTGCACGAATTTGCCCGATGAACCGAATGGCGCGCCGTGCGAAAAGGGCGGCAACGGTTCGTCGGCATACAGCGAAGGCGCCGCGCAAAGCGCGATAAAAACGAAGATGCGCAAAAAATTCGTCATGACATCACCCTTGCACGACGCGGCGATGCAGCCGGCCGATCGCGTCGAGCGCGGACGTGACCGCGCCTTCCTGCCACGCCGGCAAATACGATGCGTGCTCGCCGGCCAGCACGATACGGCCGTCGATCTTGCAGAGATTGTCGTAATGTTTCGCGCGCTGCTCGTCGGTCCAGAACGCGAAACAGCCTTGCGTGAAAGGCGAGCGATGCCAGGCGACCGCGACGCCGTTCTCGAATTCCTTCGGATATTGCGGGTGGATCTGTGCGCCGAGTTCGACGGCTTTGCGCACGCGATCCTGCGGTGTCATCGAGGTGAATTCGAATGCGTTCGTATCCCAGACATAGGCGCCGAGCAGCACGCCCTTGCCGGGTTGGTTCATGCCCGTGCTCGGATAGCTGATCTGCTGGATCGGCAAATCCGTATACGTGATGCCGCCATAAATGCGTTCGTCCTCTTCCCAAAAACGGCGCTTGAACTGCAGGCCGATTTTCACCGACGACGCATACACCGGCGTCTGGATCGCGGTGCGCATCGCGTCGTTCACGTTCATCGGAATTTTCGAGAGGATCGTCAGCGGAATCGTGCAGACACACCATTGCGCTTGCGCCGTCTGCACCGCACCGCCGCGTTGCGCATCGACGTACGAGACGCTGACGCCGCGTTCGGATTGTTCGATCGCCGTCACCTTCGCGCCGAGTCGCACGGACGATTTGACTTCGCGATACAACGCATCGGCGATGCGATCCATGCCGCCCACCGGCTGGAACAGCGCTGGATTGATGTCGTAATCGAAATCCGTTGAGAGAAACGACCACAGGTTCGAGCGCACGAGATCGTCCATGCCGATCGGCGTCGAGTCGACGGGCGCGCCGCTCAATCCGCCGCCCGGATCTTTGTCGTAACCGCGCGACGAACTCACGCGCGCCGACGAAACATAGCGAAAGTCTTTGTCGAGCCGTCCCCAGCTGCGCAGCGATTCGAGAAGCATTTCTTTGTCTTCGCGGTTCACCGTCGAATCGAGGCTGCCCTGATGCGTCGCTTTCGCGAGCAGTTCCGCGACGTGGCCGTGAAAATCGGTCTGCACATGCCGGAAGCGCTGCGGCTTGCCGCCGAAATTGCTTTGCGAATGCAGATACGCGTTGAAGTTGAGCCCGTTGAACGCTTCCAGCGGAACGTTGAAGCGCTTGGCGTAATCGAGCATGCCGTAGTGGTGATACGGCAACCGCCACGGACCGGGATTGATGTACAAGCCCTTGTCGAATTCGCACTTCTGCTTGAATCCGCCGAGTTCGGTGTATTCGTCGCCGCCGCGCATCGTCCACGAACGGCCGCCGGCGCGCTGGTTGTATTCCAGCACACGGACGTTGTAGCCGGCGCGCCGCATTTCGTAAGCGGCGACAAGGCCGGCAAGCCCTGCACCGAGAATCAGAACCGATGCGCCGGGCGGCGCGCCGCTCAGATCGACGGGACCCCGATAGGACGATTCGTTTGCGAAGCCCAAAGCCGACATCGACTGGTACATCGTCGCCGCGCCGGCGGTCATGCCGATGCGCGCCAGCAATTGACGGCGCGTGAGTGTCGAGGTGTCTTTCACCGCATCTCACCCTTTATGCGATTGATCTCGCAGTATGCAGAAAAACCAGCGCACCGGCGAGTACGCGCGTTAACATTGTGGCAAGCTTCGAGAGACTAAAGTTGCGCGGTGGGAGCACTGGGGGCAAGAGACTGGGGTCGCTTGCGACAATCGTCCTGGACGCCGACTGGTGCGGCACTGAAGTCCGAAAAAGCACTACAAGGAGAAGTCGTCATGCTGTTACGTTGGGGTATTGCATTCGTTGTGTTCGCAATTTCTTTGCTTCCCGTTTCGGCCGTTCGTGCGCAGGGTTACGGCGATTCGGTGACGTGCGAAAGCAGAAATTTCAATTATCAGAGTTGTCCCGTGCCATGGCGCGACGCGCGGCTGATTCGTCAGACCTCCGATACGCAATGCGTTCGCGGCCGTTCCTGGGGTATCGATCGCCGCGGTTTGTGGGTTGACCGCGGATGCGGCGGCGTCTTCGTCGCGGCCGGCGGACCGCCGGGACCAGGTCCGGGCGGCTGGCGTCCGGGTCCGGGTTGGGACAATCGTTTCACGATCGGATGCAGCAGCGATAACTATCAATATCGTTTCTGCGGCGTCGATGTCGGCGGCGGTGGACGCGTGTACCTCGATCGTCAGACGTCCGGCACGCCGTGCGTCGAAGGGCGCAGCTGGGGCTGGAATCGCGGTGGCGTGTGGGTCAGCGGAGGCTGCCAAGGCATATTCTCCGTCGATCGCCGCTGGAGATGATTTTCCGTCATTGATGACGATGCAAAATTGCGGTTCATAGCAGCCGCATGTTCACTGGAACACCCGCTTCGGCGGGTGTTCTTGTTTGCGATGCAGCAAAATCCTTCTTACTATGCGCGGTTCTGATGGCGCACGCGTAGCCGTTTGCGCCGAACTCTGAATTGGAATTTGCATGCGTACGCACTACTGCGGCCTCGTCGACGAGGCGCTGATCGATCACGATGTCACCTTGTGCGGCTGGGCCGACACCCGCCGCGATCACGGCGGCGTCATCTTCATCGACCTGCGCGACCACGAGGGCATCGTGCAGGTGGTGATCGAGCCGAACAACGCGGCTGCATTCGCGGCGGCGGAAAACGTGCGCTACGAATTTTGCCTGCGCATCACGGGCAACGTGCGCCCGCGACCGGCTAGCCAAGTGAACGACCGCATGCGCACGGGCAAGATCGAAGTGGTCGCGGCGACCGTCGAAGTGCTCAACGCCGCCGCGCCGCTGCCGTTCATGCTCGACGACGCCGTCGGCGAAGACGCGCGACTTCGTTATCGTTATCTCGACATCCGCCGCCCGGACATGCAGCGCAAATTGCGCATGCGCACCAAGCTCGTATCGGCGCTGCGCCATTACCTCGATGCGCGCGGTTTCCAAGACATCGAAACGCCGATCCTCACCAAGGCCACGCCGGAAGGTGCGCGCGATTATCTGGTGCCGTCGCGCGTGCACGCCGGCGAGTTCTACGCATTGCCGCAATCGCCGCAATTGTTCAAGCAGTTGCTGATGATGGCCGGCATGGATCGCTACTATCAGATCGCGCGCTGTTTCCGCGATGAAGATTTGCGTGCCGACCGCCAGCCGGAATTCACGCAGCTCGACATGGAGTTCGCCTTCGTGCACGAGCGCGACGTGCAGGACACCGTCGAGGACATGATCCGTCATGTCTACAAGGATGTCGTCGACGTCGAGCTGGAAAGCCCGTTTCCCCGCATGACATACGCCGAGACGATGCGGCGTTACGGTTCCGACAAGCCCGACCTGCGTATACATTTAGAACTTGTGGACATTGCGGACAAAGTGAAGCACGTCGAGTTCAAGGTGTTCAGCGGCCCGGCGAACGATCCGGGCGGCCGCGTGGTGGCGCTGCGTCTGCCGGACGGCGCGAAGCAGCCGCGAAAATATCTTGACGATCTCGGGTTGTACGTCGCGAAGTACGGCGCGAAGGGTTTGGCGTGGATCCGCGTCGACGATCTCGCGAAAGGCCGCGAAGGCATGACGTCCCCGATCCTCAAATTTCTCGATGACGCTGCGCTCAATGGCATTCTCGACGCCGTCGCAGCAACCACCGGCGACGTGATTTTCTTCGGCGCCGGTCCGTACAAAACAGTCAGCGATTTCATGGGCGCGCTGCGCATCAAGATCGGCCGCGACAACGGATTGGTCGAGAACGCGTGGAAACCATTGTGGGTTACCGACTTTCCCATGTTCGAATACGATCACGACGCCAAGCGCCATGTCGCCCTGCATCATCCGTTCACCGCACCGAAGGTCGACGACATCGACGATCTGCGCGCGAACGCGAACGACGCCGTTTCGCGCGGCTACGACATGGTTCTCAACGGCAACGAAATCGGCGGCGGATCGATCCGCATCCATCGTCCGGAAATGCAAAGCGCCGTTTTCGAACTGCTCGGCATCGGCGCGGAGGAAGCGCAGGCGAAATTCGGCTTCCTGCTCGAAGCGTTGAAGTACGGCGCCCCGCCGCACGGCGGCATCGCATTCGGTATCGACCGCATCGCGGCGCTGATGGCCGGCACCGAATCGATCCGAGACGTGATCGCATTCCCCAAAACGGCGAGCGCTCAGGACTTGATGACCGCCGCGCCATCGACGGTGCCCGAAGTGCAGTTGCAGGAATTGCACGTGCGTGTCGTGAAACCCATCAAGCGCGAGTAGCGGCGTGAGCGACAACATGCCGGACGAACACGTCGTTCTCGTTCACGGCCTGTGGATGCGCGGCTTTACGCTCACACCGTTGCGCCGGCGTCTGGAGCAGGTGGGATTTTCCGTCGAGATATTCGACTACGCCAGCGTCTTCCATCGCCCGCACGTCAGCATCGAGAGATTGTTGCTGCGGGCGAAGTTGTCAAAAAGTAAAAAAGTACACTTTGTCGGACACAGCCTGGGCGGATTGATGGTGCTGCAGGCTCTACAGAAAGAACCCGATCTCGCAAAGGGACGCGTGGTGTGTCTCGGTTCGCCGTTGCGCGGTAGCGCCGTTGCGCGCGGCCTGGGCAAATTGCCGGGTGGGAGTTTCGTGGTCGGCAAAAGTCTGAGCATTCTCAGCGCCGGCCTCGATGGATGGACCGGCCAGCACGCGGTCGGCGCCATCGCTGGCCGTCTGCCGTACGGACTGGGAGTTGCCGTCAGCGCACTCACGTCGCCGCATGATGGAACGGTAAGCGTCGCGGAAACTCAATTGTCGGGATTGACCGATCACTGCGTCGTCGCCGCTTCGCACACCGGGTTGCTTTTCTCGGAAGAAGCGGCGACGCAAACGATCGCATTCCTGCGCGGCGGGCGTTTTCACGGCGATGCGGCGGCTCGGCACGCACCGGCCGCGTGATAGAATTCATCGATTGAAGCGAGATCGTTCGACGGTATGGCAGGCCATTCAAAGTGGGCGAACATCCAGCATCGCAAGAATGCTCAGGATGCCAAGCGCGGCAAGATTTTCACGAAGGTGATCCGCGAGATTTCCATTGCCGCGCGCGGCGGCGGCGGCGATCCCGGCGCCAATCCGCGCCTGCGCGCGGTGATCGATAAGGCACTCGCCGCGAACATGACGCGCGATTCGATCGAGCGGGCCATCAAGAAAGCGACCGGCGAACTCGAAGGCGTCACGTACGAGGAAATCGTTTACGAAGGCTACGCGCCGGGCGGCGTCGCGGTGATCGTGGAATGCACCACGGACAATCGCCACCGCACGGTGGCCGATGTGCGTCACGCGTTTGCCAAATTGGGCGGCAACCTCGGTACGGACGGGTCAGTGAGTTATCTGTTCAAGAAACTCGGCGTGCTGTCGTTCGCGCCGGGTGCGCCGGAAGAAAAAATCACCGAGATCGCCATCGACGCGGGCGCCGACGATGTCGTCGTGCATGCGGATGATGGTTCGATCGAAGTGTTGACTACGCCTGAGTCGTACGAGAACGTGCGTGCGGCGATGGAAAAGGCGAACGTCAAACCGGATCAATCGGAAATCACGATGCGCGCCGACAATGACATCGCGCTCACGGGCGAAACCGCGCAATCGGTCGCCAAGCTGCTCGACTGGCTCGAGGATCTGGACGACGTGCAAAACGTCTATTCCAACGCCGACCTTCCGGCCGAAGCTTTCACGTAAACCGGCCGATTCGCCGGCTACGTGCCGCCATGACCCGCATTCTCGGCATCGATCCTGGATCGCAGCGTACCGGCGTAGGCATCGTCGACGCCGACGCGACGGGCAAGTCGCGCTACGTGTACCATGCCGCGCTGGAATTGCTCGGCAATGAAACGTTTCCGTTGCGGCTGAAGCAGATTTTCGATGACATGTGCGCGTTGATTGGCGAGCATCGGCCCGAACACGTCGCGATCGAACGCGTGTTCATGGCGCGCAATCCGGATTCGGCGCTCAAGCTGGGTCAGGCGCGCGGTGCGGCGATCTGCGCGGCGGTGCACATGGGTTTGGGCGTGACCGAATATGCGCCGAAAGAAATCAAGCAGGCGGTCGTCGGCCGCGGCGCCGCGGACAAGAAACAGATTCAGCACATGGTCGGCATTCTGCTCAATATCTCGAATAAATTGCAGGCCGATGCGGCCGATGCGCTGGCTGTCGCAATCACGCACGCGCATACGAGCGCCAGCGTGCAGCGCATCGGAATTCCTCGCACCGCGTGGCGGAGGCGGCGATGATCGGACGTCTGCGCGGATCGCTTGTCGCCAAACAGCCGCCGTGGCTGGTGCTCGAGGTCGGCGGCGTCGGCTACGAAATCCAGGCGCCGATGTCGACGATTTTCGATCTGCCGGAAACCGGCAAGGAAGTGACGCTGCTCACGCACTACGCGGTGAAAGAGGACACCGTCGCGCTGTACGGATTTCTGCGCGAGAGCGAACGCGTCCTGTTCCGGACGCTGCAGAAAGTCAGCGGCATCGGTGCGAAGATTTCGCTGGCGGTGTTGTCGGGCGTGTCGGTCGACGAATTCGCGCGTCTGGTTCAAAGCGGCGACATTGCAGCGCTCACGCGCGTGCCCGGCATCGGCAAGAAAACGGCCGAGCGCATCATCGTGGAACTGCGCGACCGCGTCGACGGCATCGCCATGACGATACCCGGTTTCAGTGAAAGCCCTGTACCGCGCGACGCGGTCTCGGAAGCCACGGTCGCATTGCAGCAGTTGGGTTACAAGCCGGTCGAATCGGTGCGTCTGGTGAAGGAAGCCGCGCAACCCGGCGACGATGCGGAGATGATTATCCGCAAAGCGCTGAAAGCGGCATTGCGATAGGAATCGCCGTCATGGATGCTTCGAACCGCGGAATTCCCCGATCGCGCAGCGCTTACGCAAGACTCGCGGCGGGCGCGCTCGGCGTCGTTTACGGCGACATCGGAACGAGTCCGCTTTATACGATGGGGCAGACATTCGGCGAAAACGGAGTACTCGCCACGCCCGAGAACGTCCTCGGCATTTTGTCGCTGGTGTTCTGGTCGCTGATTCTCGTGGTCTCGGTGAAGTACGCGGGATTCATCATGCGCGCCGACAATAAAGGCGAGGGCGGCATCATGGCGCTCACCGCGCTCGCGCAGCGCAGCGTGCGCGCGGGACTGGCGGGGCGCTGGTGGATCATCATGCTCGGCTTGTTCGGAGCGTCGCTGTTTTTCGGCGATGGCGTCATCACTCCTGCGATGACGGTGTTATCGGCAGTAGAAGGCGTCGAAGTCGCCGCGCCGCGGTTGCAACATTGGGTGGTGCCGCTTACGGCGCTGATCATCGTCATCCTGTTTGCGTTCCAGAACCACGGAACTGGCAAAGTCGGCGCGATATTCGGACCGATCATGACGTTGTGGTTCGTTACGCTCGCCGTGTTGGGTATCGCGCAGATCGCGCAGAATCCCGAGGTGCTGCGCGCGTTGTCGCCATTTTACGGCATCGACTTTTTCCTGCGGAATGGACCGTCGGCATTTTTTGCTCTTGGTTCGGTAGTACTTTGCATTACCGGCGCGGAAGCGCTGTACGCCGATATGGGCCATTTCGGCGCGGGCGCCATCCGGATATCGTGGTTCAGTTTTGTGCTGCCGGGGTTGGTGCTGAATTATTTCGGTCAAGGCGCGCTATTGATTTCCAACCCGAACGCCGCGTCGAACCCGTTTTATCTGCTCGTGCCCCAGCCATTGTTGTATCCGATGATCGCGCTGTCGACAGTGGCCGCCAGCATCGCATCGCAGGCCGTGATTTCCGGCGCGTTTTCCGTGGCGCGCGAAGCGATTCAGCTCGGCTTCTTGCCGCGCATGGAAATACGGCACACGTCCACGCAGACGATCGGGCAGATCTATCTGCCGTGGATCAATCGCATGCTGCTGGTGCTGACGCTCGGCGTGGTGCTCGGGTTCCGTTCGTCGTCGAATCTCGCGGCGGCTTACGGCATCGCCGTCGTCGGCACGATGACGATCGATTCCGTTCTCGTCATGTTCGTGTTTCGCAATTTGTGGCATTGGCCGTGGTGGCGCGTCTGTGCTGTCGGCGGATTATTCCTTTTCGTGGATCTCGCGTTCCTTGGCGGCAATGCGGACAAAGTCGAACACGGCGGCTGGTTGCCGCTGGCGTTGGGATTCAGCGTGTTCCTGTTGATGAGCACATGGCGGCGCGGGCGCGAACTCGTGATTCGCGAATTGAAGCAAAGTGGTTTGGCGCTCGAGCCTTTCATCGCCAGCCTTCACGCACATCCGCCATTGCGTGTTCCGGGGACCGCGGTTTTTCTCACCGCCAACGTGAACGCTGTGCCGAGCGCATTGCTGCACAATCTCAAGCACAACAAGGTGCTGCACGAACGCAATGTGTTGTTGACCGTGGAAACATTGGAAACGCCGATCGCCGAATACGGGGAGCGCAGCGAAATCACCGCGCTCGGCGGCGAATTTTATCGCCTGACGCTGCGCTTCGGATTTGCGGAAGATCCGGATATCCCGTTGTCGCTGCAGCATTGCGAATCGAAGGGCCTGGATTTCGACATGATGGATACGACGTTCTTTATCAGTCGGGAAACGGTGGTGGCGACGGATCGGCCGGGCATGCCGTTGTGGCGGGATAAACTGTTCGCATTCATGGCGCGGAATTCGAATCCGGCGACGGCGTTCTTTCGGATTCCGGGCAACCGCCTGATCGAGCTGGGCACCCAAATCGAAATCTGATGCGTGCGATAATCGCCGCATGAGCGAAACCCGCGTAATCGACGCCGGCGCCACGCGCGAGGACGAAACTGTCGAAGCGCGCATCCGCCCGCAAAAGCTCGACGAATATGTCGGCCAGCGCGCGGTACGCGAGCAGATGTCGATCTACATCGAGGCGGCGCGCCGCCGCGGCGAAGCGCTCGATCATGTGCTGATTTTCGGGCCGCCAGGCCTCGGCAAAACGACGCTGTCGCACATCATCGCCAACGAACTCGGCGTGAACCTGCGTTCCACGTCCGGGCCGGTCATCGAACGCGCCGGCGATCTCGCCGCGCTGCTCACGAATCTGCAACCGCGCGATGTGTTGTTCGTCGACGAAATCCATCGTCTGTCGCCGGTCGTCGAAGAAATCCTTTATCCGGCGATGGAAGACTGCCAGATCGACATCATGATCGGCGAAGGTCCGGCCGCGCGTTCGATCAAGCTCGATCTGCCGCCGTTCACGCTGATCGGCGCGACGACACGCGCGGGATTGTTGACCGGTCCGTTGCGCGATCGATTCGGAATCACGCAGCGTCTGGAGTTTTACACGCCGGAAGAACTCGCCGGCATCGTCAGGCGCTCCGCGAAAATTTTCGGCATCGTGTGCGCCGAGGATGGCGCGAACGAAATCGCCAACCGCTCGCGGGGCACGCCGCGCATCGCCAATCGTTTGTTGCGTCGCGTGCGCGACTTCACTCAGATCAAAGGCGACGGCACGATCACGCGTGAGACGGCATTCGCCGCGATGAAAATGCTCAACGTCGATGCCGAAGGTTTCGACGCGCTCGACCGGCGCTTGCTGACGATCATCGTCGAGCATTTCGATGGCGGACCGGTCGGTGTGGAATCGCTGGCGGCGGCGTTGTCCGAAGAACGCGGCACGATCGAGGATGTGCTCGAACCGTATCTTATCCAGCAGGGCTATCTCATGCGCACCGCGCGTGGACGCATGGCGACGAGCAAGGCATATCGGCATCTCGGATTGAAAGCGCCGAAGCGGCCCGTTGCCGAGGATATGTTCGACGCAACAGGCACCGGCGGCACATGAGCCGATTGGCGCGCGGCGGGCAATTCGAGGTGTCGTCCGATCGCGTTTTCTCCTGGCCGATTCGCGTGTACTGGGAAGACACCGACGGCGGCGGCGTTGTCTATCACGCGAGTTATCTGCGTTTCATCGAGCGTGCGCGAACCGAGTGGCTGCGCCTGCGCGGCGTCGAGCAGCAGGCATTGCGCGGCGAGCACGGCATCCTGTTCGTCGTCAGCGAAATGGACATCCGTTTTTTATCGCCGGCGCGGCTCGATGAGGAACTCGTCGCGACCATCGAGTCATTCACTCGGCGTTCGGCTTCGATGACCTTTTCGCAATGTATACTGCGGCCGGCGGACGGTGCGCGCCTCGTCGAAGCGCGTGTGCGTGCCGCGTGCATCGACGGATCGGATTTCAAGCCACGCCGCATTCCTGACTTTCTTTTTCATTCCTGACTTTCGGAGAACCAGAACGCATGAATGGCGATGGCGGTATAAACGTCCTGCAGCTCGCGCTCAACGCCAGCATATTCGTCAAGATCGTGATGCTGATCCTGATTGCGTTTTCGTTTCTTTCGTGGGTCATCATTTTCCGCAAGATGAGCATCCTCAACCGCGCGATGAAAGGCGCGGACGTTTTCGAGGAGCGTTTCTGGTCGGGCGCGGATCTGGCCGGATTGTTCCGCGAAGTGACCGCGAACGGCGATCAGGTTTCCGGCATAGAAAGCATTTTCGAAGCGGGCTTCCGCGAGTTCGCGCGGTTGCGCCAGCGCCGGCAAATGGATCAACGCACGATTCTCGAAGGCGCGCAGCGCGGCATGCGCGTGGCGCTCACGCGCGAGCTGGATCGTCTGGAGCACAATCTTGAATTTCTCGCCAACGTCGGATCGATCAGTCCATATGTCGGTCTGCTCGGCACGGTCGCGGGCATCATGGTCGCGTTCGTCGGTTTGGCGAACGTGAAAGAAGCGACCATCGCGATGGTTGCGCCGGGCATTTCCGAAGCGCTCATCGCCACGGCGATGGGTTTGATCGCGGCGATTCCGGCGGTGTGGGCGTACAACCGTTTTTCCACGAAAGTCGAGCGCATCAGCACGCGCTACGAGACGTTCGTCGAAGAATTTTCCTCGATCTTGCAGCGCCAGGCGCATTTGGACGATGCGCATTAACCCTGCGACGCGGCGAGGGACGTTCCAATGAGCATGCAAGTCGGCCGCAACCGCAAACGCCGCAAGCTCAAAGCGGAAATCAACGTCGTCCCCTATATCGACGTGATGCTCGTGCTGCTGATCATCTTCATGGTGACGGCGCCGTTGCTCAATCTCGGCGTGGACATCCATTTGCCGGAGACAAACGCAAAGGCGATTCAAGTCGACAAGGAACCGGTTCTGGTCAGCGTCGACAAGGACGGAAACTTTTATCTCACCTTGGGCACGAGTCAGAAAGAGCCGATCGACGGACCCGCGCTGGTCAACAAAGTCACCGCGTTCGTCAAAGAGAATCCGCAAGTTCCCGTGTTGATCGGCGGCGATGAGCGCGCGGATTACGGCAAGGTGTTGGCGGCAATGGTGTTGCTGCAGCAGGCGGGCGTGGCCAAGGTTGGACTGATGAGCCAGCCCGTGCAGCAGCAGGCGACCAAGCGATAACACAATGGAAACTTTCCGCGACAAAGCTCGCGCGTTCATTTACGCGTTTGTCGTGCATGTGTTGTGCATCGGCGCGCTGTTCATCGGATTGTTGTGGACGCAATCGGAAGTGCATCCGATCAATTTGCCGGGTCCGGTGATCGACGTCGACCTGGTCGGCATCACCGCGGCGCCGAAGCCGCAGGCGAGGCCGAAGCAAGCGCCAAAACCCGCACCGCCGAAACCGCAGCCGGAAGCCGTGAAACCGCCCGAGCCGCAACCGACGCCGCCGGCGCAGCCGGAACGGAACGATCGCATCGAGCGTGAGAAAATCGCGGAGATCGCGCAGGAAAAAGCCGATCAGGAACGCGCCGAAGAAGAGCGGCACAAGCAGGAACAGGTTTTGCTCCAACAGCAGGAAAAGCTTGAGCGGGATCGGCAGAAGCAGGTCGAGGAGGTCAAGCGGCAACGCGAGGCCGCCGCCAAACAGGTGGCCATCGAGAAACAGAAACTGCAGCAAATAGAAGATCTCAAGAATCAAAAGCCGGTCAAGGCGGTCAATCAGCCTGTGCCGCCGGCCGACACGGCGGTGACAGGTCATGAGGGACACGATGACAGCCGCGATGCGCTGTATTTCGCTGCGATTCAGAACGCAGTCACCAATAATTGGCTTCGGCCGGATACTGCACAGGGCGGTTTGCATTGCATGATCCACATCGTTCAAATCCCGGGCGGTGATGTGATTGCGGCGCAGGTGACCAATCCGTGCAACGCCGATCCGCTCACGCGCAGTTCTATCGAACAAGCCGTGAAGCGCGCATCGCCGCTGCCGTACAAGAGTTTCGAGAACGAGTTTCGGCGCGAATTCAACTTCAACTTCACTTACGACGGATGAAAATCAATAACGATGAAACGGATGACGACATGTCCAAGAAACTGATCGCGAAATCGCTGGCTGCGCTGACGTTGTTTTTGCTGACGTGCGTCGCGTATGCGCAGGGACTCACGAGCGAAGTGCCGACCATCGACATCAAGAACGGCACCGCGTCGGCCACGCCGATCGCGGTGGTGCCCTTCGCGTTCGAAGGTGCGGGCGCGCCGCCCGAAACGAACGTCGATGAGGTCATCGGCAACGATTTGAATCGATGCGGGCAATTCCGCACATTGGCGAAGGCCAGCGTCGTCGAATTTCCCACGCGCGGCAGCGAGATCAAGTTCCCGACGTGGAACATGCTCAAACAGGCATACATACTCGTCGGCCGGCAGATCGAAAGTGCGAACGGTGAAATCCGCGTCGAGTTCGAGTTGTTCGATGTCGCCAAGCAACAGCAATTGCTCGGCTTGGCCATCACCGGCCAGCGCACGGGAATGCGCGATGTAGCGCATCAGATAGCCGATCTCGTCTACGAAAAAATCACCGGCGTGCGCGGTGCGTTCTGGACGCGCATCGCATACATCATCTCGCAAGGCTTGGGAAACAACGTCAGCTACGCGCTGATGGTTGCAGATTCCGACGGATTCAATCCGCAAACCGTCGTGCGCTCGCACGAACCGCTGCTGTCGCCGTCGTGGTCGCCGGATGGACGCAAGGTGGCATATGTGTCGTTCGAGCGCGGCAACTCGTCGATCTACATCCAGGAAATCGGCACCGGCGCGCGCGAAGTCGTTTCGAGCAATAAAGGCATCAACAGCGCACCGAAGTTCTCGCCGGATGGCAGCAAATTGTCGCTGACCCTGTCATACGGCGGCAATCCGGATGTCTACATCATGGACCTCGCCGGCCGCCACACCACGCAGATGACCAAGCATTTCGCGATCGATACCGACGCAACATGGATGCCAGATGGCCAAAGCCTCGTGTTCGTGTCCGACCGTTCCGGCAAGCCGCAACTGTATCAGGTGCCGGTCAGCGGCGGCGACGCAACGAGGATCACGTTCCAGGGCGAATACAACGCCAATCCGTCGATCTCTTACGACGGCAAGCGCATCGCTATGGTGCAGGGCAACGGAAACGTGTATCGTATCGCGGTTCTAGATCGTGCCAGTGGTGAGTCCCGCGCGATTTCTCCCGGCAATTTGGATGAGCACCCCAGTTTTGCGCCAAATGCCAGCATGATTCTGTACGCCGCGACGGAAGGTTCGCGCGGTGTGCTCTACGCGGTGTCGGCGAATGCGAACGTGCGTCAACGTTTGATTCTTGCCGATGGCGATGTGCGTGAGCCGGCGTGGTCGCCTTATCGTCAACGCGGACAATAAAAGTTCAAGAAGGACGATTTTCCTGACAACCGATGCATGAGGCCTAATAACATGAACTTCCCCGTACGCGTTCTCCTCACCGCTGCCGTCGCGAGCGCCACGCTCGTCGCGTGCAGCAGCAACAAGACTAAACCCCCGGTTGCCACCGGCGACACCGGCACCACGGCCACGACGACCACCAATCAGAACAATGGTGGCAAATACACCGCCGAGAGTCTCGATTCCGATTCGTGCCTGCGCCAGCGCGTGGTGTACTTCGATTTCGATCATGCCGAGATCAAGCCGGAATTCCAGGCCCAGATCGCCTGCCATGCCTCGTATCTGCGCCAGTTCCCCGGCGCGCGCGTGACGCTGGAAGGCAATGCCGACGAGCGCGGCACGCGTGAATACAACCTCGGCCTCGGCGAGCGCCGCGGCAACGCGGTGTCCAGTGCGCTGGGTTCGTCCGGTGCGTCGTCGAGCCAGCTCAATGTCGTGAGCTATGGCGAAGAGCGCCCGACCTGCAAAGAACACAGCGAAGGTTGCTGGCAGAAGAACCGCCGCGTCGAAATCGTCTATACATCGAAGCAGTAATCGATGCGCGTGCTGCGTCAGATCGCAAGTAAATCCGTAACGGCGGCCTTCGTGGCCGCCGTTGCTTTCGCGGCTCCCGCGCATGCCCAACGCATGAGTTTGGCCGAACGCGTCACGGCGCTTGAACAGCAGGCCCAAAATCACGGCGGCGCGCAGGGCAACGTCGAACTGGTCAACCAGATCAACGCACTGCAATCGCAAGTGCAGACACTGCAAGGCCAAGTCGAAGAGCTTCGTCATCAGCTCGAGGAAATGAAGAACCGGTCGAAGGAACAATACATCGACCTCGATTCGCGAATTGGACGTTTAGAAGGCCGAAATCCATCGAGCCCCGCTCCGGCAAATCCCGCCGCGTCGACGAACAACGGCAATTTGCCGGATGTCGCGCTCGGCGGTTCGCCGTCGGCACCGCCTCCGCAGGCGCCGCCTCCGGATTCGACGCCCATCGCAAGCAACACGCCCATCGATTCGGGATCGCCGCCGCCGGTCGCGGCAAGTCCGGAAGATGCGAAGGCTGCGTACGATCAGGCATTCGCCGCGCTGAAGGATGGCCGCTATGCGGAATCCGCGCGCCGCTTTCAGCAATTCATCCAACAATATCCGACCAGCGATCTCACGCCGAACGCTTATTACTGGCTGGGCGAGTCATATTACGTGACGCAGAACTATCCGATTTCGCTGGATACGTTCCATAAGCTGCTCTCGCAATATCCCGATAGCCAAAAAGCCCCGGATGCGATGCTCAAGATCGGCTATTGCCAATACGAGTTGAAGCAATGGGATCAGGCCGAGACCACATTGAATCAGGTCGTCCAGAAATATCCCAACACGACGGTCGCGAGTCTCGCTCAGGGTCGGCTGCGCGCGCTGAAGCTGGAAGGCCGGCGCTAAAATCTTCCGATTCACAACGTAGCGTCCGCGCTGCGGACGCACGATGCCATGGCCGAAATCGAAACCGTTCCGACGAACCGTTTGCGCGTCAGCGAAATTTTTCATTCGCTGCAGGGCGAAGCGCGCGATGTCGGACGCCCGACGGTTTTCATCCGCCTGACCGGCTGTCCGTTGCGTTGCGTGTGGTGCGACACCGAATACGCGTTTCATGGCGGCGAATGGCGCGACATCGCTGAGATCGTCGCGCACGCCAAAACGTTCGGCGCAAAACACGTGTGCGTTACCGGCGGCGAGCCGCTGGCGCAAAAACGCTGCCTCGATTTACTGCACGAGCTTTGCGATGCCGGCTTTGACGTGTCGCTGGAAACATCGGGTGCAGTCGATGTGCGCGATGTCGATGCGCGCGTCACGAAAGTGATGGATCTGAAGGCGCCGGGCTCCGGCGAGGTCGCGCGCACTCTGTGGTCGAACCTCGACGCGATAACGCAGCACGACCAGATCAAATTCGTGCTCGCCGATCGCAGCGATTACGACTGGGCGCGAACAGTAATCAGCGAACGCGAATTGGCAGACCGTTGCGATATCCTGTTCTCGCCGGTCTACGGAAAACTCGCGCCGCGCGATCTGGCCGAATGGATTCTCGCGGACCGTTTACCGGTGCGCATGCAGATTCAATTGCACAAGCTCCTGTGGGGCGAGACGCCGGGAAAATGACACGCGAAAAGAAACGCGCAGTCGTCCTCGTTTCCGGCGGCATGGATTCCGCCGTCACGCTCGCGCTTGCGCGCGCGCAGGGTTTCGACTGCTACGCGCTCAGCGTCGCCTACGGACAACGTCATATCGCAGAACTCGATGCCGCCAAGCACATCGCGAAGACGATGGGGGCCGTCGAACACAAGATCGTCGACGTCGACCTGCGCAGTATCGGCGGCTCGGCGCTCACCGCCGACATCGACGTGCCGGAAGAGGGCGGTCACGGAATTCCGATCACGTACGTTCCCGCGCGCAACACCATCATGTTGTCGATCGCGCTCGGATGGGCCGAAGTTCTCGGCGCGCAGGATATTTTCTGCGGCGTGAATGCCGTCGACTATTCGGGATATCCGGATTGCCGTCCGGAATTCGTCGAGGCGTTCGAACGTCTGGCCAATCTCGCCACGAAAGCGGCCGTCGAAGGCTCCGCGATGCGCGTGCACGCGCCGCTGATTCGGTTGAAAAAGTCGGACATCGTGCTCGAGGGCATCCGTCTGAGCGTCGATTTCGCGGCAACCGTTTCCTGCTACACCGCCGACGCTGACGGCGGTGCGTGCGGCCATTGCGATGCGTGCCGCCTGCGCGCACAGGGATTCGCCGACGCGGGCGTCGCCGATCCGACGCGCTACCGCTGACGCTGCCAACGGCGAAGGACGCTGCTACAATACGCGCCGTCGACAAAATCCGGCGCATCCCGGAACGCCGGACGTTTGCAGAAACATCGCGTCGGTTTGGCAATCGCACCCGGATTGCCGCCAGCCTTCCGAGAAAATCGCGCAACACTCGATGGGCCGTTAGCTCAGTTGGTAGAGCAGCGGACTTTTAATCCGTTGGTCGCTGGTTCGAATCCAGCACGGCCCACCAGCGAATCAATAACTTAGCGTTTGCAGACGCTCCAAAACTGTGCATAACTTGTCCAGCCTGGGACAATTTAGGACAGTGAGAATGGCGACATTCGAGAAAAGGGCCGGGACTGGTGGCAAGATTACTTGGCGTGCCCGCGTGCGGCGGCAGATTGGCCCGAGCCGTACGAAGTCCTTCAAAAAGAAACCCGACGCCGAAGAGTGGGCACGCGGCATCGAGCACAAGCCGGATGTCGGCGACCACGTCCCGAACGCTGAGGTGCGGAAGTACACGCTTGCCGACGCAATCGATCGGTACCTTACCGTAGCCCTTCCACGTGCTCACCGAAACAAGAACGCGCGCGAACAGACGCGTCTCCTAAACTGGTGGCGGGAACAGCTCGGTTCACGTCCGCTTCTGTCCCTGTCGAGCGCTGTGATCGCGAAGACGCGTGACGAACTTGCGTCAAGGCAATCCCCGGCTCGTGAAGCCAATTTCTGGCTCGACGGTCAATCCTCACTTGGCTGCGCTATCGGGCGTTTTGAAAAATCACCGTCGTCGAATTCGGTTGGCTCAGCAAGCATCCACTTTCACGAGTTACGAAGTTCGCTGAGAGCAAGGGGCGCGAAAGATTTTTGAGCGATTCAGAGCGCAAACATTGCTCGAGGATTTCGACGACTTAGACTGAGTTTGCGGTAAAAGGATCGTTGCGGTGCAAGACCGCGCGATCCTTCTTGGCGGGCTGTGCCAAAGGTTTTTTACAAACCCGACGTTTACCGTATGATTCCGCAGCTTTACTTTGCCTGAGATTGCCCCGTGTCTGGCCTGACTCACCTCGATCGTCTCGAAGCCGAGAGCATCCACATTCTTCGCGAAGTCGTCGCGGAAGTAGAGCGGCCGGTGATGCTGTATTCGGTCGGCAAAGACAGCGCCGTGATGCTGCATCTGGCGAAAAAGGCATTTTTTCCGTCGACGCCGCCGTTTTCGCTGCTGCATGTCGATACCACGTGGAAATTCCGCGACATGTACGCGCTGCGCGACAAGGCGGCGCAGCAAGCGGGCATGCAGCTCATCGTGTATCAGAATCCGGATGCGCTGGCGCAAGGCATCAATCCGTTCGATCACGGCGCGCTGCATACGGATTTGTGGAAAACGGAAGGCCTGAAACAGGCGCTCGATAAATTCGGTTTCGACGCGGCTTTCGGCGGCGCGCGGCGCGACGAGGAAAAAAGCCGCGCGAAGGAACGCATTTTTTCGTTCCGTTCGGCCAATCACCGCTGGGATCCGAAAAACCAGCGGCCGGAACTCTGGCATCTGTTCAACACATTCAAGGCCAAGGGCGAATCGCTGCGCGTGTTTCCGTTGTCGAACTGGACCGAGCTCGATGTCTGGCAATACATCATGCGCGAGAACATCGAAATCGTGCCGCTGTATTTCGCCGCGCCGCGTCCGACCGTCGAGCGCGATGGACTATTGTTGATGGTCGACGACGAGCGTTTTCGACTGAACGCCGGCGAACGGCCCGCCATGCGCTCGATTCGATTCCGCACGCTCGGCTGCTATCCGCTGACGGGCGCGATCGAAAGCGAGGCACGCACGTTGCCGCAAGTGATTCAGGAAATGCTGCTGACGACGACGTCGGAGCGGCAAGGCCGCGCCATCGATCGCGAGCCGTCGGCGAGCATGGAAAAGAAAAAACAGGAAGGTTATTTCTGATGCGCGCCGACGATCTCGTGTCGAAAGACATCGACGCCTATCTGCGCAAGCATCAGCAAAAATCGATGCTGCGCTTCATCACGTGCGGTTCGGTGGACGATGGCAAGTCAACGCTCATCGGACGTTTGTTGTACGACAGCAAGCTGATTTTCGAAGATCAACTGGCCGTGCTCGAAGCCGACAGCAAACGCATCGGCACACAAGGCCAGAACATCGATTTCGCGCTGCTTGTCGACGGACTCGCCGCCGAGCGCGAACAGGGCATCACCATCGATGTCGCGTATCGATTCTTTTCGACCGACACGCGCAAGTTCATCGTCGCCGATACGCCGGGCCACGAACAGTACACGCGCAACATGGTCACGGCGGCGTCGACAGCCGATTTGGCCGTGATCCTCATCGATGCGCGCCAGGGAGTGCTCACGCAGACCAAACGTCACAGTTATCTCATCCATCTTCTCGGCGTTCGCGACGTCGTCGTCGCGGTCACGAAGATGGATCTGGTGAACTACGCGCAAGACCGTTTCGACGCGATCGTCGCCGACTATCGCGAATTCGCGCAAAGCATCGGCATCGAGAGATTCACGCCGATCCCGATTTCCGGATTGAACGGCGACAACGTCACGACGAAAAGCGAGCGCATGCCGTGGCACGCCGGCCCCGCGCTGCTTCAGCTTTTGGAGAACGTGCCGGTCGACAGCGAACGCCTCGCCGCGCAGCCGTTCCGCATGGCGGTGCAATGGGTGAATCGACCGAACCTCGATTTCCGCGGTTTCAGCGGATGGATCGAATCGGGCACCGTGCGGCCGGGCGACACGATTCGTATTTTGCCGTCGGGCCGCGCAAGCAGGATTCAATCGATCGTCACGTTCGGCGGAAAGTTGCCGCACGCCGTCGCGGGCCAGTCGGTGACGCTGACGTTGTCCGATGAAGTCGATTGTTCGCGCGGCGATCTGATCGTGGCGTCGGATGCGCCGCTGGAAGTGGCCGACCAATTCGAAGCGACCATCGTCTGGATGGACGAACAGGAAATGCTGCCGGGGCGGCCTTATCGCTTCAAACTCGGCGCGTCGGTCGCAACGGCGACGATCACCAAACCTAAATACCAGATCGATGTCGACAACATCGCGCACGTAGCCGCCGACACGCTGGCGTTGAACGCGATCGGCGTGTGCAATCTGTCGCTGGATCGTCCGATTCCGTTCGATGCGTACGAGAACAATCCCGACCTCGGCGGATTCATCTTGATCGACCGCATCACCAACCGCACCGTCGCTGGGGGCATGATCCATTTCGCGCTGCGCCGCAGTCACAACATTCATTGGCAATCGATCGACATCGGCCGCGATTCGCATTCGGCGCAAAAAAATCAGAAACCCGCGCTGCTATGGTTCACGGGTTTGTCGGGTTCGGGTAAATCGACGATCGCAAATCTCGTCGAGCGCAAACTTTTCGCGCTCGGCAAGCACAGCTTCCTGCTCGATGGCGACAACATCCGTCATGGCTTGAACCGCGATCTGGGATTCACCGACGCCGATCGCGTCGAGAACATCCGCCGCGTCGGCGAAGTAGCGAAACTGATGACGAATGCCGGACTCATCGTGCTGACCGCGTTCATATCGCCGTTCCGATCGGAACGAAACATGGTGCGGCAGCTCATGGCCGACGGCGACTTCGTCGAAATCTTCATCGACACGCCGCTGGCGGTTGCCGAACAGCGCGATGTCAAAGGCCTATACAAAAAAGCGCGCGCAGGACAACTGAAAAACTTTACAGGTGTCGATAGTCCTTACGAACCGCCGCAACGTCCCGATATCCACATCGACACCACGCACGTTTCGCCGGAAGCCGCGGCCGATACGATCGTCGAATTCGTGCTCGGCACACGCAAAATTCGCTGATACCGGTTCGGCGCGTCGAGTGACGGCCGCTTGCAGACGGAAATTCGTCGTCACGCAATGTCCTCTTGCTGTCTGCAACCTGTCGCGCTGACGTGACCATTTGTTGGCGACACTTCACACCATAGTCAGCAATTGTCATGCGCATTGAATTCGCATGTCTTCGACCACCCATTGAGACGACGATGATGCCGATTCATTCAAACCTGCACGAATTCCGGACCGTCGTCGACTGGCGTCTGGCCGGCGCCGACGATCTTCTGTTTTTCGATCTGCACTACATCCTCACGCAGCTCGCATTCGATTGTCCGTATCTCGTCGATACGCTGAACGCGGAACTGCGCGCGATTCTCAGGGAGCCGCTGCAGCTATCGCCGACGTGGCGACCCGCACGCGTGGTGCCGTTCGAAGAAAAGCTGTGGCGGTTCGAATATGGACTAATGCCGACCAAGACCGATTTCATCCACAGCCATGTCGGTCACGCGATGATCGCCGTGATCGGACCGGAGCCGCTCGTCGTCGATCGCTACAAACCGTCGCACGATATCGACAACGATGTGTTCGATCCGCAAGTTGCATTGCTTCTGCCGAAGCGGAAAGTGTATGCGCCGGGCTCGATTTGCGTGGTCGATACGCGCAAAGGTCTTTTCGATTTCCTCGTGGAATCGCCCACATTCGTGATGATATTGAGTGGACGCGTGCGTCGTGCGATCCAATGGGTGTTCTCGCGCCATACGTTGCAAGCGGTGCATGCAATTCCCGGCAATCCGAACGATGCGCATATCGCCGAAATGATCGGTGCGTTGACGGCGATGGGCAGCGCCACATCGATCGCCACGCTTTACGCGCTGACCGCGCATTCCAGCCATGTCATCCGCTGGAGCGCGCTGCAGGCGCTGGCGCGCTTGAACCCGGAAGCGGCAAAGGCGAGCTTGCAGCGGGCGACGAAAGACGCGCATCCGCACGTGCGCAGCGCGTCCGAGAAAGCGATCGCGGCGATGGCGGCCTGACATGGCGATCGTTCTGAAACTGGACAACGAAGACCGCCTGTCGCTACGCGAATTCGCCGACCATCTGGAGACGACGTTCGATCTCGAAGAAGCCGACAGCCTGATCGGCGTCGCGCCGCACTTCCGCTCACTGGCGAACGACCCCAATCTCGTCGCCCATCACTTTAATGCGGAAATCCAAAGCGTCCTGGACGCGAAGAGCGAACCGCGGCAAATTTCGTCGCCATTCGTCATCGCCAGCGGCCGCAACTATGCGCTGCACGCGAAAATCTGGATGCCGGATGCGCAGGCGGATGTGCTACGCCCATCCTCGGGATCGGTGGCCGGTGCTCGCCATGCGCATAATCATAACTTCAACGTGATGACGATCGGCTATTTCGGGCCGGGTCACGTTTCCGACCTTTATACGTTCACGCCGAACGAGGGCAGCGCACACATCGGCGATCGCGTCGATTTACGTTTCACGGAACGCGTGCGCATTCAGAAACAGTGCGCCGTCATTTGCCGCGACACGGTCGACGCGCACGCGCATATCGCGCCCGAAGCGCTCTCGATCTCGATGAGCTTGAGCATCTTCAGCGGCAACACGCAGGTGGCGGACCGATTTGTGTTCGATCCGCAGGCATCCACTATCTGCGGCTATGTCGACACGGCAGATGTCTACCAGCGGGCCTCGGTCGTGCGGCTCGCCGGCGAGGTCGGCAACGAGCAGACGCTGGAATTATTCGACGCGCTGCTGCGCCGCTCGCCGTCTCAGCGCGTGCGCGAAGCGGCGCTCGCTGCGACGGCGCGATTGCCCCATATCGAGGTCGCGGAGCGTGTTCGCGTGATCCAGCGCGCGCTGAAGGATTCCGATGAGTCGCTGCGGCTGCGCGCGAAAACGCTGATCGATCAAATCGCCGATCCGGCGTGAATCGGCCGGCTCGAATCGATGCTTGAAGACGGAATGCATCGGAGCGTCACTGCCATGGATGGCTTTCTTCAAAGTTGTGCCGCAAGTTCGGTGCAGCACGCAATGGTCGCCTTCAACGACGCCGAAAATTGAGGCAATAAAACGTCTGTCTTTTCGGCATCGCCGCGAGCGATGGCGTCCTCGAGTTCATGACCGACAGCGTGCAGACGCGTCGCCCCGATGTTTCCGGCCGCTCCGGCAACACTGTGCGCGATCCGGCTCGCCGTCTTGGCGTCGCCGGTCTCCAGCGCGGCGCAAAGTTCCGAATGCGAATACGAATGCGAGTCCGGAAACATGATGAGCAGTTTCTTGAGCAAACCCGCATTTCCGTTCATACGCGCCAGCGCGGTGCGCACGTCGATTTCTTTCGATGTCGGTGCAGACATCGTCGGTGCAGACGTCGTCGGTGCAGACGTCGTCGGTGCAGACGTAACCGAATTCGGCACGGCGGCGCCCACACGCGTCACCCACTTCTTCAACATCGCCAGCAATTCGTCGAACAGAATCGGTTTCGTAATGAAATCCGCCATGCCCGCATCGAGACAACGCTGACGGTGATCCTGCGACGCGTGCGCCGTCATCGCGATGATCGGCGGCGCGGCGTCGCCCATGTGTTCGCGGATTTTCCGCGCGGCCGTATAGCCGTCCATTTCGGGCATCTCGATGTCCATCAGAATCGCGTCGTAGGCCGACGCGCCGGCCAGCTTCAGCGCCTCCAGGCCGTTGTTGGCCACGTCTGTCTTGATGCCCGCGCTCGCCAGCATGTCGATGGCCAGCGCCTGATTGATCTGGTTGTCTTCGGTCAGCAGCACGCGAACGCCCTGAAACGCTTGGATTGTTTGGAGCGGTTCTTTTGGCCGTTCCTCCGCTCGCTGCGGATTGGCGCCGAGCGTTTCCACGATCGTGTCGAACAGCACCGACGGATTCACGGGTTTGATCAAAAACCGTCGCACGCCCACGGCTTCGGCGGCCTCCTGGATCGCCTCGCGGCCGTGCGCCGTCACCATGATCACTTCGGGAATTTGCTCCAGCGCGATATCGCTCCTGATACGGCGCGTGGTTTCGATACCATCGATGCCGGGCATCATCCAGTCCATCATGATCAGGCTGA
>DATAVJ010000082.1:0-21762 GCA_036267795.1 Rudaea sp.
CGCGCGATCAAATCGAGATCGTCGAAACGCGGCTGCCAGTCCAGCGTCTTGCGTATGCGCTCGGCGCGCGCGACGAGCGCGGGCGGATCGCCGGCACGGCGCGGACGTTCGACGAATGGCACCGGCGCGCCGTTGGCCCGGCCGACCGCGGCGAGCACCTCGCGCACCGAATAGCCGTGTCCGTAACCGCAGTTGAGTGTCGTCGATGCACCGCCGCCGCGCAAATATGCAAGCGCCTTCAAATGCGCATCGGCGAGATCGACAACGTGGATGTAGTCGCGCATGCCGGTACCGTCGGGCGTGTCGTAATCGGTGCCGAAGATGGCGACATGTTCGCGCTTGCCGAGTGCTGCTTCGCAGGCGACTTTCACCAGCAGCGTAGCGTTCTTCGTGGATTGTCCGACCCGGCCCTGCGCGTCGCACCCTGCGACATTGAAGTAGCGCAGCGCGACATAATGCGGACCTCCCGCAAGCGCGAGATCGCGCAGCATCCATTCGCTCATCAGTTTCGAGGTGCCGTAGGGATTGATCGGCGCCGTCGGCGTGTCCTCGCTCGCGGTTCCGTCGGTGGGCGTGCCGTACACGGCCGCTGTCGACGAAAACACGATGTGTTTGATTTTCGCTTCCGCGCAGCAGGCGAGCAGACTGCGCGTGGCGCAGGTGTTGTTGCCGTAGTAGCGCAGCGGATCGGCGACGGATTCCGGCACGATGGTGCGCGCGGCGAAATGCATCACGGTGTCGATGTTGCGTTCGCGCAGAAGCGCGCTCACCTTGGCGGCGTCGCCCACGTTGCCGACGATGAGTTCCGCGCCGATCACCGCGTCGGCGAAACCGGTGCTCAGATCGTCGAGCACGATGACTTTCTCGCCGGCCTCCACGAGTTGCAGCACCACATGGCTGCCGATGTAGCCGGCGCCGCCTGTCACCAGGATCGTTCCTTCGTGAGTCATGCCGATCTTCTCATTCGTGCCTCTTGCCGCGCACATAGCCCAGTATTGCATCGCGCAACCGACTATCCAACGCGAGTGCCGGTAGAACGAACGTGAAAATCATCATTGCCGCCATTGCCGCGAGCCGACCCAGATGCGAGGCGATGCCGAAAATGTTCGTGTAGTAGGCCGCCGCCAGCGACAACGCGCCGAGTGCCACGGCGGTCAATGTTTCGCGCCAGCCGGGCAGAGCACGCAGGTCGCGCGGGCAGAAAAAATATTTCACCGTGTGCAGCACGATGAAGCTTACGAACGTCGCGTATACCGCGCCCATCACGCCGAAACGCGGGATCCAGAACAGATTCAGCAGTACGTTCAACGCCAGCGCAAGCAGGCTGAGCATCAGGATCGTCATGGTGCGCTTGTGCAGCAGCAGACCGGCGGTGCAGATGCCTGCGAGTCCGTCGACCACGTAATTGACGCCGATGAGCTGGAACACCGGCGCCGATTGCGCCTTGGAATTGCCGGCCATCAAAAGCAGCACGTCGTTGCCGACCGAAAGCAACCCGGCGATCATCGCCGCCGCCAGATAAACCACGACCAGCAGCACCGCGCGTTTGGTCCGTACGACGGCGGCCGGGCCTTTCGTCTCGAATTCGCGCACGCTGACCTGCGTGTACGCGTTGTACAGCGCATAGTTGAGAAGATTGCTGATATTGAGCGCGAGCCCATAGCCAATGGTGTAGACGCCGACCGCGGCGAAATCCACGAGCAGCTGGCGCAGCATCAGCCGGTCGGCGAACGAGAGCAGGTTCGAAGCGATCTCGTTCACCACCATCGGCAGGCCGTAACGCAAGCCTTCGCGGCCGGTCTTCGCGTCGATGTCGCGGCGATGCATGGCCAGATGGCTGCGCACCCAGCGCAACAGGAACAGTGCGAACACGATCGCCACGCCGAGCCGTGCCAGGTAAACGCCGCGCGCGCTGCGATCCAGGAAATACACCGTACACAGGATCGCGCCCGCCTCCAGCCAGCGCTGCGCGACGGCGATGCCGGCGGAGATCAAGGATTTTTCCTGCGCGAAGGCGATCGAACCGGCGTAGCTGATCCACATCGTCGGCGGCAGCAGCAACAGCATGATCCAGCCGATCGCCGCCGCTTCCGGCGGAGCGGTTGCGACGATACCGGCATACACCAGCAGCGCCACCAGCCACAGTGCGCATCCGCACAGGAACGGCAGCAGCACGAAATTCGCGCCGAAACGCTCCGCCGCGCCGGGCCCGCCGACGTGCGGATAGAAACGCAGAATCGTATGCTGCGCGCCGAGCTTGAACACCGCGACCAGGATCAGCAGCCACGCATCGAAGTAGCCGAGGATGCCGTACTGCCCGTTGTCGAGCAGCCGCGTCATGATCGGGAACGAAACGAAGCCGGCGATCATGACCAGCACGTTGCCGCCCACATAACGCAGGGAATGGGTCGCAACGCTGTGGCGCGCCGGTTCTGACATGCTGCGCGTCGGCTTCAGGGGAAGGGTGAGCGGGGTGAACACTTTATTTTACGTCATGCGACAGCGCGCGGATACGCGTAGTGCCGATATAATCGCCGGCTGTCGATGCACGAATCCGCCATGCCCTCGTTGCCGAGCGCTTTTCGTCTGAGTGTCGTGATCCCGACCTACAACCGCCGCGACCTGGTGTTGCGCGCGATGTCGTCGGTGTTGGATCAGCATGGCGCCGGCGATATCCAGATCGTTGTCGCTGACGACGGCTCCTCCGACGGCACCGTCGAGATGCTCGCCGAACGCTTCGGCGCCGATGCGCGCGTGCACGTCGTCGCCACGCAGCGCGCCTTTGCCAGCGCCGCGCGCAACGCCGGATTCGCGGCGGCCACAGGCGATTTCGTGTGTTTCCTGGATTCCGACGATGTCTGGCTTCCGGGTACGCTCGCGACAATCGCGTCGGTTTTCGCCGATCGCCCCGACCTCGCGTTCGTGAGCGTCGACGGCAGCACATTGGAGAAACGGGGCCAGAAGGACATCGCACGTCTCGTCGCGGACCATTCGCCGGGGTGGACGCATGCGGACTTCGCCGGCGTCGCATTGCCGTCGCAAGACATTACGTTGCCGAATGGGCATGGAACTCGAATGCGCAGCGGCGATTTCTTTCCGGCGATCATCCTCGGCGACCTGTTTTATCTGAGCGGTCTGGTGGCGCGTCGCGAGGCGGTGATCGGCGCCGGACCGTTCAACGAGCGCTTCCGTTTTTTCAACGACTGGGAATTCTTCGCGCGCCTGTGCCTGCAGGGCCCCGGCGCGTACATCGATTGCACCGGTTTCCGCCGTGACACCGGCCGCGCCGATCAGATCTCCCACGGGCGGCCGATGAGCGCCGTGGCGCGTCGTCGTCGTTTCATCCTGCATTCGTTGCCGCGCCGCTTTCCCGAGCGGATCGGCGCATACGATATCCAGCTCGCTCGCGCCAACGACGACGCGATCTATTTCATGGCGCGCTGCCTGGTGCAATCCAGCCATCGCCGCTGGGCTCGGCGTTATCTCCGGCGGTGTCTCCAACACGGCTACAAGCCTATCCGCAGTCTGCTGCTGCTGCTGCGAACCTTAATGGCAGGCATCTAGCGGTTAAAGCTTGCAAAAGTCCTTCGGCGCAAGCCAGGAATAGCGCTAAAATCGGGCCTTCGCAGGAGCGAATCCAGGTCCAACTCGGAAGGATTCGGCGCCGGCCATTCGCCGGTGACCGCTGCGCGTCATTCGGGCATGGCCCGGCAGGATCGAAGGTCAATGATCAAACGCGTTTTTGTCTCCCTCATATGCACATCCATCCTTGCTCCATTGACCCTATGCTCTGCCGCGTCAACGGACTGGCTGCAATTCGGATTCGATCCCACGCACAGCGGGATCAATCCCAATGAAACGCTGCTGTCGGCCGACAACGTCGATCTGCTCGCACTGAAATACTCGAAGACATTCAGCGTACCCGCGCAGGGCACGCCGGTATTCCTCAGCAACGTGAGCACGTTGCTGGGCGTGATCGATCTGCTGTTCGTGACGCTCAACGACGGCAGCCTGCTCGCGCTCAATGCCGCCGATGGCGCGCAGGTCTGGGCGAACTTGCCAACATCCATACCGCTGTGCGGTCAGGCCGGGCAAAATCCGCAATGCCTGGTCACGTCATCGCCCGCGATCGGCCCGAATCGCAACTACGTCTACAACTTCTCGCGCGTCGACGGAAAAATCCACAAGTTCGCCGTTGCCACGGGCGCGGAGACGGTCGATGCGCACTGGCCGGAAGTGTCTTCGACAAAGCCCGACGTCGAAAAGGGATCCTCGGCGATCACGTTCGCCACGTCGTCGACCGATCCGAACCACGACACCTATCTGTACATGACGCACAGCAGTTTTCTGGCCAATGATGGCGGCGATTATCAGGGCCACATCACTGCCATCAACCTGCGCACCGGCGCGCAGATCGTGTTCAACGCGGTTTGTTCCGATCAGGGAAATATCCATTTCATCGAAGCGGGTACGATCTCGGGCGCAAACCAGACCGATTGCTATCAGGCGCAGACGACCAACGATTCCGGCGATCCGGTTCCGGCCGGCAACGCGGGCATTTGGGGACGCGCGGCGGCGACCTACGATCCGGCCAGCGACTCGATCTATATCTCCACCGCGAACGGAGTCTATGATCCGACCAACATGTTCAACTACGGCGGCAGCTTCTGGGGCGATTCCGTATTGCGCCTGCCCGCCGCGCTGTCAAGCGAACTTCTCGAGCCACTAGACAGCTACACCCCGCCGAACTTCGACGGTCTCATGCGCAACGACACCGATCTCGGTTCCGCATCGCTTGCAATAATCCCGGTGTCGATGACCACCGATTACGCCTACACGCATCTCGGCATCCAGGCCGGCAAGGACTCGAACATCCGCATCATCGATCTCGACGACATGAGCATCGCGAACGGCCCGCAGTGGACCGAGACAGTGCACGAAAGCGCGCTGTACACGGCGAGCGTGCCGCAGGAAAACGAAGTGAAAACCCAACCGCTGATCTGGCAGAACCCGGCAAACGGGAATGTCATGGTGATCGTGAGCAACGATTTCGGCATCTCCGCCATGCAGCTCATCATGGACGGATCGAATAATCCGCAACTTTCCAACACCCCGGCGAGCTGGATATTGACCGGAAGCAGTCTTCCGCATGGCGAGACCTACGGCGGCGGATCGCCCATCATCGCGAACAATGTGCTGTATTACGCCAGCGCAAGCGGCCTCATCGCGCTCGATCCGGCGACCGGCAACATCCTCGCTGCCAAAACTGAAATGGGCCTTTCGACGACCGCGCCCGGCGTGTTCCACAAGCAGAGTCCGATCGTCGTCAACGGCCGTGTGTACGTCACCGACGAAAATAATAATCTGTGGGTCTACGAAGGCGACGAAATCTTCCCGAACGGTTTCGACTAGACCTGCGCCACCGTGCGGCCGCCGATCGGCAGCACGAGACTGCGCATCAGCGCTTTCCATAGACGCAACTCGTTCGGCCGCTGCCGCAACGCATTCAGGTAAGCGCGTGCCGCCGGCAGTCGTTTGCCGGCATCGAGCCATTGATCGCCCATGCCGTAATACATCGCCGCCCACGCCTGTCGACGCAGCGGTCGACCACGCGGGGTGTCGCTGAATTTCTCCACCAGCATCGAGCGCGCACGCTGCATCTTCTCGAAATCGCGGCTCATGTTTTCGTTGTGCGTGCGATAGCGCAAATGCACGTCGTCGATGAACACGAATCCGGTTTCCGCCGCGCAGCGCAACCACATGTCGCGGTCCTCGCAACCGATGCGGTTGAAAGCGACATCGAAATGCCCGACACGATCGATCAGATCGCGCCGCACCACCGCGGTCGAGCACGAGACGTGTTCGCGGCGCAGATACACCGTCGCGAACGGATCGAGTTCGTTTGTCCAGAACCGCTTCACCGCAAGCCGTTTCGAGCCGTCGACGTTGATGCGCTCGATGTTCGCGTGCACAAGTCCGACATCGCTTCGTTTCTCCATCACGTCGACGCACGCGGCCAGATGCTGCGGCAGCCATTCGTCATCCGCATCGAGCAGGGCAATGTAGCGTCCGCGCGCAATCGCAATACCCGCATTGCGCGCCACGACGAGTCCGCCGTTGGCTTGATGCACGACGACTACTTTGCCGGGATGATGTTGCGCGTAATCGTCGGCGATGGAACCGCTCGCATCGGTCGAGCCATCGTCGATGACGATGATCTCGATGTCATCGAGGGTCTGCGCAAGCGCACTGTCGAGCGCAGCGGGCAAGAACCGCGCGCCGTTGTAGACGGGCACGATCGCGCTGACGAGCGGCATCCGCGCTTCGCTCACGCGCCGGCTTTCTTCGCGCGGGCGGCGAGCAGATCGCGCAACGCAGTCAGCAGCATCGGTTGCTCGATCAGCGTGTCGTGCGTGCCGGGAATATCGACGATCTCGATGCCGCCTTGTGCCACCGAATTCCAGCCCAGATCGCGCGACTTGTTCAATTCGTAAGGTTGCACTTCCGCGCGGATCAATGTGATCAGCGCCGGATACGGCTTGGCCTCATAGCGATAGAACGCGCGCATGTTGGCACGCTCCAGCTCGCGATAGCGCAAACCGTGCGGCAAGGCGATGCCGCGCAGACGGCACCACGATGTCTCCGCGGCCTCATTCACGCGCACCAGACGCCGCTTGAACGCGCTCCACACCATGTTCCATTGCCCGCGCACATCCAGCGCCATCGCGCGTACCCAGCGGTCGCGCCAGCGGTAATGGATGCGCTGCAGCGATCCGCCGCGCTCGATCTCGAAGAAGCGGTTGTTCGGGCCATATGTATCGAACAATCCGAGCAGGCCCACTTCCGCGCCGTCGGCGATGAGCTGCTGCGCTACTTCGAATGCGATCATGCCCCCCATCGATCCGCCGCACAGGAAATACGGACCCTGCGGAAACTGCCGGCGAATCTCGTCGCGATACAGCGACGCCATTTCGTTGATCGTGCGCAACGGGCGCGTGATGCCGTCGAGACCTCGCGCCTGCAAGCCCCACACCGGCTGATCTTTGCCGAGACCGCGTGCGAGCTGCAGATAGTTGAGCACGTTGCCGCCCATCGCATGCACGCAGATCAGCGGCGCGCGGCTGCCTTCGGGCTGGATCGGCACCAGCGGCGACCATTGATTGTGCGGCAACGTCGCCGGCAGCATTTCCTCGTCGACGACGCTTTCGGCGCGCACGGCGCCAGACGTTTGCACCTTATCGACTGCACCGGCCTTGCGGAACACGCGCCCCTGCGAGGCGAGCGTGGGCGAGGTCAGCAGCGTCGTGAGCGGAAGGTTTACGCCGGTCATGGCATGGATGCGTCGGAACAGATGCACACCCAGCAGCGAATCGCCGCCGAGGTCGAAGAAATTGTCGTCGCGATACACCCGCTCGACGCGCAGCAACTCGCGCCAGATTTGCGCAAACATGGTTTCGAGACCTGCGCGCGGTTCGGCGGATGGCTTGTCCACCGCCGCCACCGTGCTGAGCGCAGCCGGCATCGGTAACGCCTGCCGGTCGATCTTGCCATTGACGGTCTGCGGCAACGCGTCGAGCACATCGATGTATTGCGGCAGCATCTGCGGCGGCAGCTTGCTCTGCAATGCCTCGCGTACTTCACCGATGAGCGATGCATTCGCGCCGGGCGCGGCGATGTAAAGCGCCAGCCGCCGATCGTTGTCGCCGACATCGCGCACCATCGCCACCGCCGCGCGCACGGACGGAACCGTCAGCGCAGCCGCTTCGATTTCCGCCGGTTCAATGCGGAAACCGCGCAGCTTGATCTGATCGTCGCCACGCCCGTGGAAGTACAACTCGGCGTCGCGCCACGCGCCGCGATCGCCGGTGCGATACATGATGCCGCCGCAGAAAGGATCGGATACGAAACGCTCGGCGGTGAGTTCCTGCCGATGCAGATAACCGGCCGCGACACCCGCGCCGCCGATCCACAATTCGCCGCGCACGCCGGGCGGAACGAGTTGTCCGATCGCATCGAGCACATAAACTTGCGTGTTAGCGATCGGCGTGCCCAGCGGCACCGGCCCGCTGCCCGATTCCACGCGGCCGACGACCGACCAGATCGTCGTCTCCGTCGGCCCGTACATGTTCCACAACGCGCGGCATTGGCCGAGCGCGCGCTCAGCGAGATCGCGCGGCAATTCCTCGCCGCCGATCAGCAACGTCATCGCGCGCAATGCGTCGGCGTTTTCGCCGTCGAGCAGCACGCGCAACAGCGACGGCGTGGTCTGCAGCACGTTCGCACCGCAGTCGGACAGTCGCTTGATCAGCATCGCCGGATCGCGATGTTCCGCATCGCTCGCGATGACGACGCGCGCACCGACGGTCAGCGGCAGATACAGCTCCAGCCCGGCGATGTCGAACGAAAGCGTAGTCACTGCACACAACGTGTCGTCGGCGCTCAGGCCTGGGCGCTCGCGCATGCCGGCGAGGAAATTCGCCAGGTTGCGATGCAGGACGCGCACGCCTTTCGGCTCGCCCGTCGAACCCGAGGTGTAGAGAACGTAAGCAGCGTCGTCCGGCGCTACCGGCGCGAAGTCGGTTGTGGATGCGCTATCGATGGCGTCCATCGCCACCACGATCCGTTCGGCGGCCAACGTCGGCGGAAGATCGTTCGCGTTCCCCGTGAGCAGCACGTTCAACTTCGCGTGATCGACGGCGAACTGCAGACGCTGCAGCGGATAATTCAGATCGAGCGCGACGTACGCCGCGCCGCTCGTCATGACGCCAAGCACCGCGGCGAGCATGTCGACGCCGCGCGGAACCGCGACGCCGACCAGGTCGCCGCGCACTACGCCTCGTTCGCGCAATGCATTCGCGACGGCGCGTGCGCATACGAGCAACTGCGCGTAAGTCAAAGATGCATCAGCGCTCGCCACCGCGATGCGATCGGGCATGCGCGCCGCCTGCTCGGCGAACAGCGTCGGCAGACTTCGCGTGAGATCGACTTCGCGTTTGCTCGTCGTCCATTGCTGCGCGATCGCGTGCCGTTGCGTCGCATCGAGCAATGGCAGTTGCACAACCGGTTCGTCGTCATGCGCGACAGCGGCGGACAACAGCGTCTCGAAGTGACCGATCCAGCGCCGCATCGTCGCCGCCGAATACAGATCGGTGCTGTAGTGCAAATCCAGGCTGAGACCGTGGTCCGTCTCGTTGAAGTTGAAGAAAAGATCCCACACCAATGCTGTCTTGGAAGCATCGCACAACGTCGCTGCGACGTCGCCGAAATCGAGCGGCGGAATGCGCGGATTCAAGTTGAAGATCACCGACGCGAGCGCCGTACGATTCGCGCCGTGCTGTGGCTGCAACGTGCGCAGCAGCGTATGCAGCGTGAGATCCTGATGGTCGGCGGCATCGAGCATCTGGCCGTGACACTGCTTGGCGAACGCGATGAACGCCTGCTCGGCGTCGACGTCGATGCGCAACGGCAGCGTGTTGACGCCGTCGCCGATCAGACTGCCGTTGCCGGCGAGCGCCTGTCCGGCAAACGGAATACCGATGGTGAAATCGCGTTGTCCCGACAGCCGCGAGAGCAGAACACCGAAGCCGGCGAGCAGCACGCTGTACAGCGTCACGCCGCAGCGCCGCGCGAGCTGACGCAACGCGTGCGTAGATTCCATCGAAAACGCATAACGCATCGTGTCGGCGGCAAACGTGGCTTGCGCCGGACGCGGCCGATCCGATGGCAGATCGAGCGCATTCGGTCGTTTCGTGTAAACGTGCGCCCAGTAATCGAGTTGCGCGCGGACGTCGTCACTTTCGCGGCGCTTGTGTTCGGCCAGCGCGTAGTCGCGCAGCGATTCCGCTGGCTGCAGGTCGGGAGTGCGGCCTTCGTGCAGCGCGCGATAAGTCTCGGCGAGTTCGTCGAGGAATACGGCCGCCGACCAGCCATCGAAAATCAGATGATGCGCGACGACGAACAAAACATGACGCTGCGGCGACAGCGCAATCAATTCGATGCGCGCCAGCGGTGCGCGCGTCAGGTCGAACGGTCGCCGCATCGACGCGGCGCAGTGCGCGTCCAGTTCCGATTCCGGCAGCGCGCCGATGTCGACAAGCGCAACGCCGCGCCGTTCGCCCGCCCGCATCACCGTTCCGTCCGCCGCGAACGACATCGAGAAGGCTTCGTGGCGCGCGGTGATCTGTTCGACGGCGCGTTGCAATGCGGCCTTATCGAGCGCGCCATCCAGTGTCAGCAACAACGATTCGTTGAACGCCGTGTTCGCAGCATCGCCGAACTGGCACGCGAGCCATTTCTCGAGCTGCGCGTCGGTGATGCGCACGGAATCCGGAACAGCGATCGTTTCATTTTTTTCGATGACCGCATCGGACGCGCGCGTCGTGAGGATGCCTGCGCCGAGCAGTTCGTCGACGGCGTCTTCGATGCGCTCGGCGATCGTCGCCGTTTCGGCGTCACCGTGCGCGGTGGAGAGAAAACAGTTGAACTGCGCGTAGACGTGCAGGCCGCGTTGCCGCAACGCGTAGTAGAAGATTTCCGCCATCGGCTGATCGGCGTCGACGAAGATGCGCCACAGCGACGCGAACGTCACCGCGCGCAGGGGCGCGTTGCGTTGCGCGAAAAATCCGTTGAGCCGATCGACCAGCGCTTTCGTACGTGCGTTGACCGTGCGTTGCAGTTGGGGACCGGCGTTCTTGACGTGCAGCAGCGCCGCTTTGGCGGCAGCGAGTGCGAGCGGATGGCGCACGAACGTGCCGGCGAAATACGTGACGCCGGTTTCCGGATAACTGTCGTCGCCGAATTGCCAGTAGCCGCCGTCGAGCGCATCCATCCATGCCGCGTTTCCGGCGATCGCGGCGAACGGCAAACCGCCGCCGATGATCTTGCCGTACGTGGCGATGTCGGCGCGCACGTCGTAGAACTCCTGCGCGCCGCCTGGAGCGATACGGAATCCGGTGATCACTTCATCGAAGATCAGCGCGCAGCCGGCGGCGTCGCAAATCGAACGCAGCTCGTGCACGAACTCGCGCGGCTGCAAGGATGGATTCTTGCCTTGCACCGGCTCGATCATCACGCCGGCGATGTCGGCTGCGCGCTCGCGAATCGCGCGCAACGATTCCGGCGCGCCGTAGTCGAGCACGAGCACGTTTTCCACCGCGTTGGCGAGAATGCCCGGCGCCGCCGCGATCGAACGCAACTGGCGCGTGCCGCGCACGATCACTTCGTCGAAAATGCCGTGATACGAATCCTTAAAGATGACGATGGTCTTGCGACCGGTCACCGTACGCGCGATGCGCATCGCGCCCATCACCGCTTCGGAGCCGGTGTTGCAAAACGCGACGCGCGGCATGCCGGTCATGTCGCTGATGAGCTGCGACACGTCGGCAGTGAGCGGATGCTGCGGACCGATTTCCATGCCTGCATGGACCTGATCGACCAGCGCCTCAGCGATGAAGTCAGGTTGATAACCGAGGAAATTCGCGCCGAATCCGTTGAGCAGATCGATGTATTCGTGGCCGTCGATGTCCCACATGCGCGCGCCTTTCGAACGCTCGACGACGATGGGATACACCAATTCCTTCCATAGCGGATTGAAACCGGTGACGACGCGCGGATCGGCCATCAGCTGACGATGCTGCTGACTGAACGCCTTCGACTTCGCGGTGCGCGCGTTGTACGTACGCACGAAATTATCGAGCCACATTTTTTGCGCCGGCGTTTCCGCGAAGCCCGCACGCGTGGTGATGCGAGCGGCTGCGCCGAACGGGCTCTCGCGCAAATCGGCGGGTTTCGTGTCGTCGGCGACGGCAGGCGCTGGCGGAGCAAGCGTCGGCGCCGGCGTGCCGGTGAGTTTCGCGAGCAGCGCGGCCTGCTGTTGCAGCAACTGCATCTGACTGTGCAGCAATTGCGTGACATCGTTCGGCGCGCTTTCGACGGTCGGCGTCGGCGCGGGCACCGCATCGGCCGGCAGCACTTCATCGAGCCACACCGCGAGCCGCGCAATGGTGCCGAGATCTTCCATCAGCCGGCGGAATTTCAGGCGCTGACCGTAGCGTTTCTCCAGTGCGAGCGCGGCTTGCGTGAGGCTCAGCGAATCGAGGCCGATGTCGAGGAAACTTATTTCGTCGTGCGATGCGTCGATCGACTCGCCCGAGAGCGACTCGAACATGTCGCGCAATTC
Organism: Rudaea sp.; assembly: GCA_036267795.1. Taxonomy (GTDB): domain Bacteria; phylum Pseudomonadota; class Gammaproteobacteria; order Xanthomonadales; family Rhodanobacteraceae; genus Rudaea. Next base: position 12,179 of record DATAVJ010000082.1, read on the forward strand.
GACGCGCAAACGCGATGCGCGCGGTTCGGTGGTGCTCGGCGGTGCGGCAATCGTTGGCGCAATTGTCGCCACGACGGCTGTTTCGCCAGCGGTTTCGATCCAGTAACGCTCGCCGGCGAATGGATAGCCCGGCAGCGGCAAGCGGCGGCGGTTCTTGCCGTCGTGATACGCCTCCCAACCAATGTCGCCGCCACGGCACCACAGCCCGGCGACCGCTTCGGCGAGATGTTCGGCATCCCGCTCGTCGCCTGCGGAACCGAGCGATGACACGGTGCGGTTCGACCATTCCGACACGCCGCGCGCGAGCTTGCTCAGCGCTTGTCCCGGGCCGACTTCGATCAGCGCGCATGCATTGCTCGCCGCTGCGTCGCGGACGGCGTCGGCGAAACGCACCGGTCGGCGCAACTGACGGCACCAGTAGTCGGGCGAGGTCGCTTCTTCCGCGGTGATCGGCTTGCCGCTTACGCACGAATAGAACGGCATCTTCGGCGCGTGCAGACGCACGCCGTCGAACGCTTTGCGGAACATCGACGAGGCCGCGTCCATCGACGCGGAGTGGAATGCATGACTCGTGCGCAAACTGATGTGCGCGATTTCGGCCGTGACCAGCGTGCGCGCGAATGCATCGACGCGCTCCGGCGAGCCGCCGACGACCAGCGCGCGCGGCGCGTTGACTGCCGCGAGTTCCACGCCTTGCGGCAACATCTTCACCACTTCGTCTTCGCTTGCGCGCAGCGCCAGCATCGTGCCGCGCGGCTGCGCATGCATGGCCGCACCGCGCGCGACGATGAGACGGATCGCGTCCTCGGCCGAGAACACGCCGGCCACACACGCCGCGACGTATTCGCCGATGCTGTGTCCGATCATCGATTGCGGTTTCACGCCCCACGCGATCCAGCACTGCGCGAGCGCATATTCGACGGCGAACAGGGCCGGCTGCGCGTAACGCGTTTCGGTGAGCGTGCGGTTGGCGGCATCTTCATCGCCGCGCGCGGGAAGGATCAGCGCGCGCAAATCGCTGTCGAGCAATTTCGACGCGAACGCACAGCAATGTTCGAATGCGGCGGCGAAAACCGGTTCGCTGTCGACGAGTCCTCGCGCCATGTTCGCGTACTGCGCGCCCTGGCCGGGAAACAGGAAAATCGGCGCGGATCGTTTCTCGGCGACGTGAGTCTTGACGGACGTCAACGCTGCCGCCGCGTCGGCGAGCGTGCGCGCGACGACGGCAGTGCGCGTGTGCAAAGCGCGGCGCCCGGCGGCGAGTGTCCACGCGACATCGGGCAGGTCCGTGTCGTTCAACACGGACAGCGCATTGCCCAGCGTCGCGGCGCGGCGACGCACCGCACTTTCGTCGCGCGCGGATAACGCAAGAATCGCGGGCGAGCGTCCGGGTTTCGCGTCCGAGCGCGGCGGCGCTTCTTCGAGCACGACGTGCGCATTGGTGCCGCCCACGCCGAACGAACTTACGCCGGCGCGGCGCGGCTGATCGCCGCGCAACCATGCGGTCACGCGATCGACGACTTTGAACGGCGTCGCCGCGAAATCGATCTCCGGATTGGGTTTGCTGAAATGCAGCGTCGGCGGAATCTTGCTGTGATGCAGAGCGAGCGCGGCTTTGATCAAACCGGCCACGCCGGAACCGGCGACGAGATGGCCGAAATTGCTTTTCACCGAACCGAGCCAGCAATACTGCGAACGCTCGGTCGTTGCGCGGAACGCGCGCGTCAACGCTTCGACTTCGATGGGATCGCCCAGATGCGTGCCGGTGCCGTGCGCTTCGACGTAGCCGATCGAATCGGCCGTTACGCCGGCGCATGAGAGTGCGAGTCCGATGGCGTCGGCCTGTCCGCGCACGCTCGGTGCGGTGAAACTTGCCTTGTCGGCGCCGTCGTTGTTGACGCCGACGCCGCGGATCACTGCCCAGATCGTATCGCCGTCGTTGATCGCATCGGACAAACGCTTGAGCACGACGACACCGCCGCCGCTCGAAAACACCGTGCCGTCTGCGCGCGCGTCGAAGGGTCGGCAATGACCGTCGGAGGATTCCATGCCGCCGTCCACCGGCACATATCCGGATTCCTGCGGCACGACGATATTGATGCCGCCGGCGAGCGCGACATCGCACTGCCAGCTCATGAGCGCATACCACGCCTGCGCGACGGCGACGAGCGATGTGGAGCACGCGGTGTACAAACTGATCGCCGGGCCATTGAGCCCGATGCGATGCGCCACGCGCGTGGCGACGTAATCTTTTTCGTTGGCGAGCATCGCGACGAATTCGCCGCTCGCGTTCACCAGATCCGGTCGCGCCTCGACGAGTTTGCGATACGAATTGTTCGACACGCCCGCGTAGACGCCGATGCTCGCGTTCGTGCGTGCCGTATCGATGGCGGCGTGTTCGAGCGCGTTCCAGCACAGTTCAAGGAACACGCGTTGTTGCGGATCCGTGAGCAACGCTTCGCGCGCGGGAATTTCGAAGAAGGCGGCGTCGAACCGATCCGCATCGCTGAGCACGCCGCGCGCGGCGACATAGCGCGGATGCGTGCGCAATGCCGATGGGATCGATGCATCGAGTTGCGATGGTTCGAACCGCGTGACGCTTTCGCGGCCGGCGATCAGGTTCGCCCAATATTCGTCGATCGAGGCGGCACCCGGAAAGCGCCCGGCCATGCCGACGATGGCGATGCCGTCCATATTCGCGCTCATCGCGCACGCATCCACGTTGTGTCGCCGCGCGCGAAGCGCGAGAGCGCGGCGCGCTGACGTTCGCCGCGGCCGTCGTCGGGCGCGGTGGTCGTCGTTTTCGGTTCGCTGAGCAAAGCGACCTGCGCGGCGATCGTCGGATGTTCGTACACCTGTGCGACGCTCAGCACGTGTCCGCGGCGGCGCAGTTCGGTCAACGCCTGCACGACCATCAGCGACCGCGCGCCGTGGTCGAACAGATTGGCATTCACGCCGAGTTGCGCGACGCCGAGCAACTGCTTCCACAGCGATGCGATCTGTTCGGCGAGCGGCGCGCCGTCGTTCCACGCGATGCCGGCCTGCGCTTCTTCGTGCGCGAGGCGGCGGCGATCGATCTTGCCGCTGGCCGTGAGCGGCAGCAGCGCGTGGACGGCGAATTCCTGCGGCACCATGTACGCCGGAAGCGCCGCCGCGCACATGCGCTGCAGTTCACCGATCAGCTCGGCGTGCGTCGTCGTGCCGTCGCGCGGAACGATGTGCGCGGCGAGCCGTTTTTCCGATCCCGTGCCCACCGCCACGACGGCGACTTGCGCGACGTGCGGATGACGGCCGATCACCGCTTCGATTTCTGCCGGTTCGATGCGGTAGCCGGCGAGCTTGATCTGATCGTCGAGTCGACCGATGTAATCGAGCGTCCCATTCGCGTCGCGGCGTACGTTGTCGCCGGTGCGATACCAGCGTTGTCCGTCGCGTTCGATGAAGCGTTCGGCAGTCAACTCGGGCCGATTGATGTATCCGCGCGCGAGACAATCGCCGCCGAGCAACAACTCGCCTTCATCGGCCGCATCGTCATCGCCGAGACGAACGCGCACGTGCGGAAGCGCTTGTCCGATCGGCGGCAGATCCGGCCAGCGCGCGCTGTCGCCGGCGAGTTCGTGTGCGGTGACGACGTGCGCTTCGGTCGGTCCGTAGTGATTGTGCAGCACCGCGTTCGGCAGCGACGCGAACAGCGCGCGGATGGCCGGCGTGATGCGCAACTGCTCGCCGGCGGTGACGACGTCGATGAGCGATGTCGGCGGCGCGCGTCCCGCGCCCATCGCGGCGTCGGCGATTGCCTGCAGTGCGACGTAGGGCAGAAACGCGCGTTCGATGCGCTCGCGTTCGATCAGGTCGAGCATCGCCCACGGATCGCGGCGTTCCGAATCATTGGCGACCACGAGCGTGCCGCCGGTCGCGAACGTCGACAGGATTTCCTGGAAGGAGACATCGAAACTCAGCGGCGCGAAATGCAGCGTGCGCGCCGGTTTGCCGAGGCGGGGATGAGCAACGTGCCAGTCTATGAGTGCGGCGACAGCGGCGGCGCGCATGGCCACGCCTTTCGGACGGCCTGTCGAGCCGGAGGTGAAAAGTACGTAGGCAAGGTCGCCGCTGCATAGCGACGCAGGGCATGCGGATGACGCCGGCGAGTCGCGTGGTTCGGCGACGAGGCGCGGCTGCGCGTCGTCGAGGATCTGGCGGCGGCGTTCGGCCGGCAGCGCGGGATCGAGCGGCAGATACGCGGCACCCAGATGCAGGATCGCGAGCAGCAACGCAAGAGTGTCCGCGCGTCGGAGGGCATCGAAGGCGACGATATCGTCGGCTCCGACGCCGCGCGAGGCGAGTGCGCAAGCCTGCGCGTTGACGCGCGCGCGCAGGTCGGCGTAGGTCAGTCTCTCTCCGTCGACGATGCACGCCAGACGCGCGCCGGGCTGTGCGATGAAGCGATCGAGAAGATGCGTCGTCACCGGTTGCCCCAGTGCGTGTCGTGGTTCGCGCCGAACAATTCCGCGACGGACAGCAGCGGCGACAACAATGCAAGATAGACATTCAGCGCGGCACCGAGCCATGCCTTGCCGCGGCGCTGCCGCGTGGCGCTCACGTCATCGCGGAAGTCGTTCCAGTTGTCGGACCCGAGCTGGTCGAACGCGACGGAAATCGTCATGTTGAGACTGCGCGCGGTATGCCACCAGCCGCACGGCAGGAACAGTGTTTCGCCTGCGCGCACGATCACTTTCTGCGCGTGCGCCTGGCTGAAGAGGGGATAGCGCGCGAAATCCGGTTCCTGGTGATTCTCGATCAGCGATTGCCACGGTTCGTCCGGATTGACATACAGGAACGGCGCCTGATCGGGTGCGTAGAGCGTGAATTCCTTGTCGCCGTAAAGCTGCGTGATCCATGCGTGCTGATGCATGAGGTCATAGTGCAGGTACGGGAATCGTCCGCCGGGTCCGCCGAAGAAAATCTCGAGATTGTTCACGCCCGAGAACAGACGGTGCGGAATCAGCGGATGCGCCTGACGGTCGGGCAGGCTATGGGCGAATCGCGGCGACACATCCGTCAACAGCTCCGGGAAATCGCGCACGATCTCGAACTTGCACGGATACGGGCCGGGTTCGTTTTCCGTCGAGCGCTCCAGCACGTCGAGAATTTCGCCCAAGCTCCATTCGCGGCCACGCAGGCGCAATTTCTTGCCGGCGTACTTCGCGCGGAACCATTCCGGCTTGAAATGCGTGTAGGCCGGCCACGCGTTCGCGGCATCGGCGAGGATCACCGGCCGGCGCGGGGCGCGATAGGTTTCGACGAAGCGATCGAACGCCAGTCCGCTCACGCGCTCGATGGGCGTAAGTGCGCTGGTTTCGATCGTTCCGCTTTCGTCTACACCCATGACCTCGACCCCGAGCGCCGTTGGACAACTAACGAGCGCAACTATCTCAACTCCGTCGCGCGCAGTAGAATCGCTCCGCGCATCCGGATCCCCATATGCCCATCACGACGGACTTCCTTCTGCTCTATGACGAACTGAAGGTTACGCCGGACTGCTCCCTCGACCATTTTAAGCGCGCTTACCGTCGCCGCGTGGCGGATTTACATCCCGACCGCGTTTCGGGCAAAGCCAATCCCGCCGCGACGGCACGTCTGCAGACGCTGACGCGCCTGCATGACGAAGCCATGCGTTTCCACGGTTATCACGGTCGCCTGCCCGGCGCCAATCAGGCTGCACACATCGCGCCGGCGGAGACGCCGATGCGGATGGCGGCACATGCCGCGAAGTCGCGATCGCCCGCGCGAAGCATCCTGGTCGCGGCACTGATTCTCGCGGGCGCAGCGGTCGCATGGATTCTGCTGCCGGACGAACCGGCAGACATTCCGGCGGAACCGGATCACGTGTCATCGGCGCAGACGCGCCAACCCAATGACGGCGGAGATTTTCTGATCGTCGGAATGGATGAGGGCGGGGTTCGCCGCATCCAGGGCGAACCCGCCTTCCTTGCGACGGACCGATGGGAATACGGACCGTCGTACGTGCGCTTCGATCGGCACAAAGTCGTCGGCTGGTACAGCTCACCGCTGTACCCCCTGAAGACGGGTGCGCCGCATCAAAACGCGTCGAAGACCGCCAACTAGCCTGCTTTCCATCGTAAATCCGTCAGCGCGCACCGCGCGCGAACAGCACCACCTCGACGGTCTGGATAAAAATCATCAGATCGAACCTGAAGTTGTGGTTCTTGACGTAGAACAGATCGAACGTGAGTTTCTCCGCGGCGTCTTCCTCGCTCGCACCGTACGGGTAGCGCAACTGTGCCCAGCCGGCCAACCCCGGCTTTACGCAATGACGCAGCGTGTAATACGACACCTTCTTGGAAAGCTGCTCGACGAACTGTGGCCGTTCCGGACGCGGTCCGATGATGCTCATGTCGCCGCGCATCACGTTCCAAAGCTGCGGCAGTTCGTCCAGGCGAACCTTGCGGATGAAGCGCCCGACGCGGGTGACGCGATCGTCATTCTTGCTGGCCCAGCGCGCCACGCCGTCGAGTTCGGCGTCGGTGCGCATGCTGCGGAACTTGATCAGACTGAAAATGCGCCCGCGCTCGCCGACGCGGTCCTGGCGATACAAGATCGGCTGCCCGGCGCCCGATTCGAGCCGGATGGCGGTTGTCACGAGCACCATCAGCGGCCACGTGAGCGCGAGAACCAACGCGGCACCGAACACGTCGAACGCGCGCTTGGATATGCGGCGCAGCTGCGACGCGTCGAAACCGTCGGAGAACACCAGCCACGACGGGTATGCGGTGAGTTCGACCTTACCCGATTCGCGTTCGAGGAACTTCACCAAATGCGCCACCTCGATGCCCTGATGCTTGCACTCGAGCAACTCGTCCATCGGCACGTTGCCGCGACGGTCGTCCGGGCCGACGACGATTTCGTCGATGTGCTCGCGCAGCGCCCATTGGAACAGCGAGCCCTCGATGCGCACGTGCTTTTCAGCGGGCACCACGATTTCTCCGCCCGGCACGTGCACGTAGCCGACGATCGCGAACGAACGGCGGTCTGAGTTGCGGCGCAGCCAGTGCGCGATGAATGCCGCGCGATGCCCGGTTCCATAGACCAGGATGCGGCGCTTGAGCATGTTCGTGTCCATCAGATTGAGGAACATCGTGCGGAAGACAAACACCAGCACGAAGCCGATCACGATGGACAGGACGAACACGCCGCGTCCGATGTACGACTGCGGGATGAGGTAGTAGACGATGATCAGGAACAGCGAGCCGATCGCGAAACCGATGACCTGCCGCACGATGCCGCCGAACGGCGAATCGCGCATCTGCGCCTGATACATGCCGAGCGCGAGCATGCCGAGCACCATGGCACACGCGAACAGCATCGAACGCACCAAAAGACCCTGCGACAGTTCGCGGATGGCGCCCGCATCGGAAACGAAACGAAGATGCAGTGCCAGCTCTACAGCCAGCAGAAGCAACGAAAACTCGACGACGCCCATGAACAGCAGCCACCGTGTGGCCTGCTGGCGAAGGAAACGTAGCATGACACCCCCTGTAGGCACACGCACTGGTTGGAGCTGGTAATCGTTTACAAACTTGGACATAAAACCGCCATCCATGACGACTCGCTCAACGACGCGGCTCAAACCTGCGAAGTCGGTGGACCCTTAGAGCTTTGCGGCTGATGATGACGCCGGTGAGTCGTCGGGATGACGGCGTGACGGTCGGTCACTCCGGGCACCATGGACGGTGGTCGCAAAGAAGGATTTTCCAGCGGAACTCGCGTGCGAAAGTCGGTCGACTGCCCTGTCTATTCCTTGCGGGCAGCCTACCAGAACTGTGACGGCGATCACAATACAAAAACAGCGGAAAAACCCTCAAAATACAAACAAATTTGTGAATTTCGATCAAGAGAATTGTTAACGCGACGATTGAGAAGGTCCGACAGCTTTTCGCCTGTCTTAACAAATGAGGTTTGAGGTCGGATGTGTTATCCTTACCATCCACATAGATGGTACATGGATGGTGCAATGGCAAATCAATTAGCGAAGCTCGTACCAGGGGAAAGCGAAAAACTGACGATCAATCTCGGTGTCGTCGATCTCGGGCAGATCGATTTATTAGTGCAAGAAGGTTTTTACGCCAACCGGAGCGACTTGATCCGCACCGCCATTCGCAATCAATTGAGTGCGCATTCGGACTCCATCAAAGCATCGGTCGTTCGGCGCGTGCTGTGCCTGGGTTTGCAAGAGTTCAATCGCGACGATCTGGAAGCGAGCCTTGCCGCTGGCGTTCGGCTTCAGATTCGGGTCGTGGGCTTGGTGCGTATCGCCTCGGACGTGACGCCCGCACTCGCAAACAAGGCTATCGAGTCGATCGAGGTATTGGGAACGTTTCAAGCAAGCCCCGCAGTCAAACAAGCGCTGGCCAAGAAACGCGCGGAGCGTGGCCGATGAAATCGTTGCACGTTTGGCTGCAGTCGTTGCAAAAAAAGATACGTTCAACGCCGCGCGCCACCCGGAGCAGTGTCATCGACACGGTGATTGCCGACGCGCTGGCATCTGCGGGTCTTGCACAGAAACGTAAGCGCGACGGTAGTCCCGAGTTCCCGATGCAGCGGAACGGGCGATTCAAAAACGATGTTTCATTGAAAGAACGTGTGGAACCGACAAGTGCTCCCATCGGCGACGTTGGGCGTTTTGTTTGGCGCACATACGAAGACGGCCAGGACTCGCTCGCTTACAAATTGTATATACCGTCATGCTATGCGGCATCGAGCGCGCCGTTGCCGCTCATCGTCATGCTGCACGGTTGCACTCAAGACCCCGACGATTTCGCCGTTGGCACACGGATGAATGAATTGGCGGAGCACCACGCGTTCATCGTCGCGTATCCGCTGCAACCCGTCGGCGCGAACAGTTCGAAATGCTGGAACTGGTTTCGGCCTCAGGATCAAGTCCGTGACGATGGCGAACCCAAGCTCATCGCGGGAATGACACGAACGATCATTTCAACATACCGAATCGATGCGAACAGGGTCTTCATTGCGGGAATGTCCGCAGGCGGTGCGATGGCCGTCATCATGGGGCGCACATATCCCGATGTTTACGCAGCGGTGGCTGCGCACTCGGGATTGCCGTATCAATGCGCAAACAATGTGGTTTCAGCGCTCACGGTGATGAAAAAATCCAACGCCGCGCAACGCGTCCGGCCCACGGCCAAAGTGAACACGCCCATTATCATTTTCCATGGCGACCGAGATGCCACCGTGGAACAAGGCAATGGTGCCGAGATAATCAACCAGGCGATAGCGAACTGGCCGGGCGAACTTACGAAGCACTGCGTGTCGGAGTCCAAGGCGGGACGCACCTTTACGCGAAACGTCTATCGCGACGCAGACGGAAAGGATGCGCTCGAAGCATGGACCATCCACGGCGGCGGCCATCTTTGGTCGGGAGGGGACGCCCACGGATCGCACACCGATGTGCTGGGCCCCAACGCGTCGGAACAATTCGTTCGCTTCTTTTACGAGGCCGGAAGATGATCTATCTATGTTTTATGATTACGATGCAGGAGCCGACA
>DATAVJ010000083.1:0-3546 GCA_036267795.1 Rudaea sp.
AACCTGTGCCAGACCTGCCACACCAACGCCGCCACCGGCGCGCCGATCATCACCGACAAGGGCGCATGGGCGCCGCGCGTGGCCAAAGGGCTGCCGACACTGATTGATCACGCCATCAAAGGATTCCAAGGGCCGGACGGCAAGATGATGCCGGCCAAAGGCGGCAACCCGTCGCTCACCGACGATCAGGTCAAGGCGACCGTCGAATGGATGGTTTCGCAGGTTAAGTGATGACGCAGGCGCATCGCGCCGCTTACTCGACGAATTTTTCGACGAATCCTTTCGGGCCGGATCATGTCCGCCGCTGAACTGCCTTCCGTGTTTCCCGCCGAGTCGGCCAACGTGACGCTGCGCGGCCCCGCGGGTGCGATCGAGGCGATCGCCAGCGCGCCCGATGCGAAGCACGCGCGCAAAGGCATGGTCATCGTTTGCCATCCGCATCCGCTGCAAGGCGGCACCATGCACAATAAAGTGGTGACCATGATCGAGCGCTCGCTGCGCGAACTCGGTCTGGCGACGGTGATTTTCAATTTCCGAGGTGTCGGCGCGTCGGGAGGAACGTTCGACGATGGCCGCGGCGAAACCGACGACGTGCTCGCCATCGCCGAATGGGTGCAGCGCGTGCGGCCCGACGATGCGCTGTGGCTCGCGGGATTTTCGTTCGGCAGTTACGTCGCCGCGCGCGCCGCGCCGCAGTTGCCGGTGCGGCAGATGATTTCCGTCGCGCCGCCGATCGGGCGCTGGGATTTCAATTCGCTCGCGTCGCCGCTGTGTCCGTGGCTCATCATTCAGGGCGAGGCCGACGAAGTCGTCGATCCCGAAGCGGTGTACGCGTGGGTTGCCGCGCAGCCTGATCCTCCAACGCTGGTGCGCATGCCGGAGACGAGTCATTTCTTCCATCGCCGACTGATGGATTTACGCGGTGCGATCAAGAACGGCGTACGCGCAAATTTGCCGCCTCGTGTCGACGGAACCAGGGATTCCGCGCCGGATGGCGACTGAAGAATCCGCACCCAGCGTGCTGTATGCGCGCGGTGTCGCGGAAAATCGGTGGGAAGACGATCCGTCGCAGCGTGAAACGCTGTCGTCGCTCGACCGCATCCACGACGAACTCGCCAGTCGCCGCACGGCCGGTTTGTGGAAAAGTATACAAATGCGCATGTCGCCGCAGCCGGTGCGCGGGTTGTACCTGTGGGGCGCCGTCGGCCGCGGCAAGACGTTTCTCACGGACCTGCTGCTCGAATCGCTGCCGGAAGAAAAAAAATTGCGGCTGCATTTCCATCGTTTCATGGGCCGCGTCCAGACGGAGCTGGCCAGGCTTGAAGGCAAAAGCGATCCGCTGCGCGACGTCGCCGAACACTTTGCCGAACAGGCGCAGCTTTTTTGCCTGGACGAGTTTTTCGTCAACGATATCGGCGACGCGATGATCCTCGCGGGTTTGCTCGAATCGCTGTTCGAGCGCGGTGTCACGCTGGTCACCACGTCGAACATCCAGCCGGATGCGCTGTACAACGACGGCTTGCAGCGCGCGAAATTCCTGCCCGCCATTGCGCTGTTGAAAAAACATTGCGAAGTCCGCGAACTGCAATCGGCGCAGGATTTTCGTTTGCGCACGCTCACGCAGAGCGGCGTGTATTTCACGCCGGACGATGACGCGTCGGAACGCGCAATGGCGGCAACGTTCGAGCACATCGCGCCGAGTTCGCGCCGCACCGACATGCCGGTGCGGATCAACGGACGCGATATCGCGGTGAAGCGCCGTTCCGATGCGGTGATCTGGTTTTCATTCGAAGCGCTGTGCGCCGGACCGCGCGCCGTTGCCGACTACATCGAACTCGCGCAAAGTTACAACACGGTGCTCATTTCCGGCGTGCCGCAATTGACGCCGATGACGGAAAACGAGGCGCGGCGTTTCATCGATCTCGTCGACGAGTTTTACGATCATGGCGTAAACTTGGTTCTCGCGGCCGCCGTGCCGATCGCCGAGCTGTATCGAGGAGAACGGCTGCGCGCGGAATTCGAGCGGACGAAAAGTCGCTTGACGGAAATGCAAAGCAGAGACTATTTGTCGGTCGCGCACAAACACTGAGTCTGTGACCTCCGACCCATTGCACGACCGGGCGCAGACGATTATCTTAACCGCCCGGTTTATTATTTGCCCATCGTGATCTCCGGATAAAATCCGTCCGGACTCGTCGTTTTCGTCCGCACACCGCTGGCGTTCGCCATTCTCAGGATCGAGCATGACCTTCCTAACGTTGCGTAAATCCACTTTCGTTCTCGCCGCTTCCCTCGCGCTGGCAGCGTGCGGCAAAGGCCAGCAGCAACAGCAGCAGCAGATGCCGCCGCCGGAAGTCGGCGTGGTCAAGGCGCAGGCGCAGGCCGTGCCGCTGACGCGCGATCTGGTCGGACGCTTGAGCGCCACGCGCACCGCCGACGTGCGAGCGCGGGTGGCGGGCGTGTTGCAAAAACGTCTCTACACGGAGGGCACCGACGTGAAAGAGGGCCAGCCGCTGTTCCAGATCGATCCGGCGCCGCTGCAGGCGACGTTGAACGCGCAACTGGCGAACCTCGCATCCGCGCAGGCGACGTACACGAACAATCACGTCGCCGCCGAGCGTGCGCGTTCCGTCGCGGACAAGGGCCTGCTTTCGAAAAACGACCGCGACAACGCCGAAGCCGCCGAACGCACGGCCGCTGCGGCGGTCAAGCAGGCGCAGGCGACTGTCGAAAGCGCACGCATCAATCTCGGCTACGCGACCGTCAAGGCGCCCATCTCGGGCCGCGCCGGTCAGCAACAAGTGACCGAAGGCGCACTGGTCGGGCAAAGCGACGCGACCCTGCTCACCACCATCGATCAGCTCGATCCGATCTATGTCAACTTCACGCAGGCGTTCGGCGACATCGACGCCCTGCGCGCCGCCGCGGCGAAGGGCAGCGTGCAGCTGGTCGATCAGAACAAGGCGAAGATCGAACTCCTGCGCGCCGACGGATCGACCTACGGCCAGCAAGGCACGCTCGATTTCTCCGACACCGCCGTCGACGCGGCGACTGGCTCGGTCAGCCTGCGCGGCACGGTGCCGAATCCCGATCGCGTGTTGCTGCCGGGTCAGTACATCAACGTGCGGCTCACGCTCGGCACGTTGTCGCACGCGTGGCTGGTGTCGCAACTCGCCGTGCAGCGCGATGCGAACGGACCGTTCGTGTTCGTCGTCGGCAACGACACGAAAGTCGTCGAGAAACGCATCAAGGCCGATGCGCTCAGCGGCGACAACTGGATCGTCACCGACGGACTGACCGACGGCGATCAGATCGTGGTGTCCGGCGTGCAGAAAGTGAAAGCGGGCGCACCGGCGAAAGCGGTGCCGTATCAGCCGAACCAGAACAATCAGCAAGGCGGTCAGCCGGGCGCGACGAATGCGCCGGCGGGACAGGCGCCGGCCGCGCTGCCGAACGCTCAACAGGGCAATCCACCGAAGAACGGTCAGCAGGATAGTAAAGCTGCACCGGCGCAGAACTAAGGCGAACCGCCATGCCCAATTTTTT
>DATAVJ010000084.1:0-2371 GCA_036267795.1 Rudaea sp.
AGCCAAATTGCCGGATCGCGATACGTTGTCGAAAGCACTTGATGACGCTATGCGCGATCTACCGTTTCAGCCCGGTGTGTTCGCACCGTTTCTGGACGATGTTGAAAAAGCACGCACGCTGCAACCGCTGACCGTGGACGAATTTGAAAAGTCTGCGTTCGGCGCGCGTTTGCAGGCGATGATCACGCAACGCGGTCTTCGCTGGTTCGGTGTGGCGACGTTCAGCGGCGTCCACGATGCGCAGGCGTTGCAGGCGCTCGCCGAATCCACAGGCGACGTTCACGTGCTCGATCTGAAAGCCGCGTCCGAATCGCTCGTCGCTCAATATCGCGTGCGCATTCTTCAGGCGCTGGGCATCGCGTTGCTGTTGCTCGCCGCCGCCGTCGCGATCGCGCTGCGCGACCCGCGCCGCGCGTGGCATGTGATCGCGCCGATGTCGCTAGCCACGCTGCTCGTGCTCGCCGTGTTGCGTGTGAGCGGCGTGTCGCTGTCGCTGTTTCATCTCGTCGCCGTTACGCTGGCCGCCGGTTTGGGATTGCACTACGCACTGTTCTTCGAACGTCGCGTCGACACGCTCGCGGAAGCGCGGCGCACGTTGCACGGAACGTTGGTCTGCGTGATTTCCGCCGTGCTCGTGTTCGGATTGCTGGCGACGTCATCGTTGCCGGTGCTGCGTGCGATCGGCCTCACCGTTGCGCTCGGCGTTGCATTCCACTTCTGCTTGTCGATCCAGATGGCGCAGCGGAAAGACGATGCTCGCTAAATCGCAATGGCAGGATTTGATTCCGCACAAAGGTGCAATGTCCTTGCTCGATCGCGTCGTCGATTGGACGGACGCGGAAATTCATCTGACGGCATCGTCGCATCGCGATCCGCACAATCCCTTGCGCAGCGACGGCATGCTTCGCGCGGTGCATTTGTGCGAATACGGTGCGCAGGCGATGGCCGTGCACGGCGGACTGATCGCGCAGCGGGCGGGAAAAATTGCCGCGCCGGGCTTTCTCGTTTCGCTTCGCGCCGTGGAATTGTTCGCTGCGCGCCTCGACGATTTGCCGGACGAGCTGCACGTCTACGCGCAGAAATTCTCGGCGGATGACGCGAGTCTGCTGTATGTCTTTCGCATCGAGCATGTGGGCCAGCCTTTGGGCGAAGGCCGTGCGATGGTGTCCATGCATCGGAGTGACGACGCGTGATCGGCTCATATCGTATGCAAGAATGCATGCATGACGACCAGTAATCGGCAGCGCCGGGCGCTCGTGACCGGCGGCAGCGGCGACATCGGCGGCGCGATTTGCCGTGCACTCGCGGCGCAAGGACATTTCGTTTACGTCCACGCAAACGCGAATCCGGATCGCGCGCGCGCGCTTGCCTACGACATCGGCGGCAACGCGAAGGCGGTGACGTTCGATCTTACCGATGCCGACGCATCGCGCGCGGCGATCGATGCGATGCTCTCCGATGGCGCTATCGACATCCTCGTCCACAATGCGGGCATCCACGACGATGCGCCGCTGGCGGGAATGACCGGTTCGCAATGGCATCGCGTCATCGACGTCTCGCTGCATGGTTTTTTCCACGCGACACAACCCTTATTGCTGCCGATGGCGCGCGCGAAGTTCGGTCGCATCGTCTGCGTATCGTCCGTCGCCGCCGTGCTCGGCAACCGCGGGCAAGTGAACTATGCGGCTGCGAAATCGGCGCTGCACGGCGCCGCGAAATCGCTGGCGCGCGAAATGGCCTCGCGCGGCATCACGGTGAATGTCGTTGCGCCGGGCGTGATCGCCGGACGCACGGCCGATGCGGCGTTCGATGCGCAGCACATCAAGCAGATCGTCCCGGCGGCGCGTGCGGGCTCGCCGGAGGAAGTGGCCGCCGTGGTCGGTTTCCTCTGTTCGGACGCGGCCTCGTACGTCAACGGCCAGATCATCGGCGTGAACGGCGGCATGGCGTAGGCGCGACTTCCGCGCCCACGGCCTCGCCGGTATACTTCGCGTTCTATTTTGTGTCTATTGCTTGGTGAGCCGTGACCAACCCCATTACCGACAGCGACCGCGTCTTCCTCCGCCATTTTTCGATGGTGATCGGCTTTCTGGTGCTGGTCATGTTCGCCCTGATTTTTTTGGCGATGCATCTGTACGCTGAACACCCCGCAGCGACGGCGCCGGACCAGGAAAAACAAGTCGTCGCGCGCGTGGCGCCCGTCGGTGCGGTATACGCAGGCGACACCGGCAAGGCCGCGTTGCTGGCAGCGCAGGACGCCGCGAAAAAAGCAGCGGAATCGCAAGTCGCCTATGGCGGCACCAAAGACGGCAAGACGATTTTCGGCAACCTGTGTCAGACCTGCCACACCAACGCCGCCACCGGCGCGCCG
>DATAVJ010000085.1:0-10435 GCA_036267795.1 Rudaea sp.
TTCACGTCGTAGACGTATAGCTGCGTTCCATTTTCGCCGGCGCCCAGATCGAGCCGATACAACCACTGTTCGGCCTGCTTCAGATATTCAGGCTGCGACGTGATGACGACGATCGAATTCGTCGAGTCCATCGGAATGAAACGGAACATCCCGGCGAGCGGCGATTGGCCTGCCTCGCCGAAAATCTTGTCGAGCTCCGGCTGGATTTTGGTGACGTCGGTGTTGCGCAAGCTGTAGACGCCGACCGACATGCCTTTCAGCCAATCGACATCGAATACGTCGATCGTGCGTTCGTAGTTGGCGAGCTCCGAGGCGGTGCCTGCCATGATTATCATGTTGCGTGCGGCATCGGCGGAAACCACGGCATCGGCTTTCGCGAAAGGCTTGAGCAGCTTCTGCATTTCCGTCGCCGAAATATACTTCAGCGGAAATACGCGTACTTCATATCCTTTCGCGATGTTCGGCGGCGCGATGCGCGGCGTGAGATTGCCGGGAATCGCATCCTTGACGGGCAACACTTCGTAACGGCCTTCCTTGCGGACGAGCGCGTTGTTCGTCCACGCCAGCAGCATTTCCAGAATCGGCATCGCCTGTTCCGGCGTGATGGGACGCGACGTCGAAAACGTGACATTGCCGGTGACGTTCGGAGCGATCGTGTAATTTTCTTTCAGAAGCGCGCCGAGAATCGCCTGCACGACGGCCTGGATCGGCTGGTTCTCGAAGTTGAATGTGATTTGTCCCTCCGCCGACGACACGCCCGTGTTCGGCGGCGGAAGACGCGCGGCCTTTTCGTTGACGAAGTTGCCGTTGCCCGTCTCGACCTTCGCCTCCGCGGCGTGCGCCGCATCGGTGGTTTTGATCTTGATCGGTTTTTCGTCGTCGACTGTCGCGATCTTCGGCACGGGCGGCGCGGCGGACGCGTCGATTTGTGCGGTGTCCTGCTTATGGAAAGGCATGTCCGCACAGCCGGACAGCAGCGCGATCAAAAGTGCCAGGAAAACGATGTAAGGACGTAAGGACACGTGCTGCACTCCGTAACGGTTCGCCTCAATGACTCGGCGGATTACCCTGCTGTTTCTTGATGCGTTCAGCCTCTTCGCGCATTTGCTTGCGACGCTCCTCGATACGGCGTTGCAATTGCTCAGCGGCTTGCGGATTCCCCGCGTTACCCGATGCTGCCTGCGTCGGCGCCGGTGGTTTCGTACCACCCGCTTCGGCGGCGGCCTTCCGGCTTCCCGGCTTGGCCGGCTGCGTCGGCGGCTTTTGACTCGCAACAGCCGTTGACAGTTCAACTTCCACTTCGTCGCCGGCCGTCTCCTTGAAGATCGCGCTGCGTTTTTTGATCTCGGTCAGCGTCCAGCCGCCCTGGTCGCCAGGCATGGGCATGCCCTCTTTCAGCGCGATTGTAGTGTTTTTGCCTTTGTCCTGGATGAGCGCCATATGCAGCTGCGGCGTGAGGACAATGCCGGTCAGACTTATGTTCAACGGAACCGACGGCGGCGGCGGTTCGGCTTTTTCGTCGGGCGCTTCCGGCGTCGGTTTGCGGTCTTCGTTGAAGATCGGGCGCGCATCCGTGGCGGCGTAGGCGGTCTCGGAAGGTAGCTTGAATGGTTCCCGATCGATGCCCGACGCTGCAAGCGCAGCGCTGTCGTCCGGCGCGAGCCAACGATAGCCGCGGCCGAATCCCGCTTCCATCACGAACGCGAGCAACAACAAAACGCCGCAAATCCCCGCGAGGACGACTGTGGAGAATTTGATTCCGCGCATACTCATTCGCCCGGCTTCCCGGCTTTGTTGCGCAAGTAACCGGAAAGATTGAACCGGATATCGAGCGAACTTGGCGGCGCCTTGCCTCCGGGCGGAACATACCCGGCCTGCTGGCGATAGATCATCAACTGATCGACGAAAAGATAAGGATTGCTGTTTTCGAGATCGTAGAGAATGCCCGCGAACGGCTCCAGCGAACATCGCATGCGCACCTGGATCGTCACGCGACGATAAAGCTCTTCTTCGCCGCCTTTGAAATTCGAATTGCTGACCATCGCGCAACGGCTCTCGTCTTTCGCGCGCGCGCTGATCACCTGTTTCAATCGCTGCGTGAGATCCGAAAATGCCGCGTTCGGATCCGCGTCGGTGAGAAACGCCTGATTGTCCTGTTCGAACGCGCGCACTTCGGCGACGCGCTTCTCGATGAGCGGCCGCTCTTGCGCGGCTTGGCTGAAGCGTTGTTGCTGATCGCGCAAATCGTCCATTTGCGCTGCGATATCCAGTTGCGGCGCGACGAACCACCAATGGAAGAAAACAAGATAGACAAGTATCGCCACGATCAGCAGCAATACGATCGCGAGGAATCGGCTGTTACGGGTTTCCGGCATCAGGCGCATTTTTGCCTCCTCCCGGTTTGTGCGCGCCGCGGTCGCGAGCGTCATTCGCTTTCGCCGCGGCTTCTGCGGCTGCTACCGAGCGGAATTCCAATGTGATGTTGAACCGATCCTTCTTCGTGCGCGGGTCTGGCTGAATTGTGCCCTGCACGCTCGGATTGGTCAGCAAGTCGGACTTGCTCAACAACCCGATCAGCTTCGATGCGTCGTCGCTCAAACCCTGCAATTCGATCTTGTTTTTTTCGTCGACGTTCAAGCGTTCCAGATATGTGTCGTCCGGCAGCCGTACGGTGAGATCGTTGAGCAGATCGACCATCAATGGCGACTCGTGTTTCTTCCGGCTCAGGAAATTCGCCGAATCGATCGTGTCCTGCATCGTCTTGCGCAATTGCGAAACCTGCTTCGCGTCGTTTTGCGCTTTCTCGACTTCCGCCGTCATCGCTTCGAGCGCCGACTGCCGGTTCGCGAGCGATTGCAGCATCACCGTGACCAGGAGAATCGCCGCCGCACCGGCCAGCGCGAGGTTGATGCGCAGTCCCACGTTTTTTCGTTTGATGCGCCGATCCTGCGGCAGCAGATTCAGTCCGGCGCGCTGACTGCCCGATCCGTTCTGCCAGCAGTCCACGCCATCGAGCGACGCATCGACGCCGGTGATCTTCACCAACTCGTTGTCGAGTTGCGCACGCGGGACCACCGTGAGTTCGATGGACAGAGTGCGTTCGCTGCCCGGCGCCACCGAGACGCGATAGTCGAAATAAACCTGATCGGCCTTGAACGGCGTTTGCCGATCCATCTCGAACGCGAGCACTTGACGCAAATTGTTTTCGGCGGCCGCCGGCAAATTGATATGCCGGCGCAGCGTGCGCTCCGGCGCGATGCAGTAGAAACGGCGCAGATCCGGATCGTCGAGCTGGTTGCGCAACCGAGCGAATGCCGCTTTTTGCACATCGATCGGTTCGGCCAGGGAAATGCGTGCGAGTTCGCGCGTGCGCTCACCGGATTGGCGCCACACCACGAGCTCGCCACCTTGTGCTTCGAGCAGCAACGCGTCGGTGCGTTCGGCGAGTTGCGCGCGCCAACGTTCCGGCAGCAGCGACACGAGTTCCCGTCCCCACCACGCGAAAAAGCGCGGCAGGGGAGTTCTCGCGTAGCGCGTCCGCAGGCGGGCGAGCTGTGTGTCGATCGCGTCAGGAATACTCATAGTACTAATTGAAACGTGCGGCGATGAATGGCCGCTTCTTGATCTCCGCGATCATGGAAGAGCGCACTCATCATGGCTGGTCGTCGCGCCAGCGCAGCACGGTATAAGGCCGTCCAGCGACACCAATTCCGCCCAGGCGAATACTGGCGTCGATCAATGCGCTGGCGCCGTTCGCGAGCGTGGCACGGGACTTGATAGTGTACGTGTTCCCTCCCCCATTCGCCATGATCGGCGTCCCGTCTGGCATGGTGAGGCCCGCCGTCGCGCCCATTCCCGGCGCGACCTGCTGACGCGCCGCGATCAATTGTTCGGCGAGGTCTTCCGTCATACCCGGCATCGCGCGCAATGCTTCGATCGGCGCATACGCCGGATTCGGTTGCGAGCTGCCGGAATAAATCGTGATGGCAGGTTCGATGCGCGAATACAGATCGTAATTCATGCCCATCACTTGCTGGACTTCCGAATCCGTCTGGAACGGCGCGTTGCGCGGACCGTAGGAAAGACCCGCACTCTTGTACGCATCCACTTCGGCACCGCGCGGCCGCGGGATATCGTCGCCGTCGCGCCAATCCTGTATCGAATCGGACAACCCGACGGCCGTATCGGGATCGACGCCTACCGAGATGAAGAGCGATTGCAGTAACGTGTCGTCGGCCGTGTTCAGATCGATCTTGCCGGATTCGTCGAGAATTTCGATATGGATATGCGCGTTGTCGAAATCGAATTCGTACGGACGTCCATCGCACACCCAGCGCGTGGTCACGTCGGGATTGCGCAATTCGTACGCGGCGCGCTCGAGACCGGCTTCGGCGGAATATCGCGCCGACGTTCCATCGAACAAATGACGCGACTCGAGATTTTCCGTGCGCGCGATCAGCGCGAAACTGCCGAGCAAAATTGTCATCAGCGCGATGACCCAGATCACGATAATGAGCGCGACGCCGCGCTGCCGATGAACTCCCCGGAACATGTTCATTGCCGACGCCCGGTTCGAAGCGACGGGCCTGCAGGCATCGCGACGAACTGCGAATTCGGGCGCACCGCGCCCGCGTTGAGCACCAACGGCACGTCGAGTTCCGGCCACGGAACCTCGACGCCGGGCTGCATGTCGAGACTGAGCCGGATCATCAGCGGTGTGATGCTCGGGTCGGGCCAGCCGCTGAACCAGTCGGTGAGCTGGCCCTGGTCGTCGAGCGTGCGATATTGGAATTGTCCCGCGCGAATACGATCGAGGATAACGACAGGTTCGTCGGTTTTCGGGTCTTGCGCATCGTAGCCATTCAACATCGCGTCGGTGAACCGCAATTGCAGACCGTTGTTGCCGGGCACGAGTTCCAGCGTCTGCACATACGGGCCGCCGCGCGACAGATATCCCGGCATCGGCGCGACAAAACGCATGAACTGCGCACCGCCGTCGAATACGTGCACGGTATTGTTCACGTCGTCGCGTTCGTACGTGAGCGGAACGATGTGGCTGATTTGCCGGCGCAGGAATTCCTGCGCGGTACGCAGGCGATCGGCGCGGTCGATGGCGCGCTCGCCGGCGGTCATCGCTTTCGCCGCTGCGTGAATGCCACTGTAGGCGCCCGCGAGAAGCAGCGCGAGCAGCATCACCGCCAGAAGCACTTCCAGCAGCGTGAATCCGGATTGCCGGCGCGCGACCATCATGGCTTGTTCACCGGCCGCGCCATGGGATTGGACAAGCCGACGCCCGCGCCGGTTTGCGCCGAATCTTCCGCTCGCAAAGTAACGAAGCGCGCATTGTGATTCATGTAGAACGTTCCCCACGACACGACGAGTTCGAGCTGATAAAGATCGATCGTGTTGCCGACGGTCGTCATCTGAACGCCTTGCTGGTTCTGGTTGCCCGGCGTGACGCCGCCCGCCTGAGGCTCTTCCGGCGGTTGAATTTTTTCGACGTTCATCTGCCAGGTGAATCGGTTGTCGAAGCGTCCGCTGCTCGATCCTTCCTGCAAGGGTTCGCCGACGCCTTGCATGTCGATCAGCGATTGCGCCCACAACGCGGCGCGCGTGTAGTCCGCCGCCTGCGACGTCGTGTGCAGACACGTGCTGAGAATTTGCAGCAAGATGCCGAAGCCGATCGCGAAAATCGCGAACGCAGCCACCAGCTCGATCAGCGTGAAACCACGCTGGCGCGTCGGCATCGATGTTTGCGGCCTCTTCAATGACATGAATGTCCAGAAATATACAATTGCACAATGCGCGTCAGCGCACAGCGAGTTCTTCGCGGACCACCTGTCCGGTAAGCCAACTCACGTTGACCTGCCATTGGCGTTGACCCATGAACACGGTGACGTGCCCGCCGGTCGATGCTCCATCCGGGAAAAACCGGATGCGCCCTGACGTGGCGCCAGTCTGCTCGATCTCCGCGGTAACCAGCGCCATGCGCATTTCGCGCGGCAACCGGACGATCGGTTTTCCCGGCGCCTGATACGTGTTGTGCTCCACATCGATGTCGAGCGCCTGCTGCTGCCCACGCACGATGGCTTGTCCGCGCGTGTAGCGCAGCGCCGCCACGAGATCGCGGCTTGCCGCTTCAATGCGCGCGCTGGTCAATGTCTTGGAAAACGAAAACATGACCACGGCGAGCGTCAAGCCGATCAGAAACAGCACCGCCACGATTTCGATCAGGCTGAAGCCTGTCTGCTTGGCGTACGACGGAGATCGCATCGGCTCACCTTCCCTCTGAGCGAACGGAAGCGGGCTCGATTACTCCCAGTTTCCGTAATCCTTGTTCATGCCATCGCCGCCTTCGACGCCGTCCTTGCCGAGGAAGATGATGTCGTAGTCGCCGTGTGCGCCGGGCATCTTGTAAAGGAAAGGATGATTGAACGGATCGTTGACGTCGCCCGGTTTTGCGTAAGGCCCGTTCCAATTCGTGGCATTGCCCGGCCGCGTCACCAGATCGTTGAGGCTCGTCGGCGGATTGCCGTTGTCGAGCATGAAGGCCTGCACCTTCATGTCCATCGAATGCACCGCGGCCTTGCCCGCGTTGTATTTGCCCTGGTTGAAACGCTGCACGGCATAACTGCCGACGACGCTCATCACGATGCCGATCAGCGCGATCACCATCACCATTTCGATCAGGGTGAAGCCGGCTGCGCCCGTCGGTCGCATTTCCCGGCTGAAGTCGCCCCGCGCGATATTTGTATACTTTTTCATAACTGCGCCTTTTATTGAATTGAACCGCTTACGCTCATGATCGGCACCAGAATCGCCATCATGATGAAACCGACCACGCCCGTCATGATCACGGTCATCACGGGCACCAACGCCGACAACATTCGATCCACCGTGTTCTTGGCTTCTATATCGAACGTATCGGCGACCTTGAGCAGCATCTCGTCGAGAGCGCCCGATTCCTCGCCGACGCTGATCATCTGTAGCGCCAGCTTGGGGAAGCGCTTGCTGTGGGAAAGCGAAAACGCCAAACCGCCGCCGGTCTTCACTTCTTCCGTGGCCTTTTCGACAGCTTCGGCCAGCGCGGCGTTGCCCAACACGTTGCGGCCGATGCTCATGGCCGTCAATAAGGGAACGCCATTCTTGAGCAAAGTTCCCAATGTCCGCGCCAGGCGAGCTGTTTCCAACTTTGAAAACAGGGGACCGACGACGCGCGCGCGCAAGAGCCATGCGTCGAATTTCAAACGAGACGCGGGATCGGCGAGTTGCCGCCGCATGAATACCACGAAGGCGACAAGGCCGATGGCCATCAGCCACCACCAATCGCGCAATCCGAGTCCCACGAACAAGACGATTTGCGTGATCAGCGGCAGTTCCACGTTCATGTCCTTGAACATCGGCACGAACTGCGGCACGACGAAAATGAGCAACACCAGCAATGCGGCGAACACCATCACGATAAGGATGGCCGGATAGATCATCGCGTTGACGACGCTTTCCTTCAGCGCCTTGGCGCGTTCAAGATAATTCGCGAGACGCGACAACGTGGCATCGAGCGAACCGCCAATTTCGCCGGCGCGCACCATGTTCACGTACAACTTGGAGAAGACGTCCGACTCCGCCTCGAGACCGTCGGACAACGGCGCGCCGCCGCGCACGGTGTCGCGAACGCGCTCGATCACGCGGCGCGCTTTTTCCGCTTCGGGCAGTTCGAGCACGATCTGCAGTGCGCGATCGAGCGGCAGTCCGGCGCCGAGCAGCGTCGACATCTGTTGCGTGAATTGAAGCACCTGCGCCGCATTCATCGCGGAGCGCCGGAACAGGCCGCCGAACGAACGGCCGCCTACGCCGCCGGCCGCTTCGCGAACTTCCAACGGAATATTGCCGGCGTCCTGGATTTTCGCGACGGCTTCGTCGTTCGACGCGACATCGAACTGTCCCTCGACGACTTCGCCCGCGGAGGTGACGGCCTTGTAGCGATACAGCGCCATCAGTTTTCCTGCGTCACGCGCAACACTTCTTCGATCGTCGTCGTGCCGTTCAACGCCTTGACGAGACCGTCTTCGTACATCGTGCGCATGCCTTCGGCGCGCGCCTGGTCTTCGATCTTGCCCATGTCGCCGTGCTGCATGACGAGGCGGCGGATCGGATCGGTCATCACGAGGAATTCCATGATCGTGGTGCGGCTGTGATAGCCGGTCGATGTGAGCGCCGACGGCATCGGTTTATACAATTCCACTTTTCCATTCGGCTGGAAACGGCGCAGGCCGAACTCTTCGATCACTTCCGGCATCGCTTCGTACTTCTCGGCATTTTCGATGTCGAGACGACGCACAAGACGCTGCGCGAGGATGCCGTTCACCGTCGAGGTGAGCAGATAATCTTCCACGCCCATGTCGAGCATGCGCGTGATTCCGCCGGCGGCGTTGTTCGTGTGCAGCGTCGACAACACCAAGTGACCCGTCAGCGCGGATTGAATTGCAATCTTCGCCGTTTCCAGATCGCGCATTTCGCCGATCATGATGATGTCCGGGTCCTGACGCACGATGGAGCGCAGCGCGTGGCTGAAGTCGAGGCCGATCGACGGCTTCGCCTGAATCTGGTTGATGCCTTCGATCTGGTATTCGACCGGATCTTCGACGGTGATGATTTTCACATCCGGCGTGTTGAGTTTCGACAATGCGGTATACAGCGTCGTCGTCTTGCCGGAACCCGTTGGGCCCGTGACCAGAAGAATGCCGTGCGGCAATTCGAGCACCTTGTTGAACTTCGGCAGGAATTCGTCGGTGAATCCCAGTGTATGGAAATCGAACACGACGGATTCGCGATCGAGAATACGCATGACGACGGATTCGCCGAACGATGTCGGCACGGTCGAAACGCGCAAGTCGAGTTCCTTGCCTTGCACGCGCAACATGATGCGTCCGTCCTGCGGCAGGCGGCGTTCGGCGATGTTGAGTTTCGCCATGATCTTCACGCGCGAAATCACCGCTGCCGTCGATGCCGCCGGCGGCGATTCGACCTCCTGCAGCACACCGTCGACGCGGTAGCGCACTTTCAACCGGTTCTCGAACGGCTCGATGTGGATATCGGACGCGCGCTGTTCGACGGCGCGTTGAATCACCAGATTGACGAGCCGAATGACGGGCGCTTCCGACGCCAGATCGCGCAGATGCTCGATGTCGTCTTCGCCGCGGCCTTGTTCGTCGCTGAGATTCTCGACGATCGTGCCCATCGCCGAACGGCCGGAACCGTAATAGCGTTCGATGAGATCTTCGATTTCGGAGCGGAATCCGACTTTCACGTCGATGGATTTTCCGCTCGCCAATTCGACGGCCTGACGCGCGTACGTGTCGGCCGGATCGGCCACGAGCAGCGTCACGGTCTTTTCGTCTTCCGCGATCGGCACGACGTGGTATTGCTTGAGGAAACGCACCGACATCTGCACCGTCGCCGACGACGTTTCCGGACATTCTTTCGCGCTGAGCAACGGCAGATTCAGCAATTCGGACAATGCCTCGCCCATGTCGCGCTCGGACACGAGGCCGAGCCGCGTGAGCAACGGAATCAGATTGCCCTCGGTGTTTTCCTCGTGCAGGCGCCGCGCGCGCACGAGATCGGTTTCCTTCAGGCGGCCGCGCTCGACGAGGAACTCGCAGATTCTTTCATCCAGCCATTCGGGCGCGAACGGCTGTAGCGGATTGATCGGAGAATTCGGTTCGTTCGGAACGGCAACCATGACTCAGCGGACCCCAGACTGTGGTGATTCGACCCCAACTTTCGGCACAGGTTCAACCGGTTCGGGTCGGATAAGCGTTTCGATGAAGCGGCGATTGAGCACGATCCACAATACCGCAGGCATCAGCGCCGGCAGGATGAGATAACCGAACTGGTACCAAAGCGCAATCAGGTTCAGCGGCAAACCCGCCTGCTGCATGGCTTTGACGCCTTCGGCGCCTGCGTCGAGACCCACCGCCTTGAGACTTTCGCCGATCACGCCGAATGTCTGCGTGAAGGCCATCAGGCACGCACCACCGATGATTTGCGCCGTGCGTTGCAGACGCGTCAGCGGTGTCGCCAGTACCAATCCCGCAAACAACGGCAGTGCGTAGCCGTAGATCATCGGATTCACGACGGGCTCGAGGAATCCGAGCTGCGGCGGCGAACCTGCCGGCGCGGCGTTGACGAGGATGCCGCTGGAAATCTGCATCAAATAGCCGGGATGGCCGAGGATTCGTCCTTGCGGATCGATCAAATCGGCGCCTTGTGATATGTCGGTAAACAGCGAAGGCCACGCATGCATCAGCACGAATTTCGCCAGATGAATCACCGGCCAGCACAGCGGCGACGCGAACCAGAACCAGAAGAAAAACGCGAGCGGCAGCCACAAGATTGCCGCGAGCAAAAACTGTTTGAGCGGAGAAACGTGCAT
>DATAVJ010000086.1:0-45991 GCA_036267795.1 Rudaea sp.
CCAGCCCTCTCCCCCGATGAATCGGGGGAGAGGGAGTTTACGGGTCCGACACATCAACCGACCCAAACCCGCGCGTTACGGAACATGCGCATCCATGGCGAATCTTCTTTCCAATCGCGCGGCGCCCACGACATTTGTACGGTGCGGAACACGCGTTCGGGATGCGGCATGAGTACGGTGACGCGTCCATCCGCCGCCGTGAGGCCCGCTATGCCTTTCGGCGAACCGTTCGGATTCAGCGGATAGGTTTCCGTGACGCGGCCTTCGTTGTCGACGAATCGCGCGCACGTCTGCACGCGTTTGACGTCGCCGCGTTCGTTGAACACGGCGCGTCCTTCGCCGTGCGCGACGGCAACCGGAATGCGCGATCCCGCCATGCCGGCGAAAAAGATCGATTGCGATTCCTCAATCTCCAGCGTCGCCAACCGCGCTTCGTATTGTTCGGAAATATTGCGTTCGAAACTCGGCCAGCGATCCGCACCGGGAACGATGTCGCGCAACGCCGCCAGCATCTGGCAACCGTTGCAGACGCCCAACGCGAATTTCGACGGATCTTCCAGAAACGCCGCGAACTGGTCGCGCAATTTTTCGTTGAAAAGAATCGACGTCGCCCATCCGCGCCCCGCGCCGAGCACATCGCCGTACGAAAATCCGCCGCACGCGGCGAAGCCGGTGAAATCGTCGAGCGTGTGCCGGCCGTTTTGCAGATCCGTCATGTGCACATCGAATGCATCGAATCCTGCACGCGTGAATGCCGCGGCCATTTCAATCTGGCCGTTCACGCCCTGATCGCGAAGGATCGCAATTTTCGGCCGCACACCCGAATTGATGAACGGAGCGGCGATATCTTCCGACGGATCGAAATTCACGCGCGGCATGATGCCGGCATCGCCATCGTCGCAGCGCCAGGCGTGTTCGCTTTTTGCGCTTTCCGGATTGTCGCGGCGGCTCTGCATGGCGTTGCTCGTTTCCGACCACGCCTTCATCAGGTCTTCCCACGGCCAGCGCGCGATCGACTCGTCGTTCAACCACAACTTCATGCGTTTGCGCGCATGCGGCGTGCCGCAATAGTGCGCGACGTTCGACAAGCCGTGCTCGGTCAGCAACGCTTCGAACGGTTCGCGGTCCGACGCCCGGATCTGCACCACGGCGCCGAGTTCTTCACTGAACAGTGCGGATAATGTGTTGTCGGCCCAGCCGGTCAGTTCGACGTCGATACCGCAATGTCCCGCGAACGCCATCTCGATGAGTGTGACGATGGCGCCTCCGTCGGAGCGATCGTGATATGCGAGAAGAAGATTTTTCGCATTCGCGTCCTGGATCGCCGCGAAGAAACGCTTGAGCATTTCCGGATCGTCGACGTCCGCCGGCAATCCGCCGCCGCGGTTGTAAACCTGCGCCAACGCCGATCCGCCGAGACGATTGCGTCCCGCGCCGAGATCGAGCAGCCACAATTCCGTGTCGCCCTGATGCGTCTTGATCTGCGGCGTCAACGCGCGGCGCGCATCGGTCACGCGTGAGAACGCGGTAACGATCAGCGACACCGGCGATAAGGTTTTGTGCTGACGGCCTTCCTGTTGCCAGACCGTCTGCATCGACAGCGAATCCTTGCCGACAGGAATGGAAATGTTTAATTGTGGACAAAGTTGCATCGCGACGGCTTGCACCGCGTCGAACAATTTTGCGTCCTCGCCGGGCGCGCCGATGGCCGCCATCCAGTTCGCGGAAAGTTTGATGTCGCCGATATCGGCGATCGGCGCCGAGACGATGTTCGTGATCGCCTCGCCCACCGCCATGCGCGCCGAGGCGGGCGCGGACAACACCGCGAGCGGCGTGCGTTCGCCCATCGACATCGCTTCGCCGGCATATCCTGAAAAATCGTTCAGCGTTACGGCGCAATCGGCGACGGGAACCTGCCACGGCCCGACCATCGGATCGCGCGAGCAAAGTCCGCCGACCGTGCGGTCGCCGATCGTCACGAGAAACGATTTGCTGCCGACCGCCGGCAAGCGCAGCACGCGCTTGATCGCGGCTTCCAGCAGAATGCCGTCGAGATCGGGCACGATATCCATGCGCATCACTTTGCGCTTGCTCTCGCGATGCATCTTCGGCGGCTTGCCGAATAGCACATCCATCGGCAAATCGATGACCGCTTCGTTTTCGGAATCCGCGTTTCGCGAATCGGACAGAATCAATCGCCGCTCCGCGGTCACCGCGCCGACAACCGCGTACGGACAACGCTCGCGCGCGCACGCCGCTTCGAACTCCGGCAAATCTTTCTGGTGCAGCCCGACCACGTAACGTTCTTGCGCTTCGTTGCACCAGATCTGCATCGGCGACAATTGCGGATCGTCGGAGGGAATCTTGCGCAACTCGATGCGGCCGCCGACACTGGAATCGTTGAGCAATTCCGGAATCGCGTTGGACAAACCGCCCGCGCCCACGTCGTGAACGCTGACGATCGGATTGTTTTCGCCGCGCGCCCAGCACGCATCGATCACTTGCTGGCAGCGTCGCTCCATCTCCGCGTTGTCGCGCTGCACGGAGGCGAAATCCAGTTCAGCGGAACTGTCGCCGCCCGCAACGGACGAAGCCGCACCGCCACCGAGGCCGATCAGCATTGCCGGACCGCCGAGCACGACGACGGCATCGCCTTCGCTCAAACGCCGTTTTTGCACATCGGTCGTGCGCAGGTTTGCAATTCCACCCGCGATCATGATCGGCTTGTCATAACCGCGCCGCACCGTGCTTTCGCCGCATTCGGCCTCGAACGTGCGGAAATAACCGCCCAGACACGGACGTCCGAATTCATTGTTGAATGCCGCCGCACCGATCGGACCGTCGCGCATGATCTCGAACGCGGTCGCCATGCGCGGCGGCAGCGGACGATCTTTTTCCCACGGCCGCGGCAATTCGGGGATGCGCAAATACGACGTCGTGAATCCGGTCAAACCCGCTTTCGGTTTACCGCCGCGGCCGGTCGCGCCTTCGTCGCGGATCTCGCCGCCGGCGCCGGTCGATGCGCCGGGGAACGGCGCGATGGCGGTCGGATGATTGTGCGTCTCGACTTTTATCGCGTACGGAATGGATTCTTCCACAATGCGATATTGTCCACTTTGTGCATCGGCGAAAAATCGCTGGCCGCTGCCGCCTTCGATGACGGCCGCGTTGTCGCTGTAAGCCGACAGGGTGTGCTGCGGCGAAACGGCATGCGTGTTCTTGATCATCGCGAACAGCGATTTTTCTTGGCGGACGTCGTCGATGGTCCAGCTCGCGTTGAACACTTTGTGCCGGCAATGTTCCGAGTTCGCCTGTGCGAACATCATCAGTTCGGCGTCGGTCGGATTGCGCTTGAGTTCGCCATAACGCGCGGCGAGATATTCGATTTCATCCGAAGCCAATGCCAGCCCGAGCCGGCGATTCGCGTCGGCCAGCGCCATCGCGGGATCGGCACCCAGCTCGATATGCGCCAGCGGCGCCGCTTGGCCGGTTTGGAACAATCGGTCGGCGTCGGCGAGCGACGTGAGCACGGACTGCGTCATCGGATCGTGCAAGGTCGCGACGAGCTTCTGCCAGGCTGCGGAATCCGGTTCCGGCGCACGCTCGATCGCGTAAGCAAAACCGTGCTCGACGCGTTCAACGGGAAATCCGCAGCCGCGCAAAATCTCCGTCGCCTTCGACGACCAGGGGGAGATCGTGCCGAGACGCGGGACTGTCCAGACTTCAGCCGGTTTCGGATTGCCCGGCGTGGCGCGCAGCACGTCGCGAAGTTTTTCGTGATCCAGTTTCCGGACATCCGTCTGCGCACGCACGAAATACACATTCCACGCCGACAAGAGCTTGCTGCGAAGCTCCAGGCGTTGAAATTCGCGGTTTATCCGCTCCAGGCGAAACGCCGAGAGGGCCGGAAGCCCATCGAAAACGATCATGGCGAGCGCGTCAGCGCGAGAGGTACGAAAAGGGTGCGTATTCTAACAGGACGGAATATGCGGATTCCGCCGCCGGAAACAATGGTGGGCCATTGCCGCGACGCCAGCAAAGGCGTCGACGGCGCGCGTTTTTCTGAATTATCGCGAGGCGACGGGTTTTGCGGCCGCGGCCTTGCGATCCAGCTCCGCCGCCAGCTGTGTCGGCGATACTGCCTTCGCGTTGTCGACCATCGTGCCGTCTTCGGCGAGTACGGTGGGAGTCGCGTTGATGCCCAACGATTCGCCCAGCGCCTTGGTTTCGGCAACCGGATTCGAACAGGTGGCGGTGCCCGGATCCTGCCCGTTCATCGCGGCGGTGTATGCCGCATTGCGATCCTTGGAGCACCACACGGCGGCGGCCTTCTTGTCCGCGCCCGGATGGATATCCAGCGGATACAGAACGTAATGCACGGCGATGCCGAGACGGTTGTATTCGGCGATCTGTTTGTGGAATTGCCGGCAATACGGACAGTCCACATCCGTGAACACCGTGACGGTGTGTTTCGGATTCTGCGGCGCGAAGATCATTTCCTTGCTTTCGGGCAGCTTCGCCAGCGCCTGTTCGCGCATCACGGCAATGCGTGCGGACGTCAGATCTTTCTTCTCCGGAACGTCGTAGAGCTTGCCCTGCAGCAGGTATTTGCCGTCTTCGGTGACGTAGACGATCTGTCCACTGATGATCACTTCATAGAAACCCGGCAGATCGGACTTCACCACCTGATCGATGATCGCCATCGGCAACATGGAATGGATCGCGTCGCGCGCGGTTTTCTCGCCGTCGGCCGCCATCGCAATCGCGGATACGATCAAAAGGGCCAACGCGGTCAGGATTTTTTTCGGCATGGAAGTTCTCTGCGGAACGTAATTCGGTTCAGACCCGCGGCGGCGGGATTGGTTCATTGTGCGGCGGCCGGTTTGCCTTTCGACAAGTCATCCAGCTGCTTCGCGAGCTGGTCGGGCGCCACATAGCCGCCCAGCTGTATGCCGTCGTGCGTGAAGATGGCCGGTGTGCCGTTCACGCCCATGGTTTCTCCGATGCTGGCGACTTCCGCGATGGGATTGCTGCATGTCTTGGGCGCGAGCGTCTGCCCATTCATCGCATTCGTATAGGCCGTGTTGCGGTCTTTTTCGCACCACACGGTTTGCGCTTTCTTGTCCGAACCCGGATGGATGGACAGCGGATACAGCACGTATTCCACCGCAATGCCGCGGCGATTGTATTCGGCGATCTGCTTGTGGAATTGCCGGCAATACGGGCAGTCGACATCGGTGAAAACCGTGACGGTGTACTTCGGATTCGGGGGCGCGAAGATCAGCCGTTTGTCCGGCGGAATTTTCGCCAATCCTTCCTTGCGCACGCCGGACATGCCGTCGCTGGCCAGATCGCGATGCGCGGCGATATCCACGACGTGGCCTTCGATGAGGTACTTGCCGTCCGCGCTGACGAATACGACGTGCCCATCGACGACCACATTGTAGTAGCCCGGCAACGCCGATTCGGCGATCGATTGAATCTGCGCCTTCGGCGCTATTTTCTGCAGCGCCTCGGTGATCGTCTTGGTGGTGTCGTCCGCAGCGTGCGCCGAAATCGCGCCGACGAGCAGCGCTGCGGAAACCAAACATCTGAACATGGAAAACCTCGGTGGATGCCGGCGGATCGATGGATATCGATGCAGACCGGCGAATGAGACGGGATCATGCAATTGTCTCACGGCGCGGCGGACGCCGAAACCCTATCCGCGCGGATGATGTTTCTCGTGGAGACGCTTGAGGCCTTCGCGCGCTACAAAGGTATAAATCTGCGTGGTGGACAACGAGCTGTGGCCCAGCAACATCTGCAGTGCGCGCAGATCGGCGCCGTGATTGAGAAGGTGCGTGGCGAAGCAATGCCGCAGCACGTGCGGCGATATGCGTTTCGCGTCGATGCCGGCAAGCGTTGCGTAACGTTTCACCGTGAACCAGAACATCTGGCGCGTCATCGCGGCGCGACGATTGCTGACGAAAACTTCGTCGACTTCCGCGCCGCGAAGAAGTGCGGGCCGCGATTCGGCGTAATAGCGCTCGATCCAATCCTGCGCCTGCTCGCCGAGCGGGACGAGACGTTCCTTGCCGCCCTTTCCTGTCACGCGCACGACGCCTTGGCGCAAATTGACCTGCTCGGTGCGGATGCCGATCAATTCGCTGACACGCAAGCCGGTCGCGTAAATCAGCTCGAACATCGCGCGATCGCGCAGGCCGAGCGGCGTTGTCGCATCCGGCGCGGCGATCAGCGCTTCGATATTCGCTTCCGATAATGCTTTCGGCAGCGGTCTCGGCAACTTCGGCGCTTCGAGCAACAATGTCGGATCTTCTTCGATCGCGCCGTCGCGCAAACGCGAGCGGTAGAAATGGCGCAGCGTCGACACCAGCCGCGCATTCGAACGCGCCGTATAGCCGGTGCCGCGCCGTCCGCCGCGCGCGGAACGCTCGGCGAGATAGCGATACAGCGATTCACGCGCGCATCGATCCAGGGAACTGCCGTGCTTCGCCAGCCAGCGCGATAGTCCTTCGAGATCGCGCCGATAACTGGCGAGCGTGTTGTCGGCCAGGCCTTGCTCCGACCAGATACGTTCGAGAAACGCATCGATCGCGGCGCGGTCGGCTGCGCTCTGCATCGGTCCAGGGGTTTTTGTTTCCGGCATCGGCGGTCTCGAAGCTTGCATGCCGCAGCGTAAACCGCGACGCTTGCGGCGTCACTCATCCTGCGTCATCGAAATGAACGCCGAAACTTCTGCGCCGCCCGTTTCGCTCGGTCTGCGGCTGCTTGCATTGTTGTACGACGTGCTGCCCCTGCTCGGACTCTGGTTCCTGGCCGGCGTCGTCGGTGTCGCGCTGACGGGCGGCGCGCTCGATCCGCATCGTCTGAATTACAAAATTCTGATGCAGGCGCTCGTGTTAGCGTTCACGGCCGGCTACTTCGTGCTTTCATGGACGCGCGGCGGCCAAACCATCGGCATGCGTGCCTGGAAACTGCGGCTGACAATGCGCGACGGATCGCGTGTGCTTTTGACGGCAGCGCTGCTGCGGTTTTTTCTTGCGTGTCTCTCGCTCATACTGCTCGGCGCCGGATATTGGTGGTCGCTGTTCGATCCGCAGCGGCGTACGCTGCACGATGCGCTTTCGGACACGCGCATGACGAAGTTCGGCTGAGCTAACCGTATCGCCGGAAATAAAACACTGCGGCTGCCGCGAGCAGTATCGACGGCAGTGCATTGGCCAGCGCCAGATTGAAATTGTATACAGCGCCCATGCTGACCACGGCGCTTTGGAAAAAGTAATACATGATCGCGAGCGCGATACCGATGAAAAGGCGCTTGCCGAGCCCGCCGGTGCGCAGCGCGCCGAATGCGAACGGCACCGCGCAAAACGCGAGCACGAGCACGTTGAACGGATAGAAAATCCGGGCCCAGTACGCGCGCTGGTATGTCGAAGCATCTTGCCGATTGCGCTGCATGTACTCGATGTTGCGCATCAGGTCGGTCGTGGCCAGATATTCGGGATGAATCATCGACACCGACAGCACGCTCGGATCGAGATTCGATTTCCATTCGGTTTCCGCCTGCGTCGTCGTATCGGCGGATGTGCCCTTGAATTCCGTGCGACGCACGTCGTGCAGCGTCCACAAGTCCGCCGAATGGGTTGCCGTCTTCGCCAGCGATAGCGCGTGGAGTTGGCCGTTGGGCTCGAATTCAAACACGCGCACATCCTGCAATTCGACGACGGCGCCATTGCCGGTACCGCGCGTGCGGCCGTGTTTCGCGTTCACGACATTGTTGCCGTCGCGCGCCCACAAACTACCGCCTTTGCCGATGGCGACATCTTTCGATTTCGCCGTCAAAGCCAGCGCCTCGGCTTTCTGCTCGCCGCGCGGACCGATGGTTTCGCCGATGAGCATCACGCCTGCCGTGATCAGCGTCAGCGAGATGATCACCGATACGCAAATGCGCAGTTTGGAAAGTCCCGCCGCGCGCAGCGCCGTCAATTCGCCGCTCGACGCCAGTCCGCCCATGCCGAGCAAGCCGCCGATCAGCGCTGCGTATCCGAAAAACTGATAACCGCGGCGCGGCACGGTTAAAAGGATATAGACGATCGCCTTGCTCAGCGTGTATTGGCCGGTGCCAATGTCGTTGACCTCGGCGAGAAACGAATGGAACGCATCGAAGCCGACCAGAAATCCCCACGCCAGCAACACCGAACCGAGCACTGACAGTGCGACGAGCTTGTCCACTTTCTTGAACACGGCGGCGCGCATCATGCGGCTCCGCTCGTGCGCAACTTCGGCGCTTTCGGTTTCGGCAATTGCTGTCCGCGCCAGCTCATGAAGATGGCGATCAGCGCGGTTGGAACGAGAATCAGCCAGAATCCCACGCGCGGATCGGTGAAACCCTGGCTCAATCGCGAACGCCACATCGCCAGGCAGTTGTAGTAGATGAACCACGCCAGCAGTGCGATGAGCAGGCGCGCGTAGCGCGGCTCGCGCGGGCTGGATTTCGCCAGCGGCAGCGCCAGCATTACAAGCACGAGTACCGTCAGCGGAGCGACCATTCGCCATTGCAGTTCCGCTCGCTGCACGACGTCGGTGCTGCGCAATAGATCCGCTGTCGTCGCGCTGCGTTTGATGGAATCCGGCGTGGTGTCGTTCGAGTTGTCGGACAACTTGATGTCGTTGCGCTGATAACGCATCAGCCTGAAATTGTCCTGGCCAAGTATGCCCTCGACGCGGAATCCGTCGTTCAATCCGAGGAAACGCGCGACGCCGTCGGCCTCGTGATACAGCTCGCCGTCGGTGGCGGTGACAATGTTGATGCTCGTGTTCTTTTTGTCGTCGCTCGTGCGCTCGCTCGCGACGAACATCTTCGTGAATTTGGTGCCGTCGGCATTCATTGCTTCGACGTACATCACGCCGTCGTTATTCGGCAATTCGATGAAACGTCCCGGTTCGAGTCCGGCGATGATCAGCGAACGGCTCGCCTCCTCCTGCAGCGTCTGCGCCTGCCGGTCTGCGGCGGGTGCGAACCAGAACGAAATGAGCGCCGTTACGATCGTCACCGGAATCGCGAACAGCGCCAGCGGCCGCAGCAATCCGGACAATGCCAATCCGGATGCGGCGAACACCGCCATCTCGCTTTCCCGGTACAGCCGTCCGTACGCGATCTGCACACCGAGAAACGCGGACAGCGGCACAAGCAGCGTGAGCGTATCGACCGTGCGCAATCCGATCAGCGCGAGCAGCAGATCCGCCGCCACACGGCCGTGCGCGATCTTGTTGAGCAGGTCGGCCACCGTCGCACCGGTGATGACCAGCAACAAAATCATGAGGGCGGCGACGAAGCTCCACAACAGCTCCCGCGCCAGATAGCGATCGACAATTCTGAGCATGAACTCAATCGTTTTGCAGTAAACTTGAGCGCTGACCGCGCATCAAACGCGATCCGTGGCGCGATTGCATCGCGCAACACGTTCAATTGACCTTAAGTTTAGCCGGCCTCGTGCGCGGCGGCGCGGTTTTTCGAAGAATTTCGATACGGAAAAGCAATGACTATTCAGTTCAGCCTCACCCAATCGTCGCCCGAATCCGCCGATACCGCGTGCGTTGTCGTCGGCGTGTTTGAAGAGCGCGCGTTGTCGGACGCCGCAAAACGCATCGACGAAAAAACGAATGGCGCGATCGTGCGACTCATCGACGCCGGCGATATCACCGGCAAGACGGGTACGACACATGTGCTGTTCGGTCTGCCCAACGTGAAAGCGCCGCGCGTACTCGTTGTCGGTTTGGGCGATCAGAAAAAATTCGACGCCGCGCGGTTCGCTCGTGCGAACGCCGACGCGGGACGCGTCCTGAAAAACCTTCCTCTCAAGAATGCGATTTCGTACCTTCCCGATATCGATGTCGCCGGCAAGGACGCATCGTGGAAAGTGCGAGCCGCCGCCGTCGCCAGCGATGGGGCTGCGTATAAATACACCGCCACGTTCAAACCGCGCGAGAAAGCGAAGACGCCGGAGTTCGAGGCGATCGCGTTCTCCGGTCCCGAGGCTGCGGCGCCGTCGCTCGCCGCCGCGAATGCGATCGCGAACGGCGTGCGCTTCGCGCGTGAACTCGGCAATTTGCCGCCGAACATCTGCAATCCTCAATATATTGCCGATCAGGCGAAAAAATTCGCCGGCGGACACGAAAGCGTCACGTGCGAAATCCTCGAAGAAGCCGACATGCGCAAACTCGGCATGGGCGCGCTGCTCGGCGTCTCGCTCGGTTCGGCGAACGAACCGAAATTCATCATCCTGCAATACAGGGGCGCCGACGAAAAAGACAAGCCCGTCGCACTGGTCGGCAAAGGCATCACGTTCGATACCGGCGGCATTTCGATCAAGCCCAGCGCCGGCATGGAAGAAATGAAGTTCGACATGTGCGGCGCGGCCGGCGTGCTCGGCGCGTTCGTTTCCGCCGTCGAGATGAAACTCAAGCTCAATCTTGTCTGCATCGTGCCGGCCGTGGAGAACATGCCGGGCGGAAAAGCGCAGCGTCCGAGCGATGTCGTCACCACGATGTCGGGCCAGACGGTCGAAGTGCTCAATACCGATGCCGAAGGCCGCCTTATCCTGTGCGACGCGCTCACTTACGTGCAGAAATTCAATCCGCAGATCATCATCGATGCCGCCACGCTCACCGGCGCGTGCGTTGTAGCGCTCGGCAAACATGCCACCGGCCTGATGACGAAAGACGACGCGCTCGCGAACGATCTCATCGCCGCCGGTGAATCCTCGCTCGACCGCGCGTGGCGCCTACCGTTGTGGGACGACTACCAGAGCCAGCTCGAAACCGGCTATGCCGACATCGCCAACATCGGCGGCAAGTATGCGGGTGCGATCACTGCCGGGTGTTTCCTCTCGCGCTTCACCGAAGGTTATCGCTGGGCGCATCTCGATATCGCCGGAACGGCATGGGAGGAAGGACGCAAGGGTTCAGCGACCGGACGGCCCGTGCCGATGCTCGTCGAATACCTGACGAAGGTCGCGAACGGCTGATTTCGCGCGACAATTATTGTTGCGCGGTGCGCAACACGCTACACTGGGGATCATGGATGATTCGATCGCACGCCTATGTGCTTGATTACGAGGACTACCACTGATGATCATGTACAACCCACCGCATCCCGGCGAATTCATCACTCATGTTTATCTCGAAGAACACAGTATCAGTGGGCGTGAACTGGCCGAAAAGCTTGACGTCGCTCCATCTACGCTGAACCGTATTCTCAAAGGCACCAGCGGCGTCACTCCGGAAATGGCGCTGCGCCTTTCGAAAACACTCGGGCGTTCCCCGGAAAGTTGGCTGCAAATGCAGCAGAACTATGATCTCTGGCACGCGCGGCGAAACCTCAACTTGAAACGCGTGACGAAGCTCAGATTGAAAGCGGCCTGATGGCGCGCGCCGATTTTTATCTGATCGACAAACCGCGCTTCCGCGAAGATCCATTGTTGCTCGTCTGCGAACTCGCCAAGCGCGCGTTCGATGCGGGGCAATCGACGCTAGTCCTCGCGCGCTCGTTCGACCAAGCCGAACAGCTCGACGAGAAATTGTGGGAATTTGCGGAAGATGTTTTCATTCCGCATCAAATCGCAGGCGACGATGACGATGCGATCACGCCGATTTTGATCGTTCCGCCGGATTCTGCGACGCCGGATCGCGCGCTCGTCATCAATCTGCGCGAAGACGCTGCGCCGGGCCTGTTCGACCGCGTGCTCGAAGTCGTGCCGGCCGAGCAATCCGAACGCGACGGTTCGCGAAAACGCTGGTCGACGTACAAGGCGGCCGGCTTCGAAGTCGCCAAGCACGATATGTAGAAAGTCGTCGCTGGTCGCGGTCGATCCATACCTGATTCGAGCACCTCTTCGAGCGGACCCGCGCCGCCTACGGCAATCCCATTTTTTTGCAGAGCGCCGCGAATCGCGCATCGGTGGCGTAGTCCTTTACGAACACGGCGTAGCGAAGTGTCGTAACGCCCGGGTCGCGAACCGCCAAACCGCGCTCGAGCCACAAGAACATCTCGTCGGGCTGCTTGCGCAACGCATACACCTGCGCAATCTGGAACGCGCCGGAATCGGCATATCGGCTGAGGAGATTGTCGAGTTCCGCGTCCGCGCCGGCGCGATCGCCGTCGACGAAGAGCGCCAACGCCACGGCATAGCTACGCCAGAATCCATCCGTTTCCTGGCGCGCGAACCGCAGCGCGGCGGCCGCATCGCCGCGCAAAATCTCGATGACCGCCAGTTCCGAATAACTCTGCGCCGCACGCGGGTGCGCTTCGATGGCTTTGTGCACCGCCGCCTCGGCTTCGTCATAGCGGCCGAGCGCGATAAGGGAACGCGCCAGATAAATATAATTCAGGCTGTTCAACGGGTCGAGCGTGGTGGAGCTTTGTCCGTACGCGGCTGCTTCGTCCAGCCTGCCGAACGACGCACTCACGACGCCCAAATTCAACTGCACCGTTGCATCCTGCGGCGCAAGTTCGGCGGCGCGCCGATATTCCCCTTGCGCACCAGCGAGATCGAAATCGATCACCTGCAATACGAATCCACGTGCTTGATGCGCTTTGCCAAGCTCCGGTTGCAACGACAGCGCCGTCGTCGCGGCGGAACGGGCGTGCTCGACCAGATCGGCCCATTCGCGTCGGTCCGGCGTACTGAAAATAGTAATGAGCTGCGCCTGGCTGAGCGCCAAAGCGGCATAGGCGAGTGCATAGCCCGGATCGAGACGAATCGCTTCGGTGTAGTGCGCCACCGCCTTGTGCGCATCCTCGCCGGTGTGTTGAAAAAAATCGAACTGCCCTTGCTGATATGCGCTGTATGCCGCCAGATTGCCGCTGCGTGGACGGTCGCTCTGTGTCGCGGTGCCGATCAATTTGGCCTTGAGCGCATCGGCGACGGCGCGGGTGATGTCGTCCTGCAACGCGAACAAATCCTTGTAGGGGCGATCGTAATGCTGCGACCAAAGCGTGCTGGCGTCGGCTGCGTTCACCAGTTCCGCACTGATGCGCACAGCGTCGCCGCCACGGCGCACGGAACCTTCCAGGAGATGCGCCACACCGAGCTTTGCCGCGATGGTTCGCGCATCGTCCGTGCTGTCGCGAAATTGAAAAGACGAATTGCGGCTGATCACTTTCAGTCCTGCGAACTGCGAAAGTGCGGTGATCAAATCTTCCGACAAACCATCGGAAAAATACTGCTCGTCCTTGTTGCCGCTTTCGTTGGCAAGCGGTAAGACGGCGATGGATTTTTCCAGAACGGCAGCGCCGTTCGGTGCGGACGTGGCGGTTGACTCGGCAGATTTCGGCGCCGTCGGCCCCAGCTTCCACGCAACCGCGCCGCCGATCGTCAACAGCAGTGCGAGAATCATCAGTTCCGTGCCGCTCATGCGTTGAGCGCCGCGCTCGCCGTGGTACCACGCCACGACGAGCGTCACGAATAATCCTATGGCCGCGACAACAATGATGATGCGCATCACTTGGTCCGGCCAGCCGAAGCGCTGACCGACAATGTCCGCCACCTGGATCAGCGCGAAAGCCGCAGCGGCGTACGCCAGCGCCCATTGCACCAGCTTGCGTTCGCGCAGCCGTCGAAAGAAATCGCTCATGGCTTTTTCAGGCACAGCTTGTCGTAATACGGATCGATCGTCTTGACCTCTTTCACCAGCGCCACGAACTGCGGATCGCAGTGCAGCGATCCCAGCGACACTTGCAACAGCGCCCACTCGCTTTGTCCGGAAAGATCGGTCGCGGCGAATGGCTTCATGTTCACGAACACGAGTTTCGGTTCGCCCAGCAACACGAGCAACGGCGGAATGACGTACACGCCGAACACGTTTCCGCTCTTCGGATCGTAACTGCTTTGCGGCATGAATGCGGCAACGCGAACGGCGATGGCGTGACGATCACCGTGTCCCTCCAGCGCGTCGAAAACGTCGCGGATCGTTCCGAGCGCGCTGGGGTTGATCACGCGCGCGTAGTGCTCGTATGCAGCGCGTGCATCCACATAATCGCCCGCCATCATCGTCGCGAACGCGGTGCTTTCGAGACAAATCGCATCGTCCGGCGTCGACTTGAGCAACGGTGCGCACAGCGCGATCGCCTCCTGATATCGCCCAAGCGCGATAAGCTCCATGCCGTGATTGTTCGCGATGATGCTCGATTTCGGATCGAGCATCGACGCCTGTTCCAGCACTTTCAATCCGCCGTCGAGATCGCCATCGGACCACATCGAAGTGCCGAGCCACTGATAACTCGTTGCAAACGACGGCCGTAACGCAATGGCGCGCCGATACAGCGCCTGTGCCGTTTTGCGGCGGCGGTCGCTGTCGGCGAGTATGCCGAAAACCGGATAGATTTCCGGCACGCTCGGATCGATCGACAACGCGAGTTCCGCATAATTTCGTGCGCGCGCCATCGCCTCGCTGTAGGTGATCTTGGACGAAAAATCGGGAAGGATGATGTAAGCAAGCCCCAATCCCGCATACGCTTCGGCGAACTGCGGATCGGCCGCCGTCGCACTTTCGAAATTCTTGATCGCCGCGAGCAGTTGCGTTTCGCCGCGTGTCTGCCACAACGCCAGCCCGCGCAAATAGAAATCGTAGGCTTCGACGTTGTGCGGTTTTTTCTGCGGCGTTTCGTCGGCACCGCCGATTTTCACCTTCAACTCGTTGGCGATCGCCGCGGCGATTTCATCCTGAATCGCGAAGATGTCTTTCAATTCACGATCATACGTTTGCGACCACAGGTGATAACCGTTGCTCGCGTCGATGAGCTGCGCGGTGATGCGCGCGCGGTCGCCTTGTTTGCGCACGCTGCCTTCGAGCAAAAGACGCACGTGCAGCTCGTGCGCGATCTCCGGCGCCTCGTGCTTGCCGTCGCGGAATGAAAACGACGACGTGCGCGCCGCGACGCGAAGTTCCGGGATGCCGGCGAGGACATTGAGGATTTCCTCGCTGATGCCGTCGGAGAAATACTCGTTGTCCTTCTCGCCGCTCATATTGACGAACGGCAACACCGCGATCGATTTCGGATCGGTTGGCGCCGCGTCTGTCGATGTGTCGTTCGAGGCAAGCGCGCCATCGCTTGACCGTGGCGCAAAACGCCAGATCGCCGCACCGCCGATCGCAAGCAGCAGCGCGATGATCAGCAGTTCGATGCCGGTGACGCGCTGCGCACCGCGTTCGCCGTGATACCACGCGATCACGAGTGTGACGAAAAATCCCACGCACATCGCGACGATGACGAAGCGCACCGTCTGCTCCGGCCAGCCGAACCGTTGCGCGACGATGTCAAGCATCTGGATCAGCGCGAACGACGCAGCGACGTAAGCCAGCGCCCATTGCACCAGCTTGCGTTCGCGCAGGCGTTGCAGGAGATCACCCATGCGGCGCGTCGGAGTCTTTGAGCAGCGCCTGAAATCCGGGATCGTCGCGCAGCGAATCCCACGTGGGATCGACGCGCAGCATGGCGGACGAAAGACTCAGCCCGGCCGGAACGGCCAATAATTGTTTGAGTTCGTCGATGGCCAAACCCTTTTCGCCGACGACTGCATAGATATGTGCGAGATGCTGCAAATATTCGGTGCCGGCGAAGGCGTCGCGGCTCAGCGGCAACAGTTCGGCCGCGCGGCGTCCCTCCGCAATTGCTTCATCCTTCAGCCCGAGCGCGGCGCTGGCCAGGCCGAGCGTGGCGTGTGCGTCCCAGTCGCCGGGCCGTGCGTCGATTCGATGCCGATAGTCGTCGTGCACGCCCGTGTAGATATCTCGTGCTTTTGCTTTCTCGCCCATCGCGTCGTACGCCCAAGCCAGGCGCAGTTTGCGCGGCAGCACCGAATTGCCGCGCGACATGGTCCAGACATCGCTCCAGTCTTCTTCGGCCACCTTCGCAGCCGTCGCGAAGTCGCGCGACCAGAACGCCAAGTCGAACAACGCGGCGCTGCTCGCGCGGTAAGCGTCGCCGTCTTTCGGCAGCGCGGAGAGTGTCGTTCGTAACGGGACGAGATCGCCCTTCCACAGGAAGGTGTTCTGCGCGCGGCGGATCTGCGACAGTGCCGGATCGGCGGAGAGTTCGGCCGCCTGCGCATAGGCCGCATCGGCCTCGGTGTAGCGACGCAGATGCGCATAAGTTTGCCCGAGCTCGAACGGAGGACTGGAGTTGCGCGGGTCGTATATGGCGGCCCGGC
The DNA here is from genome assembly GCA_036267795.1 of Rudaea sp. Lineage (GTDB taxonomy): Bacteria > Pseudomonadota > Gammaproteobacteria > Xanthomonadales > Rhodanobacteraceae > Rudaea. The sequence continues at coordinate 16,215 of DATAVJ010000086.1, forward strand.
GCAAACCGTCCAGTGTGTCGTTCCATTTACCTTGGCGTCGCGCGATGGCGGCGCGGATCACTTCGATGTCGAAGTTCTGCGGCATCGTCTTGCGCGCCACATCCAGCTCGTCGATCGCGCGTTGATAGTCGCGGAAGCCCCAGTAATAGTAGTAAGCCAATGCGGAGTGTCCCTCGGCGAGATCCGGCTGCAGACGCAACGCACGTTCCGCCGCTTCCTTGGCGGCATCGAGACGGGTATCCGTTCGATCCGCACCGAAAAAATACATGTACATGTGCGCGCGCCCGAGCAGTGCAAAGGCGATAGCGAACTGCGGGTCGCGTGCGATCGCCTGCTGCAGCAGATCGATCGCTTGCGGCATGAGCACGGGCGTCAACGCGTACTGATCGTTGGCGTGGTTGGCGAACTTCAGGGCGCGCAGGTATAAATCGTAGGCCTGTGTGTCCTGCGTCGGCACGCTGGCGACGCGCGCGGCCTCGTCGGGCAACAGCTTCGCTTTCAGCGCGTCGGCCACTTTTTCTGCGATGTCGCGTTCGACGGCGAACACATCTTTCAATTCGCGATCGTAACTCTGCGCCCAGAGATGACCGTCGCTTTGCGTATCGATCAGCTGCACATTGATGTGCGCCGATTCGCCGGACCGCTGCACGCTGCCTTCGAGCACGCTGGTCACGCCGAGTTGCTCGCCGACGATCTTGAGATTCGGCGGATGACTGGCGTATTGCTCCGTCGACGTGCGCGAAATCACTTTGAGATCGCGGATGCCGGCGAGCCGCGTGAGAATTTCGTCCTGCATGCCGCTGGCGAAATAGCCGTTCTCCTTCACCTCGCTGAGACTTTCGAACGGCAACACCGCGATGGACTTGCCGCTGACCATCGCGATTTTCGCCGACGGCGCGCGATTCGCCAGGAACCGCTCCGCGAGCAGCACGATCACGACCAGCGCGAGTACGCTGAAGATGATGCCGTTCATCAGACCGCCGACACGCCGCGTGTGCTCGTGCGGACGCGCGTCGTGCGAATCGGCCGGCTCCGTGCGCCTAATGCCTTCGGGTGTAATCTCGAACGCCCAGGCGAGAATCAGCGCCAGCGGAAACCCGAACGCAAGCAACGCGATGATGACTTTGAGAACCCATTCGGGCGCCCCGAACGCGGGAAATACGATGGATGCGAGTTGCAGCAAAACCCATGCGGCAATGGCATACGCAACCGCCACGCGCACGACATGGCGGCGCCGCAATTCATAGAAGAATCCGCCCTCACGCGCCATTTTCTGCTTCCCCTGCACGTGTTCCCGCAGCGCATCTTAACCCGCACGCAGCACGCGCATCGCTTGAGTGAAGAACGCGGAGCCTCACTTAGGATCCCGCAGCAACGCCTGAAAGCGCGGATCGTTGCGCAGCGATTCCCAGTCGATATCGCGCTGCATCTTGAAGCGCGTCACTCCGGCGGCGTAGTTGGTTTGCAGGAGCTGTGTCAGCGCGGCGATGGGTGCGTCGGTTTCGCCATGACGGGCCTGGATGCGTGCCCGCATTTCTTCGAGCAGCGGACCGAACAACGCGTCTTTCGTGCGCGGCGTGCTTTCGATGGCCTGATTGATCGTCGCTATTGCCCGTTCGTATTCGCCGAGCAGCGACTGAGTGTTGGCGAGTTCCAGCTGCGACAGGAAGTTGCCCGGTTCGTCGCGTTGCAACTGAAGCAACTGTGCTTCCGCGCGCCGCAGCATCGGCATGCCATGTGTGCTGTCGCCGGCGCGCAATTGCATCTCGCCCACGATCGAGGCGTACAGGGCGCGCTGTGTTAGCGGCATCGTCGAAACGGGTGCGGTGTCGATCCGTTGCAGCATCGGCGTCAGCTGCGCGGATGCCGCGGCGAAATCATGCGTTATGTACGCCACCAACCGGATCGCCAGCACGAGTTGCTGGTAGGCGCCGTCCGGCTGCACGTCGCGCAGGACGGCAACGCAATCGTCGAGGCGGTCCAGTTCCAGCAGGGACTGCGCCTTGGTGCCGATCAGATTGCCGTCGTTCGGTTGCAGGTCGAGCGCGCGCTCGACCAGACGAAGTTTTCCTTTGTAGTCGCGGAGAAAACCGTGCGTCCAGGCCGCTTCGGTAATCAGCGTTGGATTGCGTGGATCCAGGTCAGTCGCCTGATCCATATAGCGCATGGCATCCGCGGCGCGGCCCTGACGGCGTGCAATATATCCCAGCGCAGAGATGGCCTCCACATTGTTCGGATCGCGCGCAACGATATCGCCGAAGATCTGCAACGCCTTCGGAAAATCCTGCTCGATCCAGTACTGGTAGTAACCCGACGCCAATTGCGTGTCGAGCGACGACGGCGCCAGCGCGATGGCGCGATCGAGCGCGGATTTCGCGGCCGCGGCGCGCGGAGCCGTGTGGTCGAATTGCTGGAAATACTGCGAGCCGTTCGCGCGCGACATGAGCGCCCACGCGGCGGCGAATTGAGGATCGGCCTGCGTCGCGATTTTCAATTGCACGATGGACTGTTCGACACCGACCGGAATCTCGCTGCCGGCACGGTTGAACAGTACGATCGCGCGTAGCCATGCATCGTGCGCCTGCTGATTCGTCGTGACCGGCGTTTCCAGTTCCTTGCGTTCGTCGCCGCTTAGCTGGGCCTGCAGTTGCGCCGCGATGGCCGTGGCCACTTCGCTCTGCACGGTGAAGAGGTTTTCCAGCTTGCGGTCGTAGATGTCGGCCCACAGGTGCGCGTCGTTCGAGGCGCGGATGAGCTGCACGTTGATGCGTACCGCATCGCCGGCTTTCTGCACGCTGCCTTCGAGGATGTTGGCCACGCCGAGCTGACGCGCGATCTCCGACAGATTGCCCGGCTTGCTCGCGTACTGCTGCGTCGAGGTACGCGAGATCACGCGCAACGCGCCTATCTTGGCGAGGCGCGTAAGGATTTCGTCCTGGATGCCTTCGGCGAAATACGCGTTGGATTTTTCGTCGGACAAATTCTCGAACGGCAACACCGCGATCGACTTGTTGTTGATCGCCGCAGCCGTAGTGGTCGTCGCCGCCGGCCGCAGCCAGCGGTCCGTCACCAGCAGCACCACGGCCAATGCCAGCACGCCGATGATGGCGAAATCGAGTTTGCGTCCGGTGTGCCGGGCGATCGATGCGTCGGGCGGTACGTCGCTCTCGCGTTTCAATCCGTCCGGCGTGAATTCGTAAAGCCACGCGAACACGAGCCAGAACGGAAATCCCGCGATGCCGAAGACGACGAAGGCACGGACCACCCAGTTCGGCACATCGAACACCGGTAAAATCTGTGCAAGTCCCTGCGACAGAGCCCACACCACGCCGACGTAAAGCAGCCCCGCGCGCACCACGTTGCGGCGACGCAGTTCGGAGAAGAACGACGGCCGACGGCTCATGCGCAGTCGCCCACGAACCTGCGGAATCCCAGCGGCCTACGCGGCGCGGCGGTTGACATCTTTCTCCCCGAAGATGCCGTCGATTGTGTCACAACGCACGATTCCCATGTCGGACGATTTGTTCGTTTTCCCTTCCATTTTCTTGGGCCTGAAGCCCCCGCCCGGCTACAATTCCCGTCGACCTCGTGACTTTCCAAAACCCGCTCGTCGGGACAGGCGGCATTACCCCGTGGAAAAGAGCTTCGACCCGCGCAGCATCGAAAACAAATGGTATTCCCGCTGGGAAGCCGACGGCCTGTTCGCGCCGCACGGCGACGGCGCACCGTACAGCATCCTGCTGCCGCCGCCGAACGTGACCGGCACGCTGCACATGGGCCACGCGTTCCAGCAAACGATCATGGATGCGCTGATCCGCTACCACCGCATGCGCGGCATGCGCACGTTGTGGCAGGGCGGCACCGACCACGCCGGCATCGCCACGCAGAAGATCGTCGAGAACCAGCTCGCAGCGATGGGCCAGACGCGCCACGATCTCGGCCGCGAGAAATTCGTCGAGCGCGTGTGGGAATGGAAAGAAGAATCCGGGTCGACGATCACGAACCAGATGCGCCGGCTCGGCGCGTCGATGGATTGGTCGCGCGAACGTTTCACGATGGACGAAGGTTTGTCCGCGGCGGTGCGCCGTGTATTTGTGCAATGGTATAGAGATGGACTTTTATACCGCGGCAAGCGCCTCGTGCACTGGGACCCGGTGCTGATGACGGCGGTGTCCGATCTGGAAGTGAACAGCGAGGAACGCGACGGCCATTTGTGGTCGATCCATTATCCGGCAGCGGATGGCGGCGAAGGTGTTGTGGTCGCGACGACGCGTCCGGAGACGATGCTCGGCGATGTCGCCGTTGCGGTGCATCCCGACGACGAACGCTATCAATCGTTGATCGGCAAATCGGTGAAGCTGCCGCTGACCGATCGTCAGATTCCGGTCATCGCCGACGACTACGTCGATCGCGAGTTCGGAACGGGTGCGGTGAAGATTACGCCCGCGCACGACTTCAACGATTGGCAGATCGGCGCTCGTCACAAATTGCAGCCACGCATCATCCTCACGCTGGACGCGAAAATTTCCGACGACGCTCCGGTAAAATATCGCGGCCTCGATCGCTTCGCGGCGCGCAAGGCGGTGCTCGCCGATCTGGAATCGCTCGGCCTGCTCGTCGAAACCAAAAAACACAAACTGCAGGTTCCGATCAGCCAGCGCAGCGACGCGGTGATCGAACCGATGCTCACCGATCAGTGGTTTCTCGATCTCACGCGCGATGTGCTGCCCGACGGCCGCATCGGCGGACGCAAGGCGATCACCGAACCTGCGTTGCACGCCGTGCGCGACGGCTCTGTCAAATTCGTTCCGGAAAACTGGGCGACTACATACAACCAATGGCTGGAAAACATCCAGGACTGGTGCGTGAGCCGCCAGTTGTGGTGGGGACATCGCATTCCGGCATGGTTCGACGAAGCGGGAAATATTTTCGTCGGCGAAGACGAAGCCGATGCGCGCGCGCATGCGGAAACGAAACCCGTGGGCGCGCTTCGACAGGACGAAGACGTACTCGACACCTGGTTTTCTTCCGCGCTGTGGCCATTCTCGACGCTGGGCTGGCCATCGCACGAGCCGGTGCGCGAAAACGGAAAGATCGTTGCGAACTGGGCGCAGGACGAACGCTACCTGCCCACGAGCGTGCTCGTCACCGGCTTCGACATCATCTTCTTCTGGGTCGCGCGCATGATCATGGCAACGCAGTATTTCATCGGCAAGGTGCCGTTCCGCGAGGTGTACATCCATGCCATCGTGCGCGATGCGGAAGGCCAGAAGATGTCGAAGTCGAAAGGCAACACGATCGATCCGCTCGATCTGATCGACGGCATCGATCTCGAATCGTTGGTGAAAAAATCGACGGGTTCGCTGCTCATTCCGCAAGTGCGCGAGAAAGTGGAAAAACGCATCCGCAAGGATTATCCGGACGGCATCGCCGCCGTCGGCGCGGACGCGTTGCGCTTCACCTTCGCCGCGCTGGCGACGTACGGGCGCACGATCAATTTCGATCTGAAGCGCGCGGAAGGCTACAAGAATTTCTGCAACAAACTATGGAACGCGGCGCGATTCGTGCTGATGAATTGCGAAGGTTTCAGCGTCGCCGCCGACGCGAAACTCGCGCCGAAATCCGAAGCGGAAAAATGGATTCTCACGCAGCTGGAGCGCACGCTCGCTGAAGTCGAAATGCAGATGCCGATGTACCGTTTCGATTTGCTCGCGCAGTCGATGTACGAATTCACGTGGAATATCTATTGCGACTGGTTCCTCGAATTCGCCAAGCCCGCACTCAACGGCGACGACACGTCGCTCGCCGATTCGACGCGCCACACGCTGCTGTTCGTACTCGAAGCATTGCTGCGTGCGCTGCATCCGATCATTCCGTTCGTCACGGAAGAAATCTGGCAATCGGTGTCGCCGCTGCTCGGCAAATCGGCCGGCAGCATTTCGACGCAAAAATATCCGCTCGCCGCGGACTTCGCCGAATTCGCCGATGTGCAAGCCGATGCGTCCGTGGAATGGCTGCGCCAGGTGCTCACGCAAATCCGCCGCATCCGCAGCGAGATGAACATCGCGCCCGGCAAGACGATTCCGATTCTTTACGCGAACGGCAATTCGCTGCATCGCGCGCTGTCGCGAAAGTTCGAGGCGCAAATCGCCTTCCTCGCGCGCGCCGAATCGCAACGCTGGCTCGATGAAAAGGAAACCGAACCAGCGAGCGCGGCCGCCATCGTCGGCGAGATGCGCATCCTGATTCCGCTCGCGGGATTGATCGATCTGGGCGCGGAAAAGACGCGCCTGACGAAAGAAATCAAACGCATCGAAGGCGAAATCGCCAAGTGCAACGGAAAATTGTCGAACGCGAATTTCGTGGCGAATGCGCCGCAGGACGTCGTCGCGCAGGAGAAACAACGTCTGGCGGATTTCGGCGTGCAACTCGAAGGTCTGAAGGATCAGCTCGGCAAACTAGGCTGATCGGCCTGGGTTGATCGGCTTGGGTTGATCGGCTTGGGTTGATCAGTCTGGGTTGATCAGTCTGGGTTGATCGGTCTGGAACGATCAGTTCGCGTCCGGCGGCAGCAGTTCCATGGCCATCACGATCGCGTCTTCGCGGCCGCGTTTGGCGGGATAGTAATTCGGACGCTTGCCGATTTCGTTGAAACCCAGTTTCTCGTACAACGCGATGGCGCGCGTGTTCGATGGCCGCACTTCCAGGAATACGCGTTCGGCACGATGCCAACGCGCCAAATCGATCAAACGCTGCATCAAATGTTTGCCGTGGCCGTGCGATTGCTGATCGTGCGCCACGCACACATTGAGGATGTGCGCTTCGCCCGCGGCGACGGTGAGCACACCGTAGCCGATCACTTCGACGGATTGCGCGAGCACCCAGCAGTTGTACCCGGCGCGCAGGCAGTCGCGAAAAATACCCATCGTCCACGGAAATTCATAGGCCCCGATCTCGATGGCGACGACCTGATCGAGATCTTCCAGGCGCATCGCCCGCAGCAGCGGATAAGGTTCTTTGAGGATGGCGACCATCAGCGTGCCTCGCGCGCACGTCGCGCGATCGGCTTCAGCGTTTGCCACAACGCGCGCCTGGACATTGCCGTGCCGAAGCTGATGCCCGGCTCGTCGGCGACGGCGATTACAGCGGCGTTCTGCTGCGAAGCGGCGAGTTGCGCTCCGAGCGAGCGCGCCAATGCCGCGCCGAGCACGAGATACGCATTGGCGGACGGAATGGACTCTGACGAACTCGCATCTTCCGCGACAATCCAGCGAACGCGATCGTCCGTCAAACCCAGCATGAACGGCAGCGCTTTGCGCAATTGTGCGCATTGTATACTTTTCATCGCGGCGTCGGACGCGGCGACGATCAACCATGCGCCGTCCGGACAGGGTGCGCGGGATTCCGCGCGAACCGCTTGCACGTCGCGCAAGACGTACACATCGATATCCATCGCCGCCAGCATCTGGCGACGTTGCGACTCAGCCAGCATGCGACTCCTTGCCGAGCGACGCGAGGTCGCCGTAGAACTTTGCGAAAGCCTGATCCACCGCCGTGCCGAACGCCTGCACGGTCGCGGCGATGGTCGCGTCGGCGGCATCGGCGTCTCCCGCGTACGTCTGTTCGAGCACGGGTTCGCCGCTGTCTTGTTCGACGCGGATGTCGAACGCGACGTGCGCAGCGTAAGTCTGTCCGTTCTGGACGCGTTCGTAGCGAATGATCCGCCCTTGCACGCGCAACGCCTGATCGCTCGCGGGCAACGTGTCGGTCACCAGAGTCGACACGCCGGACTCGCGCAACATTTTCGTCAACCGCGCCTGCAGTCCGCGCGACGGCGGATCGCCCCAGAGTTGGTAATGGTATGTTCGCAATTCCGTGGAATGTTCGTTCGTCGAATAAATCAATGCCTGCTCGGCATAGATGCCTTCGCCGCGGAACACTTCCACTTCCATCGGCAATGAGGTCAGCGGTTTGTCCGCACGAGGCAACGGCGTCGGCGTCGGCAAACGGAAATAAGTGACATCGGGTACGCTCGTCGGCGAGCAGGCGGCGAGCGCGACGACCAGAAAAAATAGCGCGAGCGTTCTTTTCATTGTTCGTTTTCCTGAAGCTTGTCGGCTTTCGGCGAGATGAGCAGACGATTCGGGCTTTTGCGCACTTCGCGCGCGAACTCGTCGAAGTTGCGGCTCGCGACCTCCAGATGCTGCATGATCGAATCGACGCGGCCCGACAGCGCAGCAAGCACGGCGCGCAAATCGTCTACCGCCTGGCGCACGCCCGGACGATTTTCCTTGGCGATGCTGTCGAGTTGTGCGAGCGCATCGTCGAGTTTCTGCTGCGTGCTCTGCAGTTCATGTGTGAGATCACGCGTGTTTGACAGAATCGCTGCCAGCGCCTTGCGATTGTCCGGTTTCAGGACATCGTTCATCGAATCGGACGCGGTGTTCAACTTGCCCAGCAGAATCCGCGACTGCTCGACCAGTTCCGGCGTGTTCTTGTCGATGACGGAAGCGATCGAATCGACATGCTGCGACAAATTCTTGATCAGCGGCGCGATTTGATCGCGCGTCAGCGTGGTGATCTGCACGGCGAGTTCATTCATCGCAGCGAAGATGTCGGCGCTTTCCGCTCCTTTCAATTCGCTGCCGGGCGCCGCGGGATCCTTGCTCACGCCTTCCGTGATGCCGATGGCGACGTCGGCGAGCAATCCCGTGGACGTGAGGTGCGCAATGCTGTCTTTCGGAATCGGCCAATCCTTGCGTACGTCGATTTCGATCTTGTAGCTCGTGCCTTTGTCGCCGCGCTCGGGAATGATCTTGCCGACTTGTCCGATGCGGAAGCCTTCGTAGAACACCGGTGCGCCGAAGCGCAGGCCGGTGACGTTGCGGTAATGCGTGTAGTAATCGGTGCTGGCGCCGCTGCGGCCGGAAATCATCGATAGCGTCACCATCAGCAGCACGAAGGCCGCCACCACCACCGCTCCCACCAACACATAATTCACGTTGTCGCGCTTCATGTCCCCTTCCTCGTGGTCACGCGGCTTGTTCTTCCGTCAGACGTTTCAGATACGCGTCCGCATCGACTTGAATTTCGCGCGGACGCCGGTTCAGCAAATCCTGGATGCGTTCGTTGTCGGAGTGACGGACATCGGCGGTCTTGCCCGTCATCATGATCATGCCCTGATCGAGCACGGTAATCGTATCGGCGATCTTGAACGCGCTTTCAAGCTCGTGCGTGACGACGACGATCGTCATGCGCAACGCATCGCGCAAGCGCAGGATCAGCTCATCGAGTTCGGCGGAAACAACCGGATCGAGCCCCGCCGAGGGCTCATCGAAAAACAGCAGCTTCGGGTCCATCACGATCGCTCGCGCCAGCGCGGCGCGTTTGATCATGCCGCCGGACAACTGGCTGGGCATCAAATCCTGGAATCCGCCGAGATTGACGACTTCGAGCTTCAGGCGGCTCATGATGCGGATGGTGTTTTCGTCGAGCTTCGTGTGCTCGCGCAATGGCAGGCAGACGTTCTCGCCGACGCTCATCGACGTAAGCAGCGCGCCGCCCTGGAACGACACGCCGATCTGCCGGCGCACCGCAAGCATTTCCAGTTCGCTCGCATTGCCGATGTCGACGCCGAGTAGCCGCACCGTTCCGCTGCGCGGTTTCTGCAAACCCAGCAAATGGCGCAAAAGTGTACTTTTTCCCGAACCCGAGCCACCCATGATCACGCGTATCTCGCCGGGGTTCACGCGGAAATCCACGCCGTGCAGAATACGCCGACGGCCGTACCATGCTTCGAGTTGTTCAACCTCGATCAATGGCGCAACGGCGCTGGCAGCGGGTGCGTTCATCGCTACGCGGCGCGCCGGTGGGAACGCGATGCCGGGCGCTGAGGCACGACGGAAACGCGCAATCCAAATGCCGTGAGAATATTGAAGAGCGTGTCGTAGCGCGGATTGCCGCGTTCGCTCAACGTGCGATAAAGGGTTTCGCGGCTGAGGCCGGTTCGCTCGGCCAGTTTGCCGATTCCGCCGAGCGCATCAGCCACATTGCGCAACGCGCGGGGCAGCATTCGCGGTTCGCCTTCTTCAAGTACCGCTTCCAGATAACCGGCGATATCGCGCTCATTGCGCAGATGCTCACCGACGCGGAACGGTCGACTTGACGCGTGATTTGCGCTCTTCCCAGAACTCATATGCTCTCCGAATATCGGCTTGCTGCCGTGACTTGTCTTACCGGTTGAGAAAAAACGAAAAGATCATATCCGCCACGATGATGTAGCAGATCGACAATACGACCGAACGCGTCGTCGCACGGCCGACGCCTTCAGCGCCGCCGGTAACCCCGAATCCGGTGGTGACGCCGATCAGCGTGATGAGCGTCGCGAACACGAACGCCTTGGCGATGCCTTGCCAGATGTCGCCCGCACTGAGCAGCGACAGCGTTTCCATGATGTATGCCGTCGGCGTGACGTTGAGAGACGACGCGCAGTACAGCGCTGCGCCGACAATGGCGACGGTGTCGGCGAACATCGTCAGCACGGGCAACATGACGAGCATGGCGATGAGCGCAGGCGCGGCGAGATAGCGCACAGGCTCGATGCCCATGCTCGCGAGTGCGTCGATTTCCTGCGACACGTTCATCGAACCGATGCGCGCGGCCAACGCCGAGCCGGAACGGCCGGCCACGATGATCGCCGTGATCAGTGCGCCGAATTCGCGCGTGACCGATTTCGCGACGGCGACGACCACTTGAGACTGCGCCCCGAATTCCGACAACGCGGCGATGAACTGGATGCCGAGCATCACGCCGATCGTAAGCGACATCATCGTGACGATAGGCAACGCGTCCACGCCGATCTGCCGCATCTGCTCGAGCAACGCACGTGGACGCATCGGCTGGCCGGTGCGCCAGCCCAATGCCGCAAAGTATAAACTTTCAAAAAGCAGCATCCCGGCGTAGCCGATGCCTTCCACCGCGTGCACGGTGGCGCGGCCGATGCTTGCCAGCGGGCGCGTCAGCGCGTTCATTACGCGGAGCGTGCCGCTTCCAACGTCGGGAACATGGGGAAGACCCGATCCAGCCGCGCCAATTGCAGTACGGCCATCACCGCCTTGCTCGCGGCGACGAGGCCGAATTTCTGCCCTTTCTCGCGCGCATTCTGAAAACCTTCAACGAGCGCGGCGATGCCGGACGAATCGATATAGCTCACTTCCGACAATTCGACGCCCACCTTCGGCGAAGCGCCCAGCGCATCGAGGATCGCCTTGCGCACCTGCTGCGACCAGGACAAATCCACTTCGCCCTTCAGACGCACCAGTACGTAATCGCCGAGCTTTTCGCTCACGCATTCGTTGTTTTCGTTGCTCACTCCGGTTCTCCCAAAGCATGATCTGTCTGCGCGAGCCTTTTGCGCATGCGCAGTACGTTTCCTTTTCCGTTCGCCGCCGGCTGTACTTTCCAATCATCCATCAGCGCGTTGATGAACGGCAGACCGAGGCCCCCGGGCCTGCATTCGGAAAGATCGCGCGGCTGCAGCTTTTTTATGTCGACCGGCGGTGCGTTGTCGTGCAACTCGAACACAAGCATATCCTGCTCGCGCGACAGATGCAGCGTGATCGTTTCGCCGTCGCAGCCGCAATACGCGTGCCGGATGATGTTCGTGCAGGCTTCGTCGACCGCCAGCACGAGCCGATCCCGCAATTCAGGCGGAATTTCCTGGCTATCGAGTGCCTGGCGCAACGCCGCGCGCACGGCGCGCATCTGGCCGGGCGACGCGGGAAATTCCATATCGAGCAGGCTCATCGCGGATTTGCCGCGCGGTTCCTGCACCAGCAGCAGCGTGGTGTCGTCGACGAGCGATAACCTCTTCAGATCGCCAAGCAGGGCGCGCAACCGCGGTTCCGGCGCCAGCGCGTTGTGGCGCTTGATGAGTTCATGCAAACCGGCGGTGCCGAGGCGGCTGTCGTCGGAGCGCTGAACATCCGTCGCCCCGTCGGAAAACAGATACAGCGCATTCGCACCGAGACGCAGGCGATTCTCGGTATACGTCGCCTCGGGCAGTATGCCGAGAGGCGGACCGTCTGCCGGTAATTCTTCGAAGCGTTCACCGTCGAACAGCAATGCGGGCGGAAATCCGGCGCTGGCCAGCACGACTTCGCTTTTGGTTCGGTCGTATACGCCGACGGCCGCGCAGACGAAACGGCCGTCCTGCAGCGTGCTGCACAATTCGGTGTTGACGTTGGCCAGCCACGCCGAGGGCGCGGGCGCGTATTTGCCGGCCGAACGCAGCAGGCTCGTCACGCGCACCATGAGAAATGCGGCATCGAGTCCTTTGCCGGAAACGTCCGCGATGACGAAGGCGATGCGGCCGTCATGCAGCGTGAAGTAGTCGTAGAAATCGCCGGAGATTTCATTCGCGGGAAGATTGATGCCGATGACGGGAAACGAATCGCGCCGGCGTTTCGGCAACAGCGATCGCTGAACTTTGCGCGCCAGCGTCAATTCGCGCTTGATGCGCTGCTGTTCGATCAAGCCTTCGGCCAGTTGCGCGTTGTGGATGGCAAGCGCGGCCGGTGCGGCGATCATCCGCAGAATCTCGGCATCGTCTTCGTCGAACAATCCGCCATCGCGGCGATTGATCACTTCGAGCGCGCCGATGGCGCCGTGCGCCGTCGTCAGCGGCGTGCACACGATCGAGCGCGTGATGAATCCGGTTTCGGCGTCCACGTTTGCATTCAAGCGTGCGTCCGTTTGCGCATCGCGCACGATCTGCGTCGTATTTTCGGAAACCGTGCGTCCGACAACGCCCTGCCCCACCGACAATTTGAGTCCCGTGATGTCGACCGGTCCCGCGCAATTGCGGCAGACGAGCAGACCTGTCGTCGTGTCGATCAGGAACAGGGAAACGGCTTCGGCCTGCATGAAATCGGCGATCCGCGTAACGGCCAGGCGCAACGTGCGGTCCAGATCGAGCGACAGCGTGAGCGCCTGGCTCAGATCCGCGAGGAAAGTGAGCGCGCGACGCTCGTGCGAACCCTGCACGATCGGGCGCACCGCGTTCACGGCGCGCGCGACTCGCGGCGTCCGCGGCGCGCGCGCAGTTGCCACAGCGTCAGAACCGGTCCGGACATCGCGTACAGCGCGGCGATCCCGAACAGCACGCAGGGCGGATTGATCGCCAGCGCGACGATGATCAGCAGCGCGATCGGAATCCAGAAGAAGGGAACCTTGTCCGAGCGCGGCCACGCCTTGAAGCTGTAATAGCGGAAGCGGCTCACCATCAGCAATCCGGCGATCACCGCGACGAATGGCGTGATGAATTGCACGTCGCTGCCGTTCAGTTGCAGATACAGCATCATCCACACGTACGACATGGCGAGCCCGGCGCCGGCCGGAATCGCGAGCCCCTGGAAATACATTTTGTCGGCAACGCCGACTTGCGTGTTGAATCGCGCCAGCCGAAGCGCACCGCACGCGGCAAAGATAAACGCGGCGGCCCAACCGACTTTGCCCCACGCGCGTCCGTATTCCGACAGCGACGCAAGCGACCAGGTGTACAGCACCAGCGACGGCGCGACACCGAAGCTGACCAGATCGGACAACGAATCGTATTGCACGCCGAACGCGCTTTGCGTATTCGTCAGGCGCGCGACGCGCCCATCGAGACCATCGAACAATCCCGCCACGAAAATCGCGATGACGGCGCTCGTATAATGCCCGCCGATCGACGAGATGATGGCGTAGAAGCCCGAAAACATCGCGCCCGTCGTCAACAGATTCGGCAACAGGTAAATTCCGCGGCGCGGTTTCGCCGGTGTGACGGGGTTCGTATCCATCCGGGGCCGAGTTAAAGCAGAATATCGCCAGTGTACCCCAAGCTACGTATTTGCAACGTTTCCGAATGCGGAAAAAGCTTGTTTCTTGCTGCGACAAGTGCTATCCAAGAGGCCTGCCGACAGGGGGCACAGTCAATATGCCGGACAACCGGCACGGGAGATCCGCGATGACGCGTACCATCTTTTTCCTGGCCATGTGCCTGGCCGTTGCGACCGCGTTCGCGGCGCAGAGTCAGGTCTACAAATGGACCGACGCGCAAGGCGTCGTCCACTACTCCGATGCGCCGCCGCAGACCGCGCAGGCGAATGTGCAACAAGTACGCATCAGCGGAAGCGACCGCCCGCACGCCGTGGAAGGCGACGCCGCGGCCGACGCATCGGCAAGCAAACCTGCCGACACCGCACCGCCGCAAAATGCTGCTGCGCAAGCCGCGACGCCGGCGAACAGTCACGACAAGGATTGCGCGAATGCGCGCAGCAATCTGGAACTACTGCAAAGCAAATTCCAGGTCAGCGTGACCGGTTCGGACGGAAAAGCGGTGGCGTTGGACGACAAAGCCCGTCAGGCGCAGATCGCCGACATGAATGCGCAAATCGCGACCTACTGCAAATAGAACATCGCGCGGCATGCACGGGCGCGCAAACGTCATCGCGCTGATCGTTCTTTTCATCGTCGCTGGCGTCGGCGCGTGGTGGTATCTCGCGCCGGACACCCTGCCGAGCATCGTCAAACGGCAACTGCCGATGTCGGCGAAATCGAATCCCACGCTCTACCGTTGGCACGATGACAAGGGCGGCCTGCACGTCACCGACGTGGCGCCGACCGATCGTCCTTTCGAAACGCTGCACTACGATCCGAAAACGAATGTCGTGCCGACGGTAGTGCCGCCGAAAGGCGCGATTCGCTAAGCGATTCGAGTTGGTTGGTATTGGCTCAACCGCTACAATCGGCGGTCTTTCGCCTGAAGTTGCCGCGATGCGCCTGTCCCGCTATCACCTCGTCACGCTCAAGGAAGTACCCGCCGAAGCGGAAATCGTCAGCCACAAGCTGATGATCCGCGCGGGCATGATCCGCAAACTCGCGGCCGGCATCTACACATGGCTGCCGCTGGGACTGCGCGTGATGAGAAAAGTCGAAAATATCGTGCGCGAGGAAATGGACCGCGCCGGCGCGCTCGAAGCGCTTGCGTCGATGGTTCTGCCCGCGGAGCTTTGGCAAGAATCCGGCCGCTACGCGAAATATGGTCCCGAGTTGTTGCGGTTGAAGGATCGTCATCACCGCGATTTCGTGCTCGGACCGACGCACGAAGAAGTATTCACCGACCTCATCCGCCGCGACATCAAGAGCTATCGGCAATTGCCGATCAACCTGTATCAGATCCAGATGAAATTCCGCGACGAAATCCGTCCGCGCTTCGGCGTGATGCGCGGCCGCGAATTTCTGATGAAGGACGCGTACAGCTTCCATCTCGACGACGCGGACCTGGAACGCGAATACCAGAACATGCGCGAAACCTATAAGCGCATTTTCGATCGCCTCGACGTGGATTACCGCATCGTGCGCGCGGATACGGGCGCGATCGGCGGCGATCGCAGCGAGGAATTCCAGGTGCTGGCGCATGCCGGCGAGGATCAGCTCGCGGTGTCGGATACATCGGATTACGCGGCGAATATCGAAGTCGCCGAAACGAGTCCGCAAGGCGCGCGCGGCGCGGCGACGGCGGCGCTGCAAAAAGTTTCCACGCCGACGCAGAAGACATGCGAGGACGTCGCGGCACTATTGAAGATTCCGCTGACGACGACGATGAAGCTGATCGTGGTGAAAGCGCGCGAAGACGGACTGGTTGCACTTGCGTTGCGCGGCGATCACACGCTCAACAACGTTAAAGCGGCGAAACATCCGAACATCGCATCGCCCCTCACATTGGCGAACGAAGAAGAAATCCGCGACGCGTTCGGATCGGAGCCGGGTTTTCTCGGACCGATCGGCGACAAGGTTCCGGTGATCGCCGACTTCGCCGCCGCCGCGCTTTCCGATTTCGTGTGCGGCGCGAACGAAACGGGATTCCACGTGACGGGCGCGAACTGGGGACGCGACGCGACCGAACCGATGACGGCCGATCTGCGCAATGCCGTCGAAGGCGATCCGAGTCCGGACGGCCAGGGCCATCTGCGGCTGGTGCGCGGTATCGAAGTCGGTCAGATTTTCCAGAACGGTCCGCTGTACACGAAAGCGCTTGGCGTCACCGTACTCGACGAAGCAGGCAAGGAAGTCACGCCTACCGCCGGCTGCTACGGCATCGGCGTGACACGCATCGTCGGCGCGGTGATCGAACAAAGTCACGACGACGCCGGCATCGTATGGCCGGATTCCATCGCGCCGTGGCGCGTCGCCATCTGCATGATCAATCCGAAGAACGACGCGAAGGTGACGGCCGCGGCGGACGAATTATATGTGGAGCTGCAGGAGCGCGGCATCGACGTATGTCTCGACGATCGCGGCCTGCGTCCCGGCGCCATGTTCGCGGACATCGAATTGATCGGCATTCCGCATCGCGTCGTGGTGTCGGAACGCGGCATCGCGGCGGGCACGTTCGAATATCGCGCGCGCCGTGATTCGGAAAGCTGCAATCTGAGTCGTGATGAGTTGTTGACGCTGCTGTCGAAATGACAGCGATTGAAATCAGCGGTCTTTCTTGACGAGCCCTTTGAGCCGGCCCAGCCAGGAATTGTCGGCGGGCTTGTCCGCCTCGAGTTTCTCGGCAGGCGCTTTCTTGGCGAATTTGTTCGCGATGCTCTGATCGCGCTTCAATTTGTCGAGATCGGGTTGCTGCTGCGCGCTGATCTTCGTTTCCCAGCGGCGCTTGATCTGTTCCTGCTGCACTTTCGTGCGCAACTGGTTGCGGTACGAATCCGGCAGGTTTTCGCGAAACAGACCGCTCGGCTCATGCGTGAGATAGCGGCCGATGTCGTCGAATAGCGCATCGTTGAACTGATTCGCCGGCACGTTCTTCACGGCGGTGCCGAGCGAATCGAAATTCGTCAGCGTGACCTTGATGACGGAACTGTCCGCATCGGCGCTGAAAATCGCGGTCTGCGGGATGCGTCCCTTCGCCTTGAACTTGGCCGAGACGATCTCGCCGCTGCCGTCCTTTTTCGGTTCGAGCAATCCGCCCAGGTGATAGCGCTGAAACGCCGCAGCGACGGTGCGCACCTTGCTCGCACCCTGCACTTCGACGGTGGGACATTCGTCGTTGGCGATCGCGCACGGGTAACCCAGCGTGATCTCGCGCGAGCCCGGCTGCTGATTCACCTTCAACTCGTATTCGTGCTCGGCGTAGCCGACGATCGTGCCGTAACCGTTCAGGGCGTAGCTGATCTGCTTTTTCGGCTGCAGGATTTTAAGGCTGGCGACAAGCTTGGTGAGATACGCGAACAGCGCCGTCATGCCCGGTTCGAGCTGCGTGCGGAAAATATCCTCGCGCTCGGCTTTGTGCTTTTCGGCTTCGTCGGCCGACGCTCTCCGCTTTTGCGCTTCTTGTTCGAGCTCGTCCAGCAATCCCACGAATCAGTGTCCTCTGCCACCCTCGAACGGCGATAGCAAGCAGGCCCGAACTCACCGGGCGGCCACGCATTCCCCCATTCGGACGCGCAGGGCGCCCTCTGTTAAGTTAGTCCGACAAGGGCCGCCATGCAATAGGTAGGTGCGGATTCCTTGATCGCATCGCAGTTCGCGGCGATCGTCAAAGACTTCGCCGCGGCGCGATCAGCAGATCGCCGAACAGCAATCCGGCGACGAGGGATACCAGCAATGCGATCAGCGTAACGGCCATGTCCATGCCGAGCGACAGATCGCGTTCGAACATAAACGACAACGTCCGGAATCCCACGCTGCCCGGCACCACGAGAATGATGCCCGGCTCGCGCACGACAGCACCGGGACGGTGGACAACGCGCGCATAAAGATTGCCGAGCGCGCCGATGGCGAATCCCGCCACGAGCACACCGAACTCCGGCGTGAACGCGGAACTGCCGTAGTACGTGATGACATAGCCCAGAGCGGCGGCGAGCATCACGGCGGGATAGTCGCGCCATGCCGCCTGGAACAACACGGCGAACGAATAGCAGCCGAAAATCAACGCCACCCATTGCGACCAGCCGGGAATCGGCGCGGCGATCGGCGTTATCGGAATGATATGCATGGCATTGCATAGCTGCGTCGCCGCCAACGTGCCGAATGCGAGCTTCAGCAACGTCATTACGGCGCCGGCCAAACGTGCGACGCCGGAAATCAAATGTTGCGTGGACAATTCGCGCACGGCAGTCGTCAAGCTCACGCCCGGCATCAGCACGATCAGGCTCGCAAGCACGACGGATTTCACGTCGAGCGGAACGAACCACGCGCTGACAACGGTCGCGCCGAACGTGGCGAGGAGCGCGGAGATGGCCTCGAAGCTCGCCGCCAAGCGGGGCCGGCCATCGGACACCATCGCCAGCGCGCCGATGAAAAGACCGATGGCGCCCGCGGCATCGAGATCGACCCACGACGCGTGCAAGATCGCAGCAACGGCCGCCGACGCGATGCCGTAACTGATCGTCGTGCGAACGCGATTGCGCATCGTGCGCTGCGTGCGCAGATTGTGCAGCCGCGTGAACCCTTCGCCGATGTCGAGCACGCCATCGGTCACCTGATCGGCAATCGCATCCACCTCGCACAGCAGACGCAGATTCACTTCGCCTGGCGGAATGCGGATGACTTGCGTGATTTCGGCCAGCGCGCTTTCGCCGCGGCTGTGATCGGAAAACGACAGGATGATCGAGGTCGGTGTCGACAAGCTGTTGCAGTCGAGGTCCAGCCGCGCGCTGACGCTGTCGATCGCCGCTTCCAGACGCGCGGCCGTGGCGCCGTATTGATGCAGCCGGCGCGCAAGCTCGACGACGAATTGGATGCGCACCTTTGTGTTGGCGTGATTCACGACCTGATTCATGCGGCGATTTTGGCACGATCGCGCGACAGCGTTTGAGCCATCGCGGTTCGTCGATCTTCCAAATCGGCGATAATGCCGCGATTTTTCTGCGCGGCTGCCTGATGGACATGGTGTGATGGGACTTGGGGAAGCATGCGCGATCGGCAGCGCGCTGACGTGGTCCGGCGGCGTGATCATCTACAAGCGATTAGGCGAAATCCTGCCGCCGCTGCAGTTGAATCTGCTGAAGAATCTGATTGTCCTCGTCGTGCTGGTGCCGACGTTGCTTTTGGTGCCCGGCATCGGCTGGCCGACGATGTCGGCATCGACGGTGCTGCTGACCTTGCTTTCCGGCGTGCTCGGCATCGCCGTGGCCGACACGCTGTACTTCCGCGCGCTCAACACGCTCGGCGCCGCGCGCATGGGCATCATTGGAAACCTCTACAGCCCGTTCGTCATCGTACTGTCGTTCGTATTCTTGTCCGAACGGCTGACGCCGCTGCAGATGATCGGATTCGTGCTCGTTTCTTCGGGTGTCGTGCTGGCCACGCGGCGCAAAGCGGAGAAAATATTGTCGCCCCAACAACTGCGGGCCGGCGTCCTTTCCGGCGCGGCCGCGGTGATCCTGATGGCCATCGCAATCGTGATGGTCAAGCGCGTTCTGGAAGGTCAGCCGTTGTTGTGGGTGGTCTCGTTGCGTCTGTTCGGCGGCGCGATCGGTCTTGCGACCGCGTTTTTCTGGCGACGCGAACCGCTGTTGCCCAGCGATCCGGCATTGCCGCCATTGCGCTGGCGCATTCTCATCGCAGGCGCGTTGCTCGGCCAGTACGTATCGATGTTGCTGTGGCTCGCAGGTTACAAATACACGCAAGCGTCGGTGGCGGCGATCCTCAACGAAACGTCGTCGATCTTCATCGTGATCCTCGCATGGCTGTTTTTGCGCGAAGGATTGTCAGTCCGCAAACTCGTCGGTGTGGCGTGCACATTGTCTGGCGTCGCCTGCATGCTCATCACTTAGCCGTGTGAATCAGGCGGAACGTGAGATTGATGCGCGGTCCGACATCGCGGCGGGTACGCGGCAGATCGTGCCGATAGTTTTCCTGCGTCGATCCTTTCATCAGCAGCAAACTTCCGGATTCGAGATCGATCTCGACACGTTGCGCCGAATCGCGTTTGTGCCGGAACCGAAACCGGCGTGTCGCGCCGAAGCTGAGCGATGCGATCACGGGATTCTTGCCCAGTTCGGGTTCGCTGTCGCTGTGCCAGCCCATCGCATCGTCGCCGTCGCGATAAAGATTGGCCAGCACGCTGTTGAAACGCGCCGACGCGGCGGATTCGACGCGTTCGCGCAACACCGTCAGCGAGGGCGTCCACGGGTGCGGGACGAAGCGCGTGCGCGAATACGTGTAAACCGCGTCCGGATCGCCGATCCAGCACGACAAGCGCGGCGCATCGATATCGCGTCCGAACATGCGCAGACGATGGCGTTCCCACGCGATTTCTTCGCGTAGCCGCGACAACCACACCGAAGTTTCGTCCCGACGGCAGAATTCCGCGATGCGGATGTCGGCGCCGAGCAACGGAACGATTCGCCAAACAATTACAGAATTTTTCCGATTCGCTACGTTAGTTGGATTCACGGCGGTGCGACGGGTTTGCTAAGGTGTTCGTCTGGATAGCGAGTTTTCATCGCGATTCGATTATGACGCAAGCGATTCTGCCCGCCGAAGAAACCTTACCGCATGGCCACGGCCGCGGTCTGCGTTCGTCGCGCAAGCCGCGCTACCTTCAGGTTGCCGATGCGTTGCGCGAGGAAATCAAGCACGGCGATCATCCCGTCGGCCGGCATTTGCCGACGGAAACGGCGATCTGCAAACGTTTTTCGATCAGCCGCTTCACGGCACGCGCCGCGTTGCGTCTGCTGGAGGAACAAGGACTGATCTCGCGCCGCCGCGGATCGGGCACGACGGTCCGCAGCGCCGAGGCGCAGATCAGCTACGACCAGCACGTGCGCACCATCGACGATCTGCTGCAATACACGAATGCGACGGGATTCCAGTTTCTGTACACCGATCGGGTCGACGCCGATTCGACCCTGGCGGGATGGCTCAACATCCGCGTCGGCACCGAATGTATACATTTGCACGGCATCCGCTATCACCGGCGCACCCACCAGCCGTATTGCCTCGGCGAAGTCTACCGGCGCGCGAGCTGGCAAGGTTTGCCGCAAGGTTTCGCGCGCATGGAAGATGCGATGCGCATGATGATCGAAGAAGAATTCAATCATCGCATCGGCAAAGTCGAACAATCCCTGAGCGCGGTGCCGATGACGGAAGATCAGGCGCACGAGTTGAAAGTGCCACCGGGAACGCCGGGATTCCGCAGCGTGCGCCGCTATTTCGACTTGAAAGGGCGGCTCGTCCTCGTCGCCGTGACGTTGCATCCCGGCCATCTCTTCAGCTACTTCGCGCGCTACGAACGCAGCGACCCGGCGTTGCACGCCTGACTTGCTCGCGCCATCGGCGCGTTGCCGCGGCGCGTTCAAAAAGCGGACAATCCGTCCATCCAGCGCCTGCGGAGCGGTCGATGAGCGAACGCGAATTCATGGAGTACGACGTCGTCACCGTCGGCGCCGGGCCGGCAGGACTGGCGTTCGCGATTCGTCTGAAACAGATCGAGCCTGACATTCGCGTTTGCGTGATCGAAAAATCGTCGACCATCGGTGCGCACATCCTGTCCGGCGCGGTGATCGAACCGCAGCCGCTGAACGAACTGCTGCCCGAATGGGCCAAGAATCCGCCGCCGGTCTGCGTGCCCGTCGCCAAGGACGAATTCTGGTGGCTGCGCGATCACGCACGATCGATGAAATTGCCGACGCCGCCGCAAATGCACAACCACGGCAATTTCATCGTTTCGCTGGGCGCACTGTGCGCATGGCTGGCGCCGCAGGCCGAAGCGCTCGGCGTCGAAATCTATCCCGGTTTTGCGGCCGCCGATATTTTCTTCAACGCCGACGGTTCCGTCGGCGGCGTGCGCATCGGCGACATGGGCGTGGCGAAAGACGGCTCGCACAAACCCGGCTACACACAAGGCATCGACATCAAGGCGCCGATCACCGTGCTCGCGGAAGGCGCGCGCGGAAGTCTGACCAAGCAACTCATCAGGAAATTCCAGCTCGACAAAAACAGCGATCCGCAAACCTACGGCATCGGCATCAAGGAATTGTGGCAATTGCCCGCCGGCCGCGCCGAGACCGGCAAGGTCGTCCACACGCTCGGATGGCCGTTGGACAATCGCACCTACGGCGGCAGCTTTTTGTATCACCTGGACAAAGATCGCATTGCCGTCGGATTCGTCACCGGTCTGGATTACGAGGACGCGATGCTGTCGCCGTTCGAGGCGTTTCAGCAGGCGAAAAATCATCCGCTCATCAAACCGCTGCTCGACGGCGGGACGATCGTCTCCGCCGGCGCGCGCGCGATCGTGGAAGGCGGCTATCAATCGTTACCGAACTGCGAAATGCCCGGCGCGATGCTGATCGGCGACACCGCCGGATTGCTCAACGTGCCGAAGATCAAAGGAACGCATCAGGCGATACGGTCCGGAATGCTCGCCGCCGAGCACGTCGCCGCGACGAAGTCGGCGCAAGGCTGGGACGCGGCGTTGCGTGCATCGCCGATCATGCGCGAGCTGAAAAAAGTGCGGAACATCCGTCCCGGATTTGCGAAAGGATTTTTGACGGGATTGGCCAACGCCGGTTGGGAAACGGTGACGGCCGGGTTATCGCCGTGGACGCTGCACAATCATGCCGACGAGACCGCGCTGAAAAAAGTGGAGGAATATACTTCTCCACAACGCGACTATGTGGACCGCACGCTGCCGCCGCGCGACCGGCTCGCGGAAGTCTATTTCGCCGCGACCGAACACGACGAAGACCAGCCGGTTCACCTGCACGTGCTCGATCCGAACATCTGCGTCACGCGCTGTGCGCAGGAATATAAGAATCCGTGTACGCGATTCTGTCCCGCAGCGGTGTACGAGATCGTCGGCGACGGCGCGGACAGGCGATTGCAGATCAACGCGGCGAACTGCGTGCATTGCAAGACCTGCGACATCAAGGATCCGTACGGCATCATCAACTGGGTAACGCCCGAGGGCGGCAGCGGACCGAATTACCAGAATCTATGACTTGAAAACGTGTAGCCACGTGGCTACATTGGGGAGAATTAAAACAAATGGTTTGGAAACGACGGCCACGTTCGACGCGTGGCTCGGCGGTTTGCGAGACACTATCGGACGCGCGAATTCAGGCCGCATCGATCGGCTGGTCGACGGAAATCCGGGTCAGCATCGAGTATTGCTCGGCGGGGTTTGCGAACTGAAAATTGATGTCGGACCCCGGATATCGCGTTTATTACACGCAGCGCGGAAAAGTATTGATCATTCTGTTGGCGGGCGGCAGCAAAGCCACACAACGTCGTGATGTCAGCGCAGCGATTTTAATGGCGCAGAAACTGTAAGTAAGGAACGATGGCCAAAATCAAAACAAAGAAGTACGACGTCGCCAATCACCTTCGCACGACGGAAGAAATGGCGTTATATCTGGACGCCTGCATCGAAGAGAGTGACGGCGATGCAGCATTCGTCGCCCGGGCGCTGGGCAACATCGCCCGCGCGCAAGGCATGGCGCGCGTGGCGCGCAGCGCGGGGTTGTCGCGTGAGAGTCTTTACAAGGCGTTATCCGGTGAACGCAATCCGGATTTCGCAACCGTGCTTAAAGTTTCGCGAGCACTCGGATTGCGTTTGCACGCGGCCGCTGCATAAACGAAAACGGCGAACCGTCTCCGATCCGCCGTCTATTTCGCGAGCGACATCCGTTCGCTCATATCGTTTTGCGCGGGATCAATCCCAATGACCTTTGTCGTAGTGCCAGTGGCCGTTGCGCTGTTCCCAGTTGTCGTTGACCCAATGATGGCCGTGCCGTTCGTGCATCCAGCGGCCGCCGACCCATACGTGGCGATGACCTTCCCAGTTCCAATAACCCGGCGCCCAAATGTAGCCCGCCCGCGGCGCGGGGGCCACTTCCACGCGAGCAGCCGGTGGTGCGACGTCGATATCGACGAACGCACGCGCGCTGCTGATTCCTGGGGACATGCTTGCTCCGACACCCAACGCCGCGCACAGCACAGTAATTTTCATGTTCATAGCTTTCTCCTTGGTCTATTCCCTTAACCCGAGACAAAAGGCAGTTTGCCCACCCTCGTGACGACAGGGTACGAACACCAAAATGAATTGCGGCGAAACGCCCCCCGCCCCTTCGTTTGTGTGAGATGGGCTGGGAGATCATCCGTCAGTAGATTCCTCAGTGCGACGCGCCAGGAAGTGCTTCCCGCGAATCGGTTCGCTACGATGTCTGTCTTTTTCCGGAAACCAACGATGACTGCGCCCCGTATTGCCCTCGTCACCGCCAAAGCCGCACGCAATCTCGACGACGATCTCGTCCCATTGGAATTCGCACTGAAAAGCAAAGGTGCCGACGTCGCGCGCGTGGAGTGGGACGACGCGGATGCGCCATGGGACACGTTCGATATCGCGTTGTTGCGTTCGACCTGGGACTACTCGCAGCGCTTGCCGGAATTCCTCGATTGGGTGACGCGCGTATCCGCGATCACGCATTTGCTGAATCCGCTCGCCGTCGTGCGGTGGAACACCGACAAGCATTATCTGCACGATCTCGCGACAGCCGGCGTAACCACGGTGCCGAGTGTTTTTGTCGAGCCCGATCACGACGCGAGCGATGGCGTGCGGAAATTCCTGACGGCATACGCCGACGCGGAATTTGTCGTCAAGCCGTCCGTCGGCGCCGGTTCGCGCGATGCCCAGCGTTATAACCGGCATCAAATCGACGCATCGATCGAGCATGTGCAACGGCTGCTCGACGACCGCCGCAGCGTGTTGCTGCAACCGTATTTCGACCGCGTCGACGAGCACGGCGAAACGGCGCTGATTTTCTTCGCCGGAACATTCAGTCACGCCATTCGCAAAGGTCCGTTGCTGCGGCCGAACGAAGGTCCCACGCGCGCGCTGTTTGCAGCCGAGCACATCAGCGCGCGGCAGCCGAATCCCGAAGAGATCGGGCTTGCGGAAAAAACGCTGTCGGCAATTCCGTTCGACAAACCGTTGCTCTACGCCCGCGTCGATCTCATTCAGGACCCAAGCGGCGCGCCCGCGTTGCTGGAACTCGAATTGACCGAACCGTCGCTGTTTTTCGCATTCGACACCGGCGCAGCCGACCGCTTTGCCGAGGCGATTCTGAAAGTTCCCCGCTAACCGTTTGCGATTGTTTACGTCTCGGTTACGTTCTTTTGCCCGCATTTACGGCGCTCGCGTAAACAACTTCGGGTCTCGGGCGTTATTGTGAGCGTGGCTTCCGCCACACCCATTTCTCGGAGGTTCTATGTTCCGCACTATCGCGCGTTCTGTGTTGATGGCGCTTCCCGTCACGGCACTTTCGGTTGGCGCGCTGGCTCAAACGGCCGCACCGCAAAGCGCTGCCGCGGAGCGGCCGTCGTTCTATCAGCTGATGTTGAAAAAAATGGATACGAACGGCGATGGCCGCATATCGCTCGATGAATACGTCGCCGCCGCGCAAGCGCGCTTCAAAGGCATCGATACCCAGAACAAAGGTGCGATCTCGGCCGAAGACATCGCCGCCGCTCCGGCGACACTGCAACGCGATCAGAAAATCGCGGGCTTCATCGTCAAGCACATGGATGCCGACGGCAAAGGATTCGTCTCGGAAGACGATTTCATCGCCAAGGCCAAGCAACGCTTCGCGCGCATGGATACGCGCGGCGACGGAAAGCTGACGCCGGATGAACTGACGGCGCCGCATCTGCATGCGCACGCCAAGTTCGCGCAAAGCGAGAATCCGGACGGCCAGCAGACCGGCATCCAACAAAAGCGCGCAGAGTTCGCGCAGAAATATTTCGAGACGATCGATGCGAACCACGACGGTGTCGTGACGCAGGACGAATACATCGCCGCCGCCGCCGCGCACTTCAACAAGATCGACACCAACGGCAGCGGCGAAATCGGTACGGACCAGATCGCGTCGTCCCCCCGCATGGTCCGGCACGAACAACGCACTGCTTCGAATGAAGTGAAACGGATGGATGCCGACGGCGACGGTACCGTCTCGCAGGCCGAGTACATCACCGCGGCGAAAGCCCGTTTCGCCAAGCTCGACACGAACGGCGACGGCTTCATCGATGCCAGCGAAATGCCTGCGCACCATTGGGCACACGCTAAACAGCCGTCCAACGGCGGCTGATCGAAACGATATTTCCCCACATGGGCCGCGCAAGCGGCCCTTTTTTTGTTCGCCGCCTCGCCGTCGCGGTAGAATTCGCGTCTCTTTCCGCCGTCCGGCGGGCATTCGAGCGGATTCGGCCGATGAAAATTCTGGTGGGGTACAAGCGCGTCGTGGATTACAACGTGCGCGTGCAGGTGAAACCGGATGGCTCCGGCGTCGTCACTGAAGGCGTAAAGCTTTCGGCGAATCCGTTCGACGACATCGCGCTCGAAGAAGCGCTGCGTCTGCGCGAAAAAGGCATCGCCACCGAAGTCATCGTCGCCACGATCGGTCCGCCGGACGCGCAAGCGCATCTGCGCAACGGTCTGGCCATGGGCGCCAACCGCGCCATCCATGTCGTTACCAACGATGCCGTGCAGCCGCTGACCGCCGCGCGCACGCTCCTCAAACTCATCGAAAAAGAACAGCCGCACATCGTCATCCTCGGCAAACAGGCCATCGATGACGACAACAATCAGACCGGCCAGATGCTCGCCGCCCTTTGGGACCGGCCGCAGGCGACATTCGCATCGAAGATCGAGATCGCGAACAACGCAGCGAAAGTCACCCGCGAAGTCGACGCTGGACTGGAAACGATCGAAGTCGACCTGCCCGCCGTCATCACCACCGACCTGCGCCTCAACGAACCGCGCTTCATCAAGCTGCCGGACATCATGAAGGCGAAATCCAAACCGATGGAAACCATCGAGTTCGCCTCGCTCGGCGTCGAATCCGGCGATCATTTGAAGACGACCACCTACGCGCCGCCCGCCAAACGCAGTAAAGGGGTCATGGTGAAAGACGCGGCGGAATTGATCGCCGCGCTGAAGACGAAAGGACTGCTCTAACGCTCGTCGTCCCCGTGAAAGCGGGAACCCAGCGACTCTTGAACGAATAGCGAAGGCACTGGATTCGCGCTTTCGCGGGAATGACAAACGGAGTGACGCAATGCCCAAGATTCTCATCATCGCCGAACATCTCAACGGCAAACTCAATTCGTCCACCGCGCGCTGCGTGACGTGCGCCCGCGACATAAAACCCGATTCGATCGACATCCTCGTGCTCGCCGACGCACCGGACGCCATCGCCGCCGAAGCCGCGAAAATCGATGGCGTCGGCAAAGTGATCACGGTGACGAACGCCGCGAATGCGCACGCGCTTGCCGCCATCTATGCGCCGCAGATCGTCGAAATCGCGAAGAAGGATTACACGCACGTTCTCGCGCCATCGACCACCTTCGGCAAAGACGTCGCACCGCGCGTCGCCGCGCTGCTTGGCGTGGCGCAGGTCTCGGACATCATGAAAGTGGAAAGCGCCTACGCATTTCAGCGGCCGATCTATGCCGGCAACGCCATCATTACGGTACAGGCGCCGGAAGATAAAATGCTAGTCGCGACGGTGCGCACAGCGTCGTACGCCGCAGCGGCAAACGGCGGCAACGCGCCCGTTGAAGCCGCGACCGTTTCTGTCGAACTGCCGACACACACGCGTTTCGTCGAACTTGCGCAGGGCAAGAGCGATCGTCCCGACTTGCAAGGCGCCGCGCGCGTCGTGTCCGGCGGACGCGGCGTCGGTTCCGCGGAAAATTTCGCTGTCATTTTCAAACTCGCCGACAAACTCGGCGCTGCCGTCGGCGCATCGCGCGCAGCCGTCGACGCGGGCTACGTGCCGAGCGACTTGCAAGTCGGCCAGACCGGCAAAATCATCGCGCCGGAACTGTACATGGCGATCGGAATTTCCGGCGCGATCCAGCATCTCACCGGCATCAAGGACGCCGGTACCATCGTCGCGATCAACAAGGACGGCGAAGCGCCGATCTTCGACGTGGCGGACTTCGGATTGGTCGGCGATCTGTTCAAGATCATTCCGGAATTGGAACAAGCCCTGGGCTGATGCAAGCAACGGACGCACGCATGGAATTGATCAGGCCAATCTGGGAACCCGGCAACGAGCGCATCGAACGCGCCAACATCAACCGTTTCATGCGCTTCGTGCGCGAACAGACCGGCAATGAAGACATCCGCCGCTATGCGCCGCTTTACGATTTTTCGATTCGCCAGCCGAAAAAATTCTGGCAGCTCGTGTGGGAATTCTGCGGAATCCGCGCGACAGGCGATTTTGACGACGTGCTCGTCGGCGGCGACAAGATGCCGGGCGCACAATGGTTTCCGAATGTCCGCCTGAACTTCGCGCAGAACCTCTTGCGGTTCAAAGACGATCGCATCGCCATCGTCGCGCGCAACGAATGGGGAACCGACCGCGAATTCACCTACGCCGAATTGCATGACGAAGTGGGCAAGCTCGCGCACGCGCTGCGCGCCACCGGCGTCGGCATCGGCGATCGTGTCGCCGGATTTCTGCCGAACATTCCCGAAGCCGTCATCGCCATGCTGGCGACGGCATCCATCGGCGCGGTCTGGTCGTCATGCTCCCCGGATTTCGGAACGCAGGGCGTCGTCGATCGGTTCGGCCAGATCGAACCGAAGGTGCTCTTCACCGCCGACAAATACGGTTACGGCGGCAAGAAATTCGATTGTCTTGCCAAGATCGGCGATGTGCTGAAACAGATCCCGAACGTCGAAAAAGTGGTGGTGATCGCGTACAGCGGCGATCCGCTGAAACTCACCGATATCAAGAATGCGGTGTCGTGGACCGACTTTACCGGTACGGAAAACCACCCGATCGAATTCACGCCGACGACCTTCGATCATCCGCTTTACATCATGTATTCGTCCGGCACCACGGGCGTGCCGAAATGCATCGTCCACGGCGCCGGCGGCACGCTCATTCAGCACCTGAAAGAACTGGTGCTGCACACCGATTTGAAGCGTGAAGACAAGATCGTCTACTACACCACGTGCGGCTGGATGATGTGGAACTGGCTGGTGTCGAGCCTGGCTGTCGGCGCGACCGTCGTGCTGTATGACGGCTCGCCCTTTCATCCCGACGGCAACGTGTTGTGGGATCTCGTCGACGACGTCGGCGTCACGATCCTCGGCACCAGCGCGAAGTGGATTTCGGCCATCGAAAAAGCCGGCATCAAGCCGCGCCAGTCGCACAAACTGCTCGCACTGAAGACGATTCTCTCCACCGGCTCGCCGTTGGCGGACGAAAGTTTCGATTATGTGTACCGCGACGTGAAAGATCGCCTGATGCTGTCGTCGATTTCCGGCGGCACCGACATCATTTCGTGCTTCGCGCTCGGCTGTCCGCTGCTGCCGGTGTACCGCGGCGAGTTGCAATGCCGCGGACTCGGATTGGCTGTGGAAATCTTCAACGAGTCCGGCGAATCGGTGCAGGAGGAAAAAGGCGAACTCGTTTGCGTTGCGCCGTTTCCGAGCATGCCGGTCGGATTCTGGAACGATCCGAAAGACGAAAAATACCACAATGCGTACTTTTCCAAATTTCCCGATGTGTGGGCGCACGGCGATCACGCCATGCTCACCGAGCACGATGGCATTGTCATCTACGGCCGTTCCGATGCCGTGCTGAATCCCGGCGGCGTGCGCATCGGCACGGCGGAAATCTATCGCTCGCTCGCCACCTTGCCGGAGGTGGACGATTCGTTGATCGTGAATCTCGATCTTCCGCATGGGAAGTTTTTCATGCCGCTGTTCG
>DATAVJ010000087.1:0-16546 GCA_036267795.1 Rudaea sp.
GCAAATGCGCGGCGAGATCGTCGTCTCGTCCACGCGCCTTGAGCAAAATCGTCCACTCGGGAAGCTCACGCAAGATGGACGCCCAGACGTCTATAACGCGATCGTTCAATTTGGAAAACCGATTGAGCGAGACGAACCGGCGCTGTCTGGCTGCTTCGACATCGGTCATCGCGGCTGGCGGCGGTTTGTAGGCGAGACGTCCGTGCGGAAGGCGCAATAGCCGTTCGGTGAAATCCCGCTCCGCGCCGGGTGGGCTGAGCCAGGGATCGGTCACGAGATAGTCCATCGCCGCGATACCGCTCGTATAGAACGCGTCGAGCCAGCCCACCTGCACAGGCGCCGCACGCGCCGCGAAGACGCAGGCGCGATTGCCCGTGGTGCGGCCCATCATGTCGACGAGGACATCGATACCGTCATCGGCAATCCGATCGAGCAAACGACGGTCGTCGAGACCGCTTACGTCATGCTGCGCGGCGCTCCATTCCGCACCTTTCGGCGACGCGCGGCGATTGCCCCCGACGGCATAGAGCACGTGTTCGACATCCGGCGCGACGCGCGGAAACGCACGCATGACGTCCGCCAAAAAAATAGCGGACAAGTCCGCGCCGAAACCGTCCTTGATCCAGCCGATTCGCAGTGAACCGGAACGCGGTGCATGGCGAATCCGTTCTGGCGATGTCGGCATCTGTTTGCACTCAAGGGGAATCCGGCGATGCGCAGCCAGAACGGCGGCAGGCGTCATCGCTTCGCTGTAGTTGCAGGCGACGAAGTACGTTGACGCTACCGCATTGTCGGGATGTGCATCCAGCCACTCGCGCAAGATCGCCAGACCCGCATCGCACTCGCCGCGTTCGATGCGAAAGCGCGCCGACTCGACAACGGCTCGCCGGTTGCGGGAATCGAGCGCCACGGCGCGTGCGTGAATCGCGCGGCGAGCAGCGGCGTCATCGGGAGCCAGCTCGGCAGCGCGGTCGAACGCCGACATCGCCGCATCGAAATCGCCTTCGACATCGAGCGCCAGCCCCAGATTCAGCCACGCACCCGCGTGACGCGGCTCGGCGGTCGTTGCACGCCGCGCGAGATCGGCCGCTTCGCGGACGCGACCGACGGCCAACAGCGCCGCCGCGTGGTTGTTCCACAGTATCGCTCCGCCACGCGATCGCTCGGCGTGCTCGAACCATGACAGCGCTTCTTCGCTGCGCCCCGCCGCGTGCAGCGTGAGCGCAAGCATGTGCTCAGCATCCGGATTCGGACCAAAACGATCGAGCAACTCGCGATAGGCCGTTTCCGCCGCCACCAAATCGCCGCGCTGTTGCAGCGCCAGTGCGGCGTGCAGGGCATCGTGCAACGTTGCGAGGTTCGAGGCGGCCATACCGTGGAATGGTACCGATTTTTGACCGGTTCCAACGCCTGCACAATGGCATCGCGACGCCGCTTCGGCGATAATTGTCCATCTTCGCGGCGGGCACTGGCTCCGCCGCCATCTCGGAGCAATCGATGCAATATATCTACACCATGATCGGGGTGAGCAAAGTCGTGCCCCCGAAACGCGAGATCATCAAGGATATCTCGCTGTCGTTTTTTCCCGGCGCGAAAATCGGCCTGCTGGGCCTGAACGGCGCCGGTAAATCGACCGTGCTGCGCATCATGGCCGGCGTGGACACCGAGTTCAATGGCGAAGCGCGGCCGCAGCCGGGCATCAAAATCGGCTATCTGGCGCAGGAACCGCAGCTCGACCCGGAAAAGACGGTGCGCGAAAGCGTGGAGGAAGGCGTATCGGAAATCACCGACGCGCAGGCGCAGCTCGACGCGGTCTACGCAGCGTACGCCGAAGAGGGCGCGAATTTCGACAAGCTCGCCGCCGACCAGGCGCGACTGGAAGCGATCATCGCCGCGAACGACGGTCACGCGCTCGACCGCACGCTGGAAGTGGCCGCCGACGCCCTGCGTCTGCCGCCGTGGGATGCGAAAATCAAAACGTTGTCCGGCGGCGAGAAACGCCGCGTCGCGTTGTGCCGATTGTTGTTGTCGAAACCCGACATGCTGCTGCTCGACGAACCGACCAACCATCTGGATGCCGAATCCGTCGAATGGCTCGAACAGTTCCTGCAGAAATTTCCCGGCACCGTCGTTGCGGTGACGCATGATCGCTATTTTCTCGACAATGCAGCCGAATGGATTCTCGAACTCGACCGCGGCCGCGGCATTCCGTGGAAAGGCAATTACTCGTCGTGGCTGGAGCAGAAAGACGAGCGTCTCAAACAGGAAGAATCCGGCGAGAAGGCGCGACGCAAGGCAATTCAGCGTGAACTGGAATGGGTGCGTCAGGGATCGAAGGGCCGTCAGTCGAAAGGCAAGGCGCGTCTGAATCGTTTCGAGGAATTGAATTCGGTCGAATATCAGAAGCGCAACGAAACCAACGAAATCTATATTCCGCCCGGCGAGCGGCTGGGCGATTCCGTCATCGAATTCAAGAATGTCTCGAAGGCATTCGGCGATCGGCTGCTGATCGATAATTTGTCGTTCAAGGTTCCGCCGGGCGCGATCATCGGCATCATCGGACCGAACGGCGCGGGCAAGTCGACGCTGTTCCGCTTGATCACCGGTCAGGAAAAACCCGACTCCGGCGAAATCACGATGGGCAAGACGGTGCAGATGGCGTATGTCGATCAGTCGCGCGATGCGCTCGACGGGTCGAAGAACGTCTGGCAGGAAATTTCCGGCGGACGCGACATCATCACCATCGGCAAGTACGAAACGCAATCGCGCGCGTACATCGGCCGTTTCAATTTCAAGGGATCGGATCAGCAGAAAATCGTCGGGCAACTTTCTGGCGGCGAACGCGGACGTTTGCATCTCGCGAAGACGCTGCTGACCGGCGGCAACGTGTTGCTGCTCGACGAGCCGTCGAACGATCTTGACATCGAAACGCTGCGCGCTCTCGAAGAAGCGCTGCTCGAATTCCCCGGTTGCGCGATGGTGATCTCCCACGATCGCTGGTTCCTCGATCGCATCGCAACACACATCCTCGCGTTCGAAGGCGATTCGCATGTGGAGTTCTTCCCCGGCAACTATCAGGAATACGAAGCCGACAAGAAGGCGCGACTGGGCGAGGAAGCCGCGAAGCCGCATCGCATCAAGTATCGCAAGCTCGCGTGACGGCGAGCGCGCCAAGGTGACATGAGCGCCGGCGACACGCTGCTCGTATCGAAACGCATGGCGCGGATGGCGGCGTTGCGCGCGAATGTCGAATCGACTCACGCGAAAAAACGGACCGGTTGACTATGTGGTCCGTCGACAAATTGCTGAAGCGAACGCCAGAGCCGACCATCATCAATGATCCGGGCGTGCCGCTCGTGTCGATCGTCATCCGCAGCATGAATCGGCCGACGCTCAAGCGCGCGATGCATTCGGCGGCGCAACAGACATACCGGAATATCGAGATCGTCGTCGTCGCGGCGTGCGGCGATTCGCATCGCTCGCTCGTCGAAACATTGCTGGGCAGACCGGTGCGGCTGATCAATGCGCATCGCCGTTTGCCGCGGCCCGAAGCGGCGAATGCCGGCTTGGAAGCCGCGCAAGGAGAATGGATCGGCTTTCTCGACGACGACGACGAGTTTCTTCCCAAACACATCGAGGGACTGCTCGCCGCGCCGCGTGCGCGCAAGGAGCGCGTGGTGTTTTCCGCCACGCGTGCGCTCGACAAAAAAGGCAAGCTGCTAGGCCATATCAGCCACGAAGGCAATCATGTGCAACTCTATTTCCACAGCCGCGCGACCGTGGCGGCGACGCTGATCCATCGCAGCCTCATCGACGAGGGCGCCCGTTTCGATCCGGACTTTCTCGTTCACGAAGATCACGATTTTCAGGTTAATTGCGCTACGCGCACGGAATTTCTCTTCGTGAAACAGGCGACGTGTCTGTGGAACGCACAGGCCGGCGATTCGGGTTGCGGCCTCGGCGGCAACAACGACGATCCGGAACAGCGCATCGCAAGCGTCGTTAAGATCCGGACGAAATGGGCAAATGTTTTCGAGCGCTGGCTGCGCAATTTCGATGCGCTGCTGTTCGCGGGGCAGCAATATCTGAAAGGCGGCGATATTCCCGCCGCGCTCGAATGCCTCGAGCGCGCGCTGGCGTTGCGGACGAGCGACGTCAATGCGCTGAATCTGTGCGGCATGGCGAATATGCACGCCGGACATCTGGAGCGGGCGGACAAGCTGCTCAGTTTGGCCGCGCGACGCTTGCCGCAGAATTCTGCGATACGCGAGAATCTCGCGCTGATCCGCAAGCGGCGCACGAACGTGATGGAGTCACCATGAAATTTGTCGACAAGCTTGCAGCGGTGTGGTCGAAAAATAATTCACTCGTGTGTGTGGGACTCGATCCGGAACCCGCTCGTTTTCCGGAGTCGTTGCACGCGTCGCCGGATCACGTTTTCGAATTTTGCCGAGCCATCGTCGATGCGACGGCCGATCTCGTCTGCTGCTTCAAACCGCAAATTGCGCATTTCGCCGCGCAGAGCGCGGAAGACGCGTTGGTGCGTTTGATCAAACACATTCACGAGCGGCATCCGCACGTGCCGGTGATTCTGGATGCCAAGCGCGGCGATATCGGCAGCACGGCGCAACATTACGCGTCGGAAGCTTTCGACCGCTACGGCGCGGACGCGGTTACGGTGAATCCGTACCTCGGCCGCGATTCGCTGAAACCGTTCCTCGACCGCGCTGACAAGGGCGTCGTCATTCTGTGCCACACGTCGAATCCCGGCGCGCGTGATCTGCAGGAACTCGATGTGGGCGGACGGCCGCTGTATCAGCATGTCGCGCAGCTCGCCGCGCGCGAATGGAATCAGAACGGCAACTGCGCGCTCGTCGTCGGCGCCACATTTTCGGAGGAATTGGCGCAGGTTCGTGAAATAGTCGGCGACGAGGTGCCGTTGCTGATTCCCGGCGTCGGCGCACAGGGCGGTGATGTTGCGGCCGTCGTCGGGAACGGAAAAAACAGCCGCGGCGCCGGCCTCATCATCAGTTCATCGCGCGCAATCTTGTACGCAAGCTCAGGCAGCGAATTCGCGGATGCCGCGCGCACTGCAACCGCCGCGCTGCGCGACGAGATCAATCGTTATCGCTGATTGCGTCTTGTCTTCAAGACGTAGATCGGAACCAGCATCGCGAAATGCGCCCACAGCGCGCACCAGACGAACGCACGTAGCAGCGGATTGCGCGCGGCAGGATCGAACTTCGTGAACCAGCGCCACATGCCGCGATGCTTTTGCCGCGCGACGAAAACGGGACGAGCGCGGCTGGACGTGCCTTTGACGTGGATCACGCGCACATCGTTTGCGCACACGACTGCCGCGCCGGCGTCGCGCACGCGTTTGCACAAATCGAGATCTTCGCAGTGCAGGAAATAGCCTTCGTCGAATCCGCCGATGCGCTGGAACAGCGCACGTGGAATCATCATCAACGCACCGGAAACGGCATCGACAACTTCAACGGCGCGTGTCGCAGCGGCTGCTTTATTTGCGCCATCGAAAGCGGAAGAGTTGGATTCGAAACGCGACAATCCGAGCTTCGTCATTAACGCGCGGCGCAGGAACGGATCGCGGCGTCGGCTGGCCGGTTCGTAGCGGCCGTGTTCGTCGACAAGGGTTGCGCCGACCACGCCGATTTTCGAATCGCTCATGAGCACACTTCGCAAGCGTTGTAGGGTGTCGCCATCGACTCGGCAATCCGGATTGAGTATCAGCAACGTGTCGCCGCGCGCGATTGCCGCGGCGCGATTGCATGCGGTGCCGAATCCAAGATTTGAACCGTTGCGGAGAATCCGTACGCGATCGTCATCTTTCCAGCGCGCTTGAATTGCATCGATGGAACCATCGGTCGAATGATTGTCGCTGACGATGATTTCCACGGACACCGTACTTGCGGCGACGCGCTCGACGCAGGTCGCAAGGTCGTTACCGCTATCCGCGGCTACGATGACGACACTAGTCAATTCAGCAAGTGGCGCATTCACAAAGTTGCCGATCGCGGCGGCGCGCGACGATCAGACCGTCGAAAGCAGTTTTTCGCCCTGCTCCGCCGCGTGATGCCACAGCGCGGGCCAGTGTTCGCACGCATCGGCGAGCGTCTCGAGTTCGGCGCTCAATGCACGCGCGCATCCGGATTCGTCCAGATCCTCGGGCCAATCGCCGAGGCGCGGCGGCGACTTCGCCAGCAATTCGCGCGCGTTGGCCTGCACGATCGCGCGCGCATCGGCTTGCCAGTACACGGGCGCTTCCTGCGCGCCTTCGACTTGATGTTGAACGCGGTCGATGATGTCGGCGTGCACGTAACTCAGGTATTCGCGCAGGCGCATGATGCGAGAGGCGTCGCTGGCCTGAGCGAGATCGCGCATTACGTCGGCCAGCAGGACAGAGCGTTGTGCGGGATCGGCCGCATGGAACAATCCGAACTGGCGCGACACGAAATCGCGCATGAAATGATTGACGCGCGGCAGGAACGCCGACATCGTTTTGTCGGAACGCTTGCGGGGACTTTCCTGGACATGGCCGATCGATTCGGGCAAATCCAGCGTGAGCGTGTCCGGATGGCAGAACCGCATGAGCGCACCGGCAAAACCGTCTTCGCCGCGTCCGACCGGGTTCGTACACGGCAACAGTTGACTGTTGTCGATCATGAATGGCGTGAAGTTCGCCATCGGCATCACGCGCGCTTGCGCGACGGTGTGCCACAGATGCTGAGCCTCGGCGTTGCGCTGATACTCCGCGCGATCGCGCCAGAATTCTTCGCGGCTCTCCGCGTCGAGTTGATACAGCCACAAACCCGTTTCCGTGCGCGCGCTGCCGTAGGTGCCTGCCTGAGTGGCGACGATGCGCGAGGATTCATTCAGCGTATCGAGCCGGCCCAGATTCATGCCGCGCAACGATTTGCGATCAAGAGGATAATGCGCCTGGATCACAGCGCCGAGATTCTGTCCGCAACTTTCCATGTGCAACGCGAATGGATCGACTGCGATTTCTTCGCCGGCTGCAAACGCGTCGTCCATGCTCGCCGGGAAGCGCGCGAATGCGATGGCGTCGGGATTCGGATTCAATCCCTCCCGCACGTAGTCGGGACGGCGCAGCGGAAGCGTCAGGTCGTCGTCAAGCAACGACATGCGCGCACCGGCCGAGAGCAGAAGGGCCAGATTCCACCCACGTCCACCGCCGAACCGTTGCGCGTGAGGATGAGCACTGCGTTCGAGCAGCGTCGCGATAACGGATTTGGCGTGCGGTTGCGCCTTGTTGAATTTCTCGATCAATTTGGCGCGCTCGGCGGCGCCGACATAGCTCGCCTTGCAGCCGGTGGTGCGGGCGAATTCGCGCAAGAGATCGCGCTGTTCGTTGATATTCGCGGATAGACCGGAATCGTCCAGCAAGACGTAACGTCGTCCCGCCTGATGCGTGCGCTCGTAGTCGGTCAGCGAGCGCAACAGGCGGCTCAGCGATTTCGGACGGTCGCATGCGCGTATGAAAACCGCGCGCAGATCCGCCGTGGCGCGCGCCGGCGTTGCGGTGATGCGATCGATGAAGACCTGATCGGACACCAGCAGGCCGCGCATGATGAGGCTTTCGAGAACGCGACGCACGTCGTCGCGCTTGCCGACCAGGCCGGCGATGGTGCTTTGAATACGCGTGGTGTGCTCGTCCAGCGTCCGGAACTCGCGGCAGAGATCGAGTGCCTGCAGCACCTGAAACGTCATCACGTGCGTATCGCCGGTGCGCTTGACGATGAAAATGCATTCCTGGCTCGACAACGACGAGACGAGACCGTCTTCCGACGCGAACACCGGCGCGTTTGATTCCGGTTTGGGCGCGAGCTTCAGCGCCGGCGGCGTGAAGTTGGCCTGATACGTCAAGCTGTTTGCCATTTCCTGTTCCGTACTGAGCGGCGCGATCAGCGTGCGCCGCGGGTGAAGAGCCGCCGCCACCACGAGCTGCGCTGTGGCGACGTGTTTTCCTGGATTCCCACCGACGCGCGAAGCGCCTGGTTTTCGCGCTCGAGTTCGGCGATGCGGGCACCGGCGGCCATGTTTCGCCGCACCTCGCTATTGTAATGCGAGTAGACCGATTCTTCCCGGTCGCCGAACAGTGCGAGTTCCGCCATGCCGTCAGGCAACAGGCGCCGCGAACAAAGGGCGATAAAGTATAAAGGGTCGTAGCGCAGGCCGCGTTCCGTCGAATGAGCTTCGCCGGCGGTGGTCACCACATCGGCGGTGCGGGATTGACCATCGAGATTCCAGATTGCCGACTGAAACAGCAACTTTTGGCCGTATAGCCGTACAAATGGAAATTGCGGGCTCAGCAGATTCACCAGCTCATCGCGGTATAGCTCGCGCACGTGAAATTCGTTGGAGAATCCGCGATCGTCGCTGTAGGTTTTCTTGTCGGGCGACGACACGATGAGTATTCCGTCAGGCTTCAGCGCGCGCGCGAAACCCGCGATCAGCGCTTCTTGCGCGGCGACATGTTCCAACGTTTCGAACGAAACGATCACATCGAACGACGCGCCCGGCACATCGAGGGCCGTACAATCGCCGCGCTCGAAGCGCAGATTGGCGCGTGTTCCGTATCGCGATCGCGCGTGCGAAATCGCATCTTCGGAAATATCGACACCGACGACGCTCGATGCCACGTCGGCCAACAACGCGCTTCCATATCCTTCACCGCAGGCGGCATCGAGAACACGTTTGCCGCGCGCCAACGTGTGCGCGAAGACATAGCGGTGCCAATGTTCGTACCAGATTTCGCGTTCGCATTCGGGGGTGAAGCGTTCGCCGGTGAACTGCATGGCATCGTTCGCGTTCACGATTCGATCCCTGAAGCGGATTTCGTAGCCGATGAAAGGGGCTTCGCAACCGATTCCCACACGTGCGGCAATTTAACCAGTCCGAATTCGCGCGATTCGCCGCGGACGGTGAGCGATCGGGTCAGTGTGTCGAACAAGCGCATGCCCTCCGTATCGATCGCATGCACTTTCAGCTCATAACTTCCGGCGAGCAATGGGTTGTCGGTAAAGCGAACATCTATTCGAAAGACGTTGCTGCTTTCCTGCGAGGGAAAAACATTATCCATGTCGGTGGTGACGCCATACACGGAAGCGCCGTCGGCCCGCGCCAAACCGACTCCCACGACGGGTACCCTTCCATCGCGCGAATGGACGCGCACGCTTAAATGCAGCTCGTCTCCCTGTTCGATAACGATAGGTAATTCGCCCAACTGATCGTTGACGGCGAAATCGACCAAATGAAATTCCTGGCCTTGAAGCCGCACGTTGGTGCGTGTTTCTTCGACCAGATTTGCTGTCTTGCGCTCTTGATAAGCAAGGTAAGCTTGCGTGACATCGAAGACGTCGCCGCTCGCGACAACCGCGCCTTCCTTTATCCAGCACGCTTGACGGCAGAGTTTCTGGACGTGATACATGCTGTGCGACACCAGCAGCAACGTCCCGCCGGAATCGACGTAGTCTTCCATCCACTTGATGCATTTGCGTTGAAAAGCCTCATCGCCTACAGCAAGAACTTCGTCGGTGATCAGCAGGTCCGGGCGAAGCGTCGCGACAATGGCAAATCCGAGCCGCACGATCATGCCGGACGAATAGTGTTTGACAGGTTCATCGATGTAGCGGCCGATATCGGCAAAATCGATGATGTCCTGAGTCTTCGCCGTAATTTCTTTCGCGCCAAGGCCGTACAGCGCCGCCGACAGGCCGATATTTTCTCGGCCCGTGTAATCGGGATGAAAACCTGCGCCTAATTCCAACAGTGCGCCGATTTTTCCGTGAACCTTCACTTCGCCTTCGGTGGGTGTCAGTACGCCGACGATCAGCTTGAGCAGCGTGGATTTTCCAGCACCGTTCTCGCCGATCAAGCCGAGCGACTGGCCCGCATGTACGCGAAGATTGATGTTCTTCAAGACGGTCGTCGAGGCGATGTTTCGCTGTCCCGCCAGCAATCCGATTAACGCATTCATGCGATCGCGGCGGCGCGTTACATTGGGATATTTTTTCCCTAAGTCGCGGGCTTCAATGAGAATGCGTGCGTCCACTCACGACACCTACAGGAAGTCTTCGAAATGGGATTGCAGGCGTCTGAATGCACCCAATCCGATCGCGAGAATGAGCAACGCAACGGCCAGCGATGCCAAGGTTTCGACGATCGAAAATGTTCCGCAGCCGAGCAGGATAGTGCGGAAGAATTCAGTGTAATGCGTGAACGGATTCCAGTCCATCCAGTGGCGATATCGTTCCGGCAACGATTGACGCGAATAAAATACCGGCGACGCGA
This sequence comes from Rudaea sp., assembly GCA_036267795.1. Taxonomy (GTDB): domain Bacteria; phylum Pseudomonadota; class Gammaproteobacteria; order Xanthomonadales; family Rhodanobacteraceae; genus Rudaea. The sequence continues at coordinate 10,333 of DATAVJ010000087.1, forward strand.
ACATCCACAGCATCAGCAATTGGGGCAGCGCCGACGCGAAATCGCGTATGAAAACCTGTAGCGCAGCGAGCAGAAATGCCAAACCGAGCGCGAATACGAATAGCTGCATGTATTCCAAGATCGCCAAAGGCAGCAGCAGTAAATTCACGGGAATACCCGCAAGCCGCAGCACGATGCAGATCGCGATAAATCCGAGAACTTGGATGAGAAATGTCGCCGCAACAGTCGACAGAACGAGCACTTCGCGCGGCATGGCGACTTTGCCGATCAGCGCAGCATTGTCCTGAATGGAGGTGCACGATCGGGATAGCGATTCAGCGAAGGCGTTCCACGGCCACAAACCCAAGAAAAGAAACGGCACGTATCCGACGGTGCTGCCTTCAGGAAGCGGCGCCTTGAATATCCGCACGAAGACGAAACTGTAGACGGCGAGCTGGATGAGCGGCTGCAGCAATGCCCAAAGACCGCCACTGAAACTGCCCAAGTAGCGGTTTTTAATTTCGCGTCGGATGAAATGAAGCGCCAGGCCAAGCGCGGGCATCAAGAAAGCTCGGCGGGGAAGATGGCGAATTATCGCAGACCTCGCCAGGGAAGTACGCGGAAACGGCTGATCGGTTCCGCGTCCTGAGTTCGATTGCTCAGTGTGCGGGCGCGGAACCTTCAGTAGGCTTCGCGCTTTCGGATTGCGCGGCGGGCATCGTGGTGCTTCCGGGAGCAGCGTATCGCGTGCGCAACGAGGCCACGAGATCAGGATTTGCCTGCAGCGGTTTGCCGCGGATTTCACCGGAATATTGATCCAGTTGCGTGGCGAGGTAGTTGCGGCGAAGTGTTAGTAAGAGATCGGTGTGAATTTCGTCGAAACTGCGTTGCCGATCCGGCGTCTTTTCGATCAGCTTGAGAACGTGGAATCCGAAATCGGTCTTGACCACCGGCGAAATTTCGCCGGGCGTTTTCAGCGCATTGGATGCCGCCGCGAATTGCTTCGCCATCTTGCCGGATTCAGCATGCGCGATACGTCCGTGATTGTTCGATTTGCTCGGATCGTCGGAATATTTTTCCACGAGATCGTCGAATTGATCCGGATGCGCGCGAGCTGCCGCCTCGACTTCACCGATGCGCGCCTTGGCCTCGTCTTCGGACCTGTTTTTTGTCGAGACGAGTATATGTTCCACGACGACATCACCCGGTTTCATGAATTCGTCTTTATGGCTCGCGTAGTATTCTTTTGCCAGCATCTCGAAGTCCGGCAATTTCAGGCTTTTGCGATAGCGATCCAATTGCACACGTGCGAGCACATCGTCGGTCGCCTGCGCGATTTCGCGCTGCACCAGCGGATCTTTCTCAAGATTCTCTGCTCTTGCCTTCGCCGCCAGCTGTTTTTGGTAAAGCAAGCCACCGACGATGCCTTCGATGCGCTTTGGGCTATCGAAAAACCCGGCGCGATCACCTTCCGGGATCTTGTCTGCGGCGGCATCCACATCCTGCAACGTGACTTCGGTGCCGCCTTGACTCGCAACGATATCGGGCCCTAAAGGTTTGACATCATCTGCGTGAGCCGCACTGCCTAACGCAGCTACACCGGCAATGGCGCAGATACGAACATAGGCGCCGAGCCGACTTGTCTTTGGTTTCATACGTTTCCTCTACGGACCAGCAATAGGTTCCCGAAAATCGCCGGCATGAAAAGACCGATCAACCAGCAAAAGGTTCAAAAAAAATGCGCGCCGTCGGAACGGCGCGCGAGTGCGTGGTATCGCTATCTATGGATATTGCGGGTAAGTGACGCGTGGCCCGTTAATCATAGGCACCGAGCAGGTGGTCTTGCCACCGCAATGCGTGCCCGGACCGTCCCGGTAGCTTGCCGCAGAGCCACCCGTGGGCGTCACATTCGTGACGTTCGCATTGATCAGGTTCAGATAATAAGTAACATTGTCCTGCAGCACGCATTGCGAATTCGGATCGCCCTCGGCAAAAAACTGAACGCCACCGTCGGCTTTCAGTCCAACTTTGCGGCAGTTATTGACTACGGTACTACCGCTAATTGTCGTTGGACTGAAGTCACCGCAGCTTGTGCTAATCGACATACTGACCTTCGTATCCATACCGGTCTCACCCATCATAAATAGCCATTGGTAGTACGGTATTGGCAACGTCGGAGCATTTTCGACAAACCCTGAAGGCAACGAAAATTGCAGCGAAATGTAATTGCCGATCGGCAGATTGTCGTACGCGATATCACCGTTTCGACCAGGGAAGCTTCCGAACACGGATGCAAATTGGCTCATGTCGGCCGTGATTGTGTGCTGATCGCCGCCTACCTTTATGCCTGTAGTACCTTGACTTGTGAAGGAGTGCACTCCAGAAGTGCCATCTCCGGGAATCACTCTTGCGCAGCTTCCCGGCGGCGGCGGAAGCCCGACAGGCTGAACCGTCACGTTCGCGATACTTTGTGCCTGACCGGCGGCACCGGTGCAGGTAAGAGTAACCGTATCTGCAACGTTGGAAGACCCGGTGTTGGTAAATGATGCGGACGCCGTGACCAACCGGTTGTTGCATGTGGATGCACCCGTCCCGCTGCACAGAGTGCTTCCGCCGGTGAATGATCCCGATGCGGCACCCGTAATCGCTGCCGTGCACGTGGTCGCATTCAGTGCCTCGAACGAATAACTTACAGCGTTTCCGCTTTGGACCGTCGTCGTTTGAGGGCTGAGCGGCAATGCGGGTCCGAAAGTAACATCACCCGAGCTACCTGTTCCGCAGCCGGCACCGCTGGAACTCGTCGCGGTCGCTTGCAAATGACCCGACGTTGTTCCGTTAGTGACCGGACCGGTTATGTATGAACACACAGGGTTCCCGGTGCCAGGCACAGTGATGTCGAGCGTTGTCGTCTGCGCCATGACAGGCGCAGAAACGAAAGCGGCGAAGAAAATAATAATTGGTTTCATACACAGTTTCTCAAGGACAGTAGCAACCGAAAATTGTAGGAAAAGTTCCGTGAGGCGCACGCAAGATTTACATTAAAGAATCACTAATCAGCACAAATAAACGTTGTTGAATTCTTCGTGCGACACCTTTCCAAAAAAAGAGGGACCCTGAACGGGTCCCTCTTTTTCAAACTTCACACATATTACGATCAGGAACAGCCGCCGCCTGCATTCGTGCAAGAACGCGAAATGCGATGGCGATTTACGCTGCTGTAGTTCGCAAGAATGCTGGTGCTGCCGCCGACGACAAAATTCGTCGCCTGGAAGCCCGTGACCGGCAAGCCATGGAACTCGTTTCCGTTAGTTGCGAGGCGCAGATTATGCGGACCACCAACGACGTTGAAGATATCATCTGGACTTACGCCCGGATTCGGATTCAAGTTAAGCGCCGCCCAGCCAGCGGAGCCGATCGGCACGATGTTCGAGGTCAGCGTGGAGCTAAGAACGCTGTTCGTCGTGCTGTTGGCATTGAACGTAATGACGTTCGTTTCGTGACAGATCGAAGAAGGCGGCTGGCCTGGGGGACACGGAGAGAATCCGCAACCCGTAGCTGCCAGCGTGTTTTCTTCACGATCGTAATTGACGATGCCCACCACTGTGCAAGACAGGCCGTCCTCATTTGCGCCAAATTCCTCTTCAAACGGCAAGATGGGGCTGCTGGTCAATGTAATAGACGAATCCACATAGAAGCGCTTGGTCGGGAAGGTGAGAACCCAATCCGTACCATTGCCTGCGGCGCTCGCTGCGTATTCGTTATAGACATTCGAAGCCATGAACACGGAACTGACCGCGTCGATCGCTTCAGAGGTGGTCGTCCACGAAGACGTCACCAAGATGCCATCGTCGAACACATAGGAGGTCGGAGGATTGACCTGGCCCAAGCTCGGCGTCAGCGAGCTGGTCGGCGTCGCCAGTGCAACGGCGGTGAAGCCATCCAGAGCATCTGCGTTATACGAGTAGTACGTACCGTTCGACGTGTTGACCACTTCGGCGGAACCGAACAGGCCGGAAGTCGGAGCAACAAACGCTTCGCCAGCCTCGAAGTCTCGTTCGGCCGGCGTTTCTGCGCCGTTAGCGAACGTGCCGCAACCTGGCGGCACGCCGTTGACGTGTGTCGTATCGACAGACAGATCGCTGTCGGTCACGATATCAGCCATCGAGATCATTTCGAAATGGCCTTCACGCGTACGCGACGCATCTGTCGGACCCGTATCGCTGTTGGTGCCTGAGAATGTGAAGGTACGGAACGCAACGTAGTTCGTCACGCCGGAGGTGCTTTCTTTCAACACCGGAGCAGTACAGCTGTTGTCGCTGGTGGTGATGCCGGCGCCAGTTCCCAGACCGGACGAAAGATCGGAGAGCGCGAACACGTCGGCAGTCCAAACGTCGAACGGAGAGAGGAACAAGTTGAAGTCGAGGACTTCGCGGCTGTTATAGCCTTCAAGGAAGCGGACTTTGACCGCTTTGCCGACAGCGGCGGTGTTGACCACAGACAACAATGTCTGCTGTCCGCCATTGACGGTGTAATACGGGTAGAGAAGAACCTGACCGAGACCATCGGGGTTCAGGTTGACGGCACTCGCCATGTTGGCGATGCCCGCAACGCCGGCGATGCCAGCGATGACGGCAGTCGTCAAGCTATTTCTGTTCATTACAACACTCCTAATTTGACCACAGGGCTTTTTTGCTTTTTCGCCAACCTGTCCGGGCAAGTCATACAACCCCTACGCCACTGTAAACAGGGTGGGCAACAGCGAATCTATCCTAAGACAAACGCAAAGGCAATGCAATCCCAACGCAAATACAAGGAAATCTTAGGGTTTTGAGCTTTTTTCCAGCTTCGGTGATCGCGTCGCCTCGGGCAGATAGTACCAATTCCCGCTTTCCTTGATCCATGTTTCGACGACGGGCGATATGGACTTGACGTGCCCGGCTGCGCCCGTCATGTCGATCTCGATATTGACGATGAGACGCACTTTGCAGGTATCGGCTTCGCATTCGGCGGAATTGGGCGTCACGCTCAGCCAATGCATGCCGCGTCCATTCATTTCGCTGGCGTAGTCGTCGCGCGATTTTGTGGCGCGGTAACCCGGTGAGAGATAGTCGTACGCTTTTTCGGCGCGATGGGCGATCAAGTAGTTCCAGCGCTGGACGGCACGCTCTTGCGCCGTTGCGCCGGCCTGTGGTTTTACCGCCGTGGTCGTTGCGCAACCCGCGATGACGCCAAGCGACAACATTGCGAAAATTTGCGCAAAGTATACTTTTTTAATTTCCATTCGGACGATCCTTCAGATTATTCGGCAATTGAGGTTCGGGCAGCGGCGTTGGCGGCGTGATGGGTGCCGGCTCCGGCACGGCGATCGGTTGCGCCACGGTCGCAGGCGGCGGCGCGGACGTCTTGATCGGCGTGAGCGACTCGAATTTCTTTTCGTATTCTTCCGTCATTTCGCGAGCGTCCTCGGAGCTGACGATGACGCGTGGCGTAATGAGGACAATCAATTCTGTCCTATCGTGAGTCTTGGACGTATTGCCGAACAGACTTCCGAGGAGAGGAATGCTGCTCAGCAGCGGCACGCCGGTCTTCGAGTCGCTGGTGTGGTCCTGAATAATGCCGCCCAATAACACGGTCTGACCGCTTTGCACGGCAACTTCGGTTTGCAGGTTGCGTTGACTGATCGGCGGATTCGGGTTATTGCCCACCGCGGCACCGGGAACGCTGTCCTCTTGGCTTACGTCCATATAAACGAGGCCGCCGGGATTCACGCGCGGGGTTATTTGCAGCGTCACGCCCGTGCTGATGTAAGACGCCTGGCCGATACCCGTATTGGTGAGCGAATTGGTGTCGCTCGTGACGCCAACGCCGATAATTGATTGGGAAATGATAGGTACCTGAGTTCCCACCGTGATCTGCGCCTGCTGGTTGTTCATTACTACTAGCGACGGTGCCGACAAAATCTTGGTCTGGCCACTTGTTTGCAGCGTGTCCAATGCAACCTGGAAGTTTTTGTTCAAGAATGAGTAAAAGAATCCCTGACCACTCGTCGGCGGCAAACCGCCGGTTCCGCCAATAGCTGCCCGATGACGGTCACCTGCGTTGCCTTGGAAGCCTGGGCCGTAGTTATAACCCGTTGCCGAATTGTTCGTTGAGGTGGTGTTGTTTATCAATCCCGCCAACCACCACTGCACCCCGAACTCCAGATCGCCGGACAGCGTGACTTCAAGAATCTTCG
>DATAVJ010000088.1:0-19686 GCA_036267795.1 Rudaea sp.
GACATCGACTTGACGCCCATCAACGCCAGCATTTCGACGAGCATGACGACGGCCACGAGCAACCCGACCGGCAGATAGCGGATAAATCCTTCGCGCAACGGTTCGACTTTGACATCCAGCATCATCACCACGAACAGGAACAGCACCATGACCGCGCCGACGTAGACGAGCACGAGCGCGACGGCCAGAAACTCCGCCTGCAGCAACAGCCACAACGCCGCCGTCGTGAAGAAGCACAGCACGAGCAGCAACGCGGCGTGCACGGAATTCTTCACGCTGATCACGCCGACCGCCGACGCCACCAGCACGGTGGCGAAGGCGTAGAACAGAATCAATGTCCAGGGCAGATCCATCGCGTGTCCTTCAGCGGTACGGCGCGTCTTGCGCGCGCGCTGCCGCTATCAATGATTCGAACCGGTCGCCGATGGCGAGCAGTTGCTGTTTGTCGACGATATTTTCGCCGCGTTTCTCGAAGTGATATTCGTGGATGTTCGTCTCCACGATGGAATCGACCGGACAGCTTTCCTCGCAGAAGCCGCAATAAATGCATTTGAACAGATCGATGTCATAGCGCGTCGTGCGGCGCGTGCCGTCCGCGCGCTGCTCCGAGTCGATCGTGATCGCCAGTGCCGGGCACACTGCTTCGCACAATTTGCACGCGATGCAGCGTTCTTCGCCATTCGGATAACGGCGCAGCGCGTGCAATCCGCGGAAACGATTCGACTGCGGAATCTTCTCCATCGGATAGCGCATCGTGTATTTCTTTTTCCACATGTACTTCATGGTCAGCCCGAGGCCCTTGAACAGCTCGATCAGCAGCAGACTCTTGAAGTAATTCGCGACGCGGTTCATGCGCTTGCTCCCGTCGCCATCGTGCCGGGACCGACGATGCCGTAATACGCCATGCAACCGGTCACGAAGAGCCAGAAAAGTCCGAGCGGGATGAACACTTTCCAGCCCAGACGCATGATCTGATCGTAGCGGTAGCGCGGAAACGCAGCGCGGAACCAGAGGTAGAAAAACGCGAAAATGAACACCTTTATGAACAGCCACACCCAACTCGGTGTGCTCAACAGCGGCACGTTCCACGATTCGGGCAACGGCGCGCCCCAGCCGCCGAGGAACAGCGTGGCGGCGAGGAAAGAAATCAAAATCATGTTCGCGTATTCGGTGAGGAAGAACACCGCGAACGGCGCGCCGGAATATTCGACGTGGAAACCGGCGACGATTTCCGATTCGCCTTCGGCGACATCGAACGGCGCGCGATTGGTTTCCGCAACGCCGGAGACGAAATAGATGACGAACATCGGCAGCAACGGAATGAAGAACCAACTCGCCGCGCCGTGAACCGTTTGCGCGCGCACGATGTCGGACAGATTCAAACTGCCCGCGCAAATCAGCACGCCGACGAGCGAAATGCCCATGGCGATTTCGTAGCTGACGACTTGCGCCGCCGAACGCATCGCGCCGAGAAACGCATATTTCGAATTCGACGACCAGCCGGCGAGAATGATGCCGTACACGCCCATCGACGTCATCGCAAGCAGATAAAGCAAGCCTGCATTGATATCGGCGAGCACGGCTTTCTGCGAAAACGGAATCACCGACCACGCGGCAAAAGCCGGCACGAGGGCGATCAGCGGCGCGATGATGAAGAGCAGCCTGCTCGACTGCGATGGGACCAAGTATTCCTTGAACAGCAGCTTGAATACATCGGCAAACGTTTGCGCCAATCCGGCGGGACCGACGCTGTTCGGTCCCATGCGCACGTGCATCCAGCCGAGCACTTTGCGTTCCCACCAGACATACAGCGCGACGGCGAGAATCACCGGCACGGCGATGCACAAGATGCAGATGACCAGCCAGATCAACAGTCCGATCACGCCGAAATCCGACAACCAGTCGTGGAAAGACACGATCACGCCGATGACCTCGCCACGATGACGACCGAACCCATCGGCGGCAACGCCGCGGTTTCGGACCATGTCGATTCTATCCACGCCGATCCGCGCGGCACGGCGCGCGTGACGATGACGGGCAACGTGGCTTCGACGCCGTCGGCCGAGACCTTCGCCTGCGCGTCCGCCGACAACCCGAGCGCGAGCGCATCGTCCGGATGCAGCCCGACCGCAGCGCGTCCAGTGAGCGGATGCGCTTGCAACGACGGCGCGCGCCGAACGACGGCATCGGCGCGGTAAATCGGCACGGTCGCCACGCGCACGAAAGATCCCTGAGCGCGATCGCCCGGGGGCGCAGTGGTTTTGGTCTCGCTCGTTTTGGAATTTGTGGCTTTTTCCACAAGTTGTGCTTTTACCATTGTGTGCAATTCGGAGTATTCGGTGAATCCGAATTCCGACAAACCGAGCTGCGCGCCGAGCGCACGCAACACGCGCCAGCCTTCGCGCGCGTCACCCGGCAACTTCGACCCGGCGGCGACCGGTTGCGCGGTGCCGTCGACGTTGACGTACGTTCCGGCGATTTCCGGCGGCAGACCGATGGGCAGCACGGCGTGGGCGGTTTTCTTCACGCCGTTGCACGCGTACGCGCCGATATACACGCAGAACTCGGCGTTCCTGCGCGCGACATCGAACGCTGTCGGCGCGTTCATGTCTTTCGACCCGGCGTGATACACGATCAGATTTTTCGACGGATTCGCCAACAATTCGGCGGCGTTCTTTCCGTCCGACCGCGGAACGACACCGACCCGTGCGAGACCGACATCGTTCGCTCCGGACGCGATTTCGTTGAACGCCGAATTCGTCGCACGCGCTAGCTGGCGCGCGCACGCGCGAAGCTGCGCCGCGTTCGGCGACTGCGACGCGACGTCGCCAAAGATCACCACGGACGACGGCGCATCGGTCACCACTTTCACTTGCGAGCGATGATCGTCGTGGACATTCTCACCGCCCGTGGGCGCATTCATCAGCGCCGATACTTCGTCGACCATCGCCCACACATCGACGATGCGCTTGCCGGCGAGCACGAAATTGAAATCGAAATCGACCGGATTGATCGCATAGACCTTCGCGCCTTTCTGCCACGCCTTGCGTATGCGGTGCGACAGCAGCGGCTGTTCATGCCGCGTGTTCGATCCGACGATAACGATGGCATCGGCTTTTTCGATATCGGCGAGCGGCATTTCAAACGTCGGGCCGGCGCTGCCGTCGGAGAAATCGAGTGTGCGCAGCCGGTGATCGATAGTGTCACTGCCCAGTGCGCGCACGAGTTTCGCGAGCAGATAACCTTCCTCGCTCGACGTGAGCGGCGCGACCAGCGCACCGAGATCGGAGCCGGCTTTCTTCAAACCTTCCGCGACGAATGCGATGGCTTCTTCCCACGTCGTTTCCACCAATTCGCCTTCTTTGCGGATCATCGGCACTTTCGCCCGATCGTCCGCATACAAACCTTGATGCGAATAGCGGTCGCGATCCGACAACCAGCATTCGTTGATCAGTTCGTTATCGCGCGGAACGGTGCGCAGCACGTCGCCGCGGCGCGTGTGCATCCACAGATTCGAACCGAGCGCATCGTGATAGCCGATCGATTCGCGCGCGATCAATTCCCACGCGCGCGCCTTGAAGCGGAACACCTTGTTCGTCAGCGCACCCACCGGGCATACGTCGATGATGTTGCCGCCCAGTTCGCTGTCGATCGTCTTGCCGATGTACGTACCGATCTCGAGCATTTCGCCGCGGCCCATGCCGCCGAGTTCCGGCGAACCGGCCACTTCGGTCATGAAGCGGACGCAGCGCGTGCATTGAATGCAGCGCGTCATGTCGGTGGAAATCAGCGGCCCGAGATTTTCGTCGGGAATGACGCGCTTGCGTTCGGCGAAGCGCGACACCGAACGGCCGTAACCCATCGACAGGTCTTGCAGTTCGCACTCGCCGCCCTGGTCGCAGATCGGGCAATCGAGCGGATGATTGATCAGCAGGAATTCCATCACGTTGCGCTGCGCGGACAACGCGCGCTGCGATTGCGTGAAAACCTTCATGCCTTCCATCACCGGCGTCGCGCACGCGGGTTGCGGTTTGGGCACCGGTTTGCCGTTCATTTCCGTTTCCACCATGCACATGCGGCAGTTGGCGGCGATCGGCAATTTGTCGTGATAGCAGAAACGCGGGATCGGAATGCCGGCCTTGTCGGCGGCCTGGATGATCATCGAGTTTTTCGGCACCTGCAGTTTTTTGCCGTCGATCTCGATGTTCACGAGATCAACTTGCTTGGCGACCGGCGGCGCCGTTGCAGTCGGTTGCGCGCTCATGCCTGCACCTCGCCGCTACCGCCTGTCGTTCCCGCTTTCGCGGGAATGACGGAATGTTGTCGAGTGATTGCAGCGACGTTCATGCCGCCTGCTCCACAACGGAATGACCCAGCGGCGCATCGACGATGCTGCGCTTGTTCGCGACGAAGTATTCGAACTCGCTCCAGAAGTGACGCAGGAATCCTTGTACCGGCCACGCGGCGGCTTCGCCGAATGCACAGATGGTGTGGCCTTCGATTTGTCCGGCGGCCTGCTTCAGCATATTGACGTCGTCCATGGTCGCGCTGCCTTCGACGATGCGCGTCAGCACGCGATACATCCACCCGGTTCCTTCGCGGCACGGCGTGCATTGGCCGCACGATTCGGCGAAGTAGAAGCGCGCGATGCGGCGGCACGCCTTGACCATGCAGGTAGTGTCGTCCATCACGATGACGGCGCCGGAGCCGAGACCCGAACCGGCTTTCTGCAGCGCGTCGTAGTCCATGGTGAGGTTCATCATCGTGTCGCCGGGGAGCACGGGCATCGACGATCCGCCCGGAATCACGGCCTTCAATTTGTTTCCGCCGCGCACACCGCCGGCCATCGCCAGCAAGTCGGAAAACGGCGTACCGAGTTTGATTTCGTAATTGCCCGGTTTGTTGACGTGTCCCGACACCGAGAAGATTTTCGGACCGCCGTTGTTCGGCTTGCCCTGATTCAAGAACCACTCCGCGCCTTTGCGCAAAATCGCCGGCACCGACGCATACGTTTCGGTATTGTTGATCGTGGTCGGCTTGCCGTACAAACCGAATCCGGCAGGGAACGGCGGCTTGAAGCGAGGCATGCCTTTCTTGCCTTCGAGCGATTCCATCAGCGCCGTTTCTTCACCGCAGATGTAGGCGCCGGCGCCGAGCGCGTTGTAGATATCGATATCGATGCCGCTGCCCTGGATATTCTTGCCGAGCAGTCCCGCGTCGTACGCTTCCTTCAACGCCTGTTCGCAATGCTCGAACGGCTCGTGATGGAATTCGCCGCGCAGATAGTTGTAGGCGACCGTCGAACCGGTCGCGTAGCACGCGATGGCCATGCCTTCCAGCATCGCGTGCGGATTGAAGCGCAGGATGTCGCGGTCCTTGCACGTGCCCGGTTCGGACTCGTCCGAGTTGCACAAAATATACTTTTGCATCGTGCCTTTCGGCATGAACGACCATTTCAGTCCGGTCGGAAATCCCGCGCCGCCGCGGCCGCGCAGCGAGCTTTTCTTCAATTCGTCGACAATCGTCGCGGGGTCGGGCTTCTCGGCGAGGATTTTTTTCCACGCTTTGTAACCGTCGACTTTCAGGTAACTGTCCATCGTCCACGGCTGATCGAAATGCAGCGTGGTGTAGACGACCTGATGTTCCTGCGGTGCGGGTCCCACTGCCATAACTAATCCAGTACCCTTCTCTTTTGCTTGTCATTCCAGCGAAAGCTGGAACCCAGTTTCTGTTTCATCTGTGCGAAAAGCTGGATTCCAGCTTTCGCTGGAATGACAAGCGCATTGGTTTGCGTCGCGATATTCATTTCAGCTCATCCAAAATCTGATCGACTTTATCGGTCGTCAGATATTCGTGGTAATGCCCGTTGACCACCATCATCGGCGCGCCGGCACATGCCGCGAGGCATTCTTCTTCCGGCTTGAGATAGACGCGGCCATCCGGCGTGCTTTCCCCCACCTTGATGCCGAGTTTCTTCTCGCAATGGCGCGCGATGTCCTCGCCGCCGTTGAGCCAGCAACTTATATTTGTACAAATTGCGACATTGTTGCGCCCGACCGGCTTCGTCTCGAACATCGAGTAGAACGTCGCCACTTCGTACGCCCAGATCGCCGGCAGTTCCAGATATTTCGCGACGGCGGTGATGATTTCGTCGGTGAGATAGCCGGTGTTCTGTTCCTGCGCGACGAACAATCCCTGGATCAGCGCCGACCGTTTGCGATCGGGCGGAAACTTCGATACCCAATGATCGATGTGTTCGCGCGTGTGCGCGGTGAGCACCGTCATCGGGTCGATGTCTTTGACTTCGGCATAATGTCCCGTCGCCTTCATCGGTCGATTTCTCCGAACACGATGTCGTACGTGCCGATCATCGCCACGACGTCCGGCAGCATGTAGCCGCGCACGATGGCATCCATCGACGACAGATGCGCGAAGCCCGGCGCGCGCAAGTGCACGCGGAATGGTTTGTTCGCGCCGTCGGAAATGAGGTAACAGCCGAACTCGCCTTTGGGCGATTCGACGGCGCAATACGTCTCGCCCGCAGGCACGGTGTAGCCTTCGGTGAACAGTTTGAAGTGATGGATCAGCGCCTCCATGTCGTCTTTCATTTCCGTGCGGCTCGGCGGCGTGACCTTGTAGTTGCGGATCATCACCGGGCCGGGGTTCGCCTTCAGCCATTGCACACATTGTTTGATGATGCGATTCGACTGGCGCATTTCTTCGACGCGCACGAGATAGCGGTCGTAGCAATCGCCGGTGACGCCGACAGGAATGTCGAAATCCATCTTGTCGTACATCGCGTACGGCTGTTTCTTGCGCAAATCCCATTCGATGCCGGAACCGCGCAGCATCGGACCGGTCATGCCCCAGCCGAGCGCCTGCTCCGGCGAGACGACGCCGATGCCGACGGTGCGCTGCTTCCAGATGCGATTGTCGGTCAACAGTGTTTCGTATTCGTCGACGCGATGCGGGAAATCGTTCGTGAAATGTTCGAAATAGTCGAGCATCGAACCTTCGCGCCACCCATTTCGCTGTTTCAGGTCGTTGCCTTTGTGCCAGCGCGATTCTTTGTATTGCGGCATGCGATCCGGCAAATCCCGATAGACGCCGCCGGGCCGGTAATACGTGGCGTGCATGCGCGCACCGCTGACGGCTTCGTAGCAATCCATCAATTCTTCGCGCTCGCGGAACGCGTAAAGGAACACGGCCATTGCGCCGAGATCGAGCGCGCTCGAACCGATCCACATCAGATGATTGAGGATGCGCGTGATCTCGTCGAACATCGTGCGGATGTATTGCGCGCGCTCCGGCGCTTCCACGCCGAGCAATTTTTCGATGGCGCGCACGTAGGCGTGCTCGTTGCACATCATCGACACGTAGTCCAGCCGATCCATGTAGCCGATCGATTGATTGAACGGCTTGGATTCGCAAAGTTTCTCGGTGCCGCGATGAAGCAGGCCGATATGCGGGTCGGCGCGCTGCACCACTTCGCCGTCGAGTTCCAGGACAAGACGCAGCACGCCGTGCGCCGCGGGATGTTGCGGTCCGAAGTTGATCGTATAGTTTTTTATTTCCTGCATTTCTATACTTCTCTACTTCTCGATGTGCACCTGGCCGGAACGGGCGCCCTGCTCGGCCTGCGCCTGGTCGTAGCGAGAATCGTTGCGAACCGTGCGTGGTACGAGCACGCGCGGCACGACGGATGTCACCGGCTCGTAAATCACGCGTTGCGCGACTTCGTCGTAACGCACTTCCACGTTTCCGATCAGCGGAAAATCCTTGCGGAACGGATGACCCACGAAACCGTAGTCCGTGAGAATTCTGCGCAAATCCGGATGGCCTTCGAACAAGATTCCGAACAGGTCGAACGTCTCGCGCTCGAACCAGTTCGCGCCGGGCCAGATGCTGGTGAACGACGGCACGACCGGAAACGCATCGTCCTGGCAGTACGCGCGCAGACGCAAACGCAGATTGTTCTTCACCGACGACAATTGGACGACCACTGCAAAACGCTTGTGCCCGACGGCGGCGCGCGGACGGTTCGTCCAATCGAAACGGCCGGCACTTTCGCCTTCCACGCCGCGCGAGAATCCGGTGGATGTCACGTCGCTCGTGTCCCACTCGACCTGGCCGTAACTCAAGTAATCGACGCCGGCGACGTCGATCAGTTGTTCGAAATGAAACTCATCGGAATCGTGCAGCGCGCGTCCGACGGCGAGCCAGTTTTCTGGCAGCACGTCGAGCGTCGTCTCGCCTTCCCATTCATGGACGGCCGCGATCTTGTCGCCCAGGCGCGCAGACAGCCGCCGCGCGAGCGTGACGGTCTCGTCGCTCATGCGGTCTGAATCTCGGCGGGATGACGCGGAAGATTCTTCTTCGAAATGGATTCGGTGCGACGGATTTTCTTCTGCAATTGCAGGATACCGTAAATCAGCGCTTCGGCCGTTGGCGGACAACCGGGCACGTAAATATCGACGGGCACGATGCGGTCGCAACCGCGCACGACGGCGTAGGAATAATGATAGTAGCCGCCGCCGTTGGCGCATGAACCCATCGAGATGACCCATTTCGGGTCGGGCATCTGGTCGTAGACGCGGCGCAGCGCGGGCGCCATCTTGTTGACGAGCGTGCCCGCGACGATCATCACGTCGGACTGGCGCGGACTGGGCCGGAACACGACGCCGTAGCGATCCAGATCGAAACGCGCCGCGCCGGCGTGCATCATTTCCACCGCACAACAGGCAAGGCCGAACGTCATCGGCCACATCGAGCCGGTGCGCGCCCAATTCAGCAGCGTATCGGCGCTGGTGGTGAGGAAACCGCGCTGCAGCAGCGGATTGTCGCCGGCCGGGCGCAGGATGTCGTCGACGGGGCCGAACGGAACCGGGTTGTACATCAAACCTTTTTCGACGCGGGTGTCGGTCGCTGCGGAATCGGTCACTCCCATTCCAGCGCTCCCTTCTTCCAGCAGTATACAAATCCCAAAAGCAGCAAAAGCAAGAATGTCGCCATTTCGACCAGGGCGACGGCGCCAATCTGCCGGAACACGACAGCCCACGGAAACAGGAAGGCGATTTCCAGATCGAAGATGATGAACAGGATCGCGATCAGGTAATAGCGCACGTCGAACTTCATGCGCGCGTCTTCGAAGGCCTCGAAGCCGCATTCGTACGGGCGGGCCTTCTCGGGATTGTCGGTGCGATGCGGACCGACGATGGCGCCGATCGACAACAGGGCGATGCCGATGCCGCCGGCGACGAACAAAAACAGGAGAATCGGCAAGTATTGCGTAAGCACGAAGTGCGATCCCTCGACAAATGCTGCGAATTTCGAGCTTTCAATTTTCTCACGCGCACGCGACGTTGCGCAATGCGGCATGTCTCTCGATGCCGCCGATTCGAGGCGATTACAAAATTTTCATCGCTGGAAACAGTCGCTGAAAACTGCGCGCAACAAAAAGCCCGCCGAAGCGGGCTTTTGCGATGGTGCCCAGAAGAGGACTCGAACCTCCACGACTTACGTCGCTACCACCTCAAGGTAGTGCGTCTACCAATTCCGCCATCTGGGCCGATGCGTGAATTCTAATTCTTTTCCGAACCATTCTTGTCCGGACCGGATTTGCCGCCGCCGGATTTCTTCGCGTCGTCCTTCTTCGCTGGCGCCGGTGCCGGCGTCGCCTTGTCGGAAGACGCAGCAGGCGGCACGGGCGTCGGTGCCGGCGTGTCGCCGGAATTCGCCGCGGGTGCCGGCGTCGCCGCCGGAACGTCCGATTTCGCCGGCGCGGTTGCGGCACCCGGTGCTTTCGGCGGTTCCGGTGTTCCGTAACCGCTCATCACGCCGAGATCGTTGTCGGATTTCACGGCGGTGGGATGCAGGTAGATTCCCATCAACAGACTGAGCAGGAAGAAAAGCCCCGCCAGAACCGACGTGCTGCGCGAGAGAAAATTCGCCGCACCGCGCGCGCCGAACACCGTGGCCGACGCGCCGCCGCCGAAACCCGAACCCGCCTGCGCACCCGCGCCGCGCTGCAAGAGGATCAGGGCGATCATCGCGACCGCAACCAATACATAAACGACGTTGAATATAGTAAGTATCATTTTTCGTTCCGATATTTCAGGATTGCGCCGCTGCGCAGATCGCGAGGAAGTCCGCCGCGACCAATGACGCGCCGCCGATCAGGCCGCCGTCGATATCCGGCCGGCTGAACAGCCCCGCTGCGCTGTCGGGCTTCACGCTGCCGCCATACAGGATGCGCAGCGAGCCCGCAATTGTAGCATTTCCGCGCGCCAGCCTGCCACGCACGTGCAAATGCACCGCCTGCGCCTGCTCCGGCGTGGCCACGCGTCCGGTTCCGATCGCCCAGACGGGTTCGTACGCCACCACCGCATTGGCGAACGCGTCGACGCCGCAACGCTGCACGACCGCATCGATCTGCGCATCGATGATGGATTCCGTGGCGCCGCTGTCCCGTTGCTCGAGGGTTTCGCCCACGCACAGGATCGGCGTCAGTTTCGACGCTTGCACGGCGGCGAATTTCGCAGCGACCAGCTCGTTCGACTCGTTATGATACTGACGGCGCTCCGAATGGCCGACCAAAACGTAGCGGCAACCGATATCAGCGAGCATTTCCGCACACACGTCGCCCGTGTACGCACCGCCCGCGCGTTCGCTGACATCCTGCGCGCCGAAAACGACGCCGCTGGTTTCGTATTTCTCCATCAGTTCGCCGAGATACGGAAACGGCGGAAGAATCGCGACTTCGACATTCTTCGGCAACGCACCGGCGACACTGCCGACGAGCGCTTCGGCCATCGCGCGCGATCCGTGCATTTTCCAGTTTCCGGCAACGAGTTTGCGGCGCATGCGTCGAACAGACCTCGGCAGAAGGGCGGCGAGCATAGCGACGCGGAACGTTCAACGCAACGCGAGCCGCACGCCATAGTCCTTAAATCAGTTTGATCTCACGCAACCGCTGCTGCAGATACTCATGCGCCGTGATCGAACTGTCGTAGCGCAGCGGATTGTCGTCGGTCACGCACGACGCCAACGGTTTCAATTCCACATCCGGATTCGGGTGCAGGAAAAACGGCACCGAGTAACGCGGCTTGCGCGCGTGTTCGCCCGGCGGGTTGGTCACGCGGTGCGTCGTCGATGGATAGACGTGGTTGCTCAGCCGCTGCAGCATGTCGCCGATGTTGACGACGATCGTGTCGGACTCCGCGGTGAACGGCACCCATTCGCCCTTGCGCGATTTCACTTCCAGACCCGCCGCACTGGCGCCGACGAGCAGCGTGATGAAGTTGATGTCCTCGTGCGCGCCGGCGCGGACGTTGGGAATGTCCGATGACGTGATCGGCGGATAGTGGATCGGCCTCAGAATCGAATTGCCGATGTTGGTCTTGTCGTCGAAAAAACGTTCCGGCAATTCGATGTGCAGCGCCAGCGCGCGCAGCACGCGTGTTCCCAGTTTATCGAGCGCCTCGTACAACGCATAACCGTGTTCGTGGAAGCCGGGCACTTCGTGCGGCCACACGTTCGGCGGCATCACGTCGGCGAATGTCGAATCGCGCGGGATTTCGCGGCCGATGTGCCAGAACTCTTTCAGGTCGGCGTATTTCGAATCTTTCGCCGTCTCGATACCGAACGGCGTATAGCCGCGCGCGCCGCCGGTGCCTTTCTGGAGATACTGCATCTTCACGTCGGCGGGCAGAGCGAAGAAGCGCACGAACGCGTCATAAGCGCCGTCGATCAGCGATTGCGAAATGCCGTGGCCGCGAATTCCCGCGAAACCCCACTCGCGATAGGCAGCGCCGAGTTCGGCGACGAAGGCGTCGCGATCGCTGTCGTAGCGGCGGATGTCGAGAGTGGGAATTTTCATGCGTGTGCGACGATGATCAATCCATCCCGGATTTTACGGCGACAGCCAGCGAATCGGCCAGCGCGCGTACTTCCGTCGCATCCTCACCCTCCACCGTGACACGGATCAGCGGCTCGGTGCCGGATGCGCGCAACACCACTCTGCCGCGGCCTTGCAGTGTTTTCTCGACGCTCGCGCGCGCCGCCTGCACGTGAGATTTGGCGATGAGCGCTGCGCCGCCCGCCATCGGCAAATTGATCGTCACCTGCGAAACGCGCCGCAGGTTCGATCGTGCCTCCGCGAGTGAAACGCCCAAGCGCTTGAGCGCATCGAGAACCAGCAGTGCGCTGACGATGCCGTCGCCCGTCGGACCGACGTCGAGCGCGAGCAAATGCCCGGATGCTTCGCCGCCGAGTACACCGCCGCGCTGTTTGAGTTGTTGCAAAACGTAGCGGTCGCCGACGTTGGCGCGAACGAATTCAACGCCGAGTTCGGCAATGGCGCGTTCGACACCGAAATTGGTCATCAGCGTGCCGACGATGGGTCCGCGCAATACACCGCGCGCTTTCCGATCGCACGCCAGCACGTAGAGCAAATCGTCGCCGTCGGCGAGCGCGCCGTGCTCGTCGATCATCTGCACGCGATCGCCGTCGCCGTCGAAGGCGATGCCGATGTCGGCGTTGTGCTCGCGCACCGCAGCCTGCAATGCGGCAGGATGCGTTGCGCCGCAATCGCGATTGATGTTGAGCCCGTCGGGCGTCACGCCGATCGCTTCGACGCGTGCGCCAAGGCTCGCGAACAATTCCGGCGCGATGTGGTACGTCGCGCCGTGCGCGCAATCGAGCACGATGTGCAAGTCCGACAAGTCCAATCCTGGCACCGCGTCGCGGCAGAATTTCTCGTAACGTTCCGGCGCGTCGTCCACGCGTTCGGCTTTGCCGATACTGTCGGACGTTTGCGACGGCGCGTGCGCTTCGATTTCGCGTTCGATGGCGAATTCGGTTTCATCGGCGAGTTTTTCGCCGTTGCCGTCGAAGAACTTGATGCCGTTGTCCCAATACGGATTGTGCGAGGCGCTGATGACGACGCCTGCGCTCGCACCGAGCTGGCGCGTGAGATAGGCGACGGCGGGTGTCGGCATCGGTCCGAGCAATCGCACATCGGCGCCGGCGGAAACCAACCCTGCTTCCAATGCCGATTCGAGCATGTAGCCGGAGATCCGCGTGTCCTTGCCGATGACGACGACGGCGCGCTGTTTCGTCGTCAGTACGCTACCGGCGGCGCGGCCGAGCGCAAGCATGAATTCGGCGGTGATCGGCGACTCGCCGGCGCGGCCGCGGATGCCGTCGGTGCCGAAATACTTTTTCTGTGTCATCGAAGCAACGTGATCGGCGCCTTATGCGGCGCTCACATCGTATTCGTCGCGCGGTCGGACGTAAGAATGCCGGCGAGAATCGACTCGATCTTGGTTCGCGCCGCTTCGCCGTCGGACGAATCGTTGAACTGCACGCCGATGCCGGCCGTGCGATTGCCTTGCGCGCCGCCGGGCGTGATCCACACGACTTTGCCGGCGACCGGCAGACGGTCTTTGTCGTCCATCAGCGTGAGCAGGAGAAATACTTCGTCGCCGAGCGCGTAGCGTTTCGTGGTGGGCACGAACAACCCGCCGCCGCGAACGTAGGGCATGTACGCGTTATAGAGCGCGCCCTTGTCCTTGATCGCCAGCGACAAGATGCCTTGCCGCGGCATGCCTCCGACCGCACCGGCTACCATCTCACGCACTCCTCAATTCGGCCAACCCCGACAACGCATCCAGAACCACCAGTTCGGGCCGCAACGGTCCGCGCAATTGCGCGCGGGCGCGGTTGTTCCGGTCGAACCATCGCGCTAGCTTGGTGAAATCGCGGCGCAAGGTCAAGGCGAGCGGTCCCGCGACACCCCTTGCCTGCGCGTCGGCCTCCTCGCGGATCAACGCCGCGGCGAACCAAAGACGCCACTCCGGCTCGTTTTTCGCCCAGCGGTTGGCCACGTCGGCCAATGCATTTTTGCCCGCGCACAACGCACGCACGTCCGCGGCAACCTCGGCCCGCAGCGCCAAACCGCCGTCTTTCGCCCAGCGGAGCGCCAGCCCCGGATTGCCGCTGCTGGCCTGCAGCGCCGATGCAGCCGTCTTTTCGTCGACGCCGTGCTCGCGCAGCCAGCTCACCGCTTCGGCGTGCGCGGGAAGTTTGATGTCGACGCGCTGGCAGCGGCTGCGAATCGTCGCGGACAGTCGCGACGGATCGTCGGCAATGAGCATGATGACGGTCGCCGCCGTCGGCTCTTCCAATGTCTTGAGCAACGCGTTGCTTGCGCTCTGGTTCATCAGATCGGCGGGATCGATCATTGCGACTTGCGCACCGCCGAACTGCGGCGTCAACGCCAGCCGATTGCTGAGATGACGAATCTGATCGACCGTTATTTCCGTGCGCGGTTTTCCATCGTCGCGCAATTCGATACCGATGCTTACGCGGTCGGGATGGCT
This sequence comes from Rudaea sp., assembly GCA_036267795.1. Classification (GTDB taxonomy): domain Bacteria; phylum Pseudomonadota; class Gammaproteobacteria; order Xanthomonadales; family Rhodanobacteraceae; genus Rudaea. The sequence continues at coordinate 14,382 of DATAVJ010000088.1, forward strand.
GCCTGCCGCCATCAGCAGACAGGCGCGGCATCGTCCGCACGCCAACTTGCCTCCGGTCGCGTGCTCGCACAATAACGCGTTGGCGAACGCGGCGGCGAAATCGCGCTTGTGCAAACCTGCCGGCCCGCAGATCAGCAACGCATGCGGCAATGCGCCGCGCATTCGTCGATCCGCGAGTAGCCTCCATGGCGCTTCGAGCCAGAGCGCGAGCGTCACGGCGATTTTTCCTTGTCGAGGAATTCGACGATGACGCGGTGCACGTCGTCCAGCACGTTCTGAAGCGGTTGTCCTGCATCGATCACGCGAAAACGCTGCGGCTGCGCCGCCGCAAGTTGACGATACGCAGCGCGGACGCGCTCGAAAAAGTCGGCATTTTCCATTTCTATACGATCGGCCTCGCCGCGGCCGTTGGCGCGTTTCATTCCTTCGGATATCGGCAAATCGAGAAGCAATGTCAGATCGGGTTTGATGCGGTTCGCAGCCCACGTTTCCAATTCGGCGATGCGCGATGCGGGTTGACCTCGTCCACTGCCCTGATAGGCGAAACTGGCATCGGTGAAACGATCGGACAGCACCCATTTTCCGGACGCGAGCGCCGGCTGGATCACCTCGCGCACGAGTTGCGCGCGCGACGCGAACATCAACAGCAGTTCGCTTTCGGCGCACAGTTCGCGCAGTTTCGGATCGAGCAATACGGAGCGGATCGCCTCGCCGGCCGGCGTGCCACCCGGTTCGCGTGTGACGACGGGATCGATGCCGCGCGCCGCAAGCAATTCGCGCACGGAATTGAGAACGGTACTTTTACCCGCGCCCTCGCCGCCTTCGAGTGTGATGAATTTTCCCGTCATTGCATTTGATGCAACTGATATTTGCCCACCGCGCGATTATGCGCTTCGAGCGACGGCGAAAATTCATGGCTGCCGTCGCCGCGCGCGACGAAATACAGCGCGTCGGTATCGGCCGGATGCAACACGGCATTCAACGATGCAGCGCCCGGCATCGCAATCGGCGTCGGCGGCAATCCGACGCGCGTGTATGTATTGAACGGCGTGTCGGCATCGAGGTCGCGGCGATGGATCTTGCCGTCGTATGACGCGCCGAGGCCGTAGATCACCGTCGGATCGGTCTGCAGTTTCATGCCGAGCTGCAGGCGATGCAAAAATACCGCAGCGATCAGCGGACGTTCGTCCGGCTTCGCCGTTTCTTTTTCGACGATGGACGCGAGAATCAGCGCTTGATACGGTGCCGTCAGCGACGGATTCGGCGTGCGCGCCGCCCATTTTTCATCGAGCAACTTCTGCATGCCGGCGTGCGCGTGACGCAACACATCGACGTCGCTCATGCCTTTCACGTAACTGTAGGTTTCCGGAAGAAACCATCCTTCGGGCGGCGCATTGTCGGCGCCGAGTTCGCGCATGACGGCCGCATCGTCCGTTGATGCGATCGTCTGTTTGATTCCGCTGTCCGCCGCGAGCGCCGCGCGAACCTGCGCGAACGTCCAGCCTTCGACGATCGTGAAATGATGCTGGATGACATCGCCCGCTGCCATCTTCGCGAGCAGCATGCGCGGCGTGATGCCGGGATCGATCGCGTACTCGCCCGCTTTCAATTTGCCGGCGACATTCATCTGGCGCGCGAGAAAACGCCAATACAGCGATTCACCCGCATGCACGCCAACGCTATCGAGCATGCGCACGACGCCGGGCAGTGCCGTGCCGAATGGGACATCGATCGACGCCGAATCGGTCAGCGGCGACAGCGGCGCGTCGGCGAAACGTTCATAGTCGATGTAGAAGTAGGCCGCCGCGCCACCGGCCGCGACGAGCAGGAACAAAATGAAGGCGGCGATCCCGCGTCCGCGCCCGCCGTTTTTTTTCCGTTTCGTCACGCGAGATTTTTCCGCCAGAACAGAACGGTAATTGTGCCCGAAGTCGCGTTACGAATGCGCGCCAAGCGCTCGCAAAAGTCCGCGTGCCTTCGCTCGAGTCTCATCGAGTTCGCGTTCGGCGTCGGAGTCGGCGACGATACCGGCGCCGGCGCGCAAGCGGATGCGGTCATCGCATAACGTCAGTGTGCGAATGAGGATGTTGAGATCCATGTCGCCGTTGCGGTCGAGATAGCCCAGCGCGCCGGTGTAAGCGCCGCGTCCGACGCCTTCGAGCTCGGCGATGATTTCCATGCAGCGCACTTTCGGACAGCCGGTGATGGTGCCGCCGGGGAACACGGCGCGGATAACGTCTCCGGGCGTAGCGTCGCGGCGCAACGTGCCGCTGACGTTCGAGACGATGTGATGCACGTGCGCGTAACTTTCGACGCTCATGAGTTCATCGACGCGAACGGAGCCCGCCTCGCAGACACGGCCGAGATCGTTTCGTTCCAAATCGATGAGCATCACGTGCTCGGCGCGTTCTTTCGGATTCGTGATGAGTTCGCGGATGCGTTCGGCGTCATCATTGCTGCGCGGACGCGTGCCTGCGATCGGACGCGTCTGCGCGACGCCATCGCGCACTTCGACGAGGCGTTCGGGCGACGATGAAATCACCGACCACGCATTCCATTGCAGCAATGCGGAGAACGGCGACGGATTGGCAAGACGCAAGCGCGCATAGACGTCGGCCGCGCGCGTACCCCGCGCGCAATGCGCGCGCCATTCGCGCGAGAGGTTCACCTGAAACGTGTCGCCGTCGCGGAGGTAGTCGTGAATCTTCGCGACACCTTCGAGGAAACGCTGTGGTTCGTCTTCGCGGATCGCGTCGGCGCGAAACGACCCTTCCGGTTTTTCGTTCGCAGCAGCGAGATCGGTTTTCAGGGTGTCGAGAAGATGCGAAAAACCGCTTTCCGCAACGAGCGTGGTTGTCTGCGCTAGCCGGTCGACGATGATGGCCGCGGGACATCGCACGGCGAGCGCGATCGGCAGCGACGATTCGGGTGCGTCGGCGAGACGCAACGTCGGTTCTATTTCGGCGGCGAGTTCGTAAGCGAGAAAAACGAACCAGCCGCCGTGGAACGGAAGATCATCGCGCCGTTCGGCCGAACGTGCGGACGACCATTCCGCATCGAGCGTTTCGAGAAATCGCCGATTCGAATCGCGCCGAACTTCGATCGTTTGCTGCGGAAACGCGAACAAAATGTCGTAGCGCGCCGTTTTCTTCGCGCCGCCGACGCTTTCGAGCAGACACGGATAACGCGCGGGATCGGACGCGGCGAGCGGCAGCAGATCGCGCGCGCCGGTCAGCGATATCGAACGAATCGATTCGTCGCGCCTGGGCGCTGGGCGCGCATTCACGTCGTCGCCGTTTTAGATGCGCTTGAAGACGAGCGTGCCGTTCGTGCCGCCGAATCCGAACGAGTTCGAGAGCACCGTATCGACCTTCGCCTGCCGCGCGGTATGCGGCACGTAGTCGAGATCGCAGCCTTCGCCCGGATTGTCGAGATTGATGGTCGGCGGCAGCACGTTGTCGCGGATGGCGAGCACGGAGAAGATCGCTTCCACGCCGCCGGCCGCGCCGAGCAAATGGCCGGTCATGGATTTGGTCGAACTTATCGGCACTTTTTTCGCGTCGCCGCCGAGGCACGCCTTGATGCCTTGCGTTTCGGCGAGATCGCCCGCCGGCGTCGAGGTGCCGTGCGCGTTGATGTAGTGAATGTCGCCCGTGTTGAGACCCGCATCTTTCAGGGCCGACGTCATGCAGCGCGCGGCGCCTTCGCCGTTCTCGCTGGGCGATGTCATGTGATACGCGTCGCCGCTCATGCCGAAGCCGACCAGTTCGCAATAAATGCGTGCGCCGCGTTTCTTCGCGTGTTCGTAGTCTTCGACGATGACGATGCCCGCGCCGTCGGACAGCACGAAACCGTCGCGGTCTCTGTCCCACGGGCGGCTCGCCTTCGTCGGCTCGTCGTTGCGCGTCGACATGGCGCGCGCGGAACAGAATCCGCCCATCGCCACACCCGACGTTGTGAACTCCGCGCCGCCGGCGACCATCACGTCCGCATCGCCATATTGGATCATGCGCATTGCCAAGCCGATGTTGTGCGTGCCCGTGGTGCAGGCGGTGACGCACGCGATGTTCGGACCTTTGAGGCCGAGCATGATCGACAGATCGCCCGCCGCCATGTTGATGATCGAACTCGGCACGAAGAACGGCGAAATCTTGCGCTGCCCGCCTTCGTGGTAGGTGATGCTGGTTTTCTCGATGGTCGCGATACCGCCGATACCCGCGCCGACGGCGACGCCGATGCGTTCCGCGTCGTGTTCGTTCGGATGCAGCCCGGCGTCGGCCAGCGCTTGCACGGACGCAGCGATCCCGTAGTGGATGAACGGGTCCATTTTCTTTACGTCTTTGGCTGCGACGTACTGCGCCGGATCGAAATCGCGTACTTCGCCCGCGATCCTGGTCGGGAATGTGCTCGCATCGAAATGCGTGACCGGCCCGATGCCGCTTTTGCCGGCAAGGATGTTCGCCCATGCGGTCGCGACATCGTTGCCGACGGGACTGAGGATGCCGAGACCGGTGATGACGACGCGACGTTTGCTCATTTCAAACACTCATTCGAAAACGATGATCCGGAAACGAAAACTGCGCCCAGCGGCGCAGCTTTGCGTAACACCGTGCAGCAGGAATCAGGCCTTGACGTGCGCCTTGATGTAATCGACCGCCTGTTGAACGGTGGTGATTTTCTCGGCTTCTTCGTCGGGAATCTCGCACTCGAATTCTTCTTCGAGGGCCATCACCAGTTCGACCGTATCGAGCGAATCGGCGCCCAGGTCGTCGACGAACGACGCGTTCGGCGTGACTTCGTCTTCCTTTACGCCAAGCTGTTCGACAACGATCTTCTTGACGCGATCTTCAATGCTGCTCATGTGTGCATACCCTCGAGGTGGATTCCAATTAGCCGAAGCGCGCGGATTGTAGTAGATGCGTGCTTCGCGCGCCAGCCGAACGGCCTTTTGCCAACGCTACGGCATGTACATGCCGCCGTTGACGTGCAGCGTCTCACCGGTCACATAAGCTGCGGCCGGCGACGCCAAAAACAAGACCGCCTGAGCGATGTCGCCGGGCGCGCCGAGACGGCCTAATGCAATCTGCCCGAGCAACGCCGTGCGCTGTTCTTCGGGCAACGCTTTCGTCATGTCCGTATCGATGAAACCGGGCGCGACGACGTTCACCGTGATGCCGCGCGAACCGATTTCGCGCGCCAGCGATTTCGAAAACGCGATGATGCCTGCTTTCGCCGCGGCATAGTTGGATTGTCCGGCGTTGCCGGTGAGTCCGATCACCGATGCGATGTTGATGATGCGTCCCTT
>DATAVJ010000089.1:0-3557 GCA_036267795.1 Rudaea sp.
ACGACCTGATCGAGATATTGCGTGGTCTGCCAGCTGATCGATCCGATCAGCACGATGCTCCAGACCAGAAAGAACGCGCCATAGATCGCGATCAGACGCGTCGTGCTCGAACGCCAGCGTACGTTGAGTGCCGCCGGTTGCTCAGCGCGCGGTGTGCGGTCGGCCATCAGCTTGCGTCGCTGCCGTTTGCTTCGATCGCGCTCGTATCGATCATGTACCCGCAACCGCGCACCGTGCGGATGAGCGATGCGCCTTCGCCCGCATCCACCTTGCGGCGCAAGCGCGCGATATGCACGTCGATCACATTGGTGCCGGGATCGAAGTGATAGCCCCACACACTTTCGAAAATCATCGTGCGCGTGAGCACCTGTCCGGAGTTGCGCATCATGAATTCGAGCAGTCGAAATTCGATCGGCAGCAGTTCGAGCGTCGCGTCGCCGCGCCGCGCGTGACGAGCGATCAGATCGAGTTCGAGATTGCCGACGCGCAGCGTCGTCTGCGGCGTTTGCGCGCGACGGCGCCGCAACAGCACTTCGACACGCGCCGCCATTTCGTCGGGCGCGAACGGTTTCGTCAGATAGTCGTCGCCGCCGGCGCGCAAGCCGCGCACGCGCGCGTCGACATCGCTCAATGCGCTGATCATCAACACGGGCGTATCGATGCCGGCGCGCCGCAATTCGGTGACCAGTGCCAATCCGTCGAGATGCGGCAACATGCGATCGAGCGTGATGGCGTCGTAGCGGCCGTGCAACGCCTTGTCGAGCCCTTCACGGCCGTCGGCGGCGCAGTCGACCTCGTTGCCGTAGGCCTGCAACTCGGTGACGATCTCGTTCGCCGTCACAGGATCGTCTTCGATGGTAAGGATCCGCGCCATAGTTCGTCTTGGTTACAGCAGGCGTGCACATGGTATAGCAGATGAGCGGCTTCGCCGCTGCAAGTGCCGAACTCGCCGGCCGCGCTGCTGTCCATTGAGCGCTGTCTTCGGTCGGTGGAACGCGGTGCGTGCGCGTGGTGCAATTCGCGCCGGTGACTGCCGGTCCATTCGACATTGCTGCTTCCACTCCGATCCTGCAACTCTGAGACAATCTGCGAATGAAACGACTACTGTTGATGCTCAGTCCGATTGTCCTGGCCATCGCCGCCGGCTCACTGCACGCCGCCGATGCAGACAATCTGCTGCCGGTGGAGCAGGCGTTCAAGGTCGAAGCCAAGGCGATCGATCGTGGATCGGTGCGGTTCGATTTCAAGATCGCGAACGACTATTACCTGTATCGCGAGCGCGTCAAGGTAAAAAGCAACGATGCGGGCGTGACGCTCGGCGCGCTCGACATGCCGAATGGCGAAAAGAAGCACGACGAGTTTCTCGGCGACGTCGAGGTTTATCACCACGAGTTCACGGCGATGCAGCATCTGACTGCGCCCGCCGATGCGGACAAGGTTTCTCTCGAACTGCGTTATCAGGGTTGTCACCAGGTCGATCCGAAGATTTGCTTCCCGCCGCAGAAAGCGAACCTGAGTATACTTTTACCAAAAGCCGCAACGGACGATGGCGGCAGTTCGCTCGCGGCATCGCTGTCGGCGCCCGCCTCCACCTCGCTGCTCGACGGCGGTTCACCGTTGCCGGCGGAGCAAGCCTTCGTCTTCGAAGCGATCGCCGCAGGCCCCGGCGAAATCCTCGCGCGTTTCACGATGCCGAAGAATTACTACCTTTATCGCGACAAGACGCATTTCAGCACCGACGCGAAAAATGTGACGCTCGGCGCGCCGACGTGGCCCGCCGGCAAGGAACACACCGACGCGAATTTCGGCAAGACGACGGTTTATTTCAATCAGGTCGAAATCCCGATTCCGCTGACGCGAACGAATACTGCGGCGCAGACCGTTGCGATCACGGCGAACTTCCAGGGTTGTCTGGAAAACGCGGTGTGCTATCCGGAAATGTCGCGCAGCGTCGATGTGCCGCTTCCGGCTGGCGTTGCAATGGCGACGGCCGCAGCGGCACCGAATCCGGAATCCGATAATGGCGGCGACAATCAATTCAAGCGCGCGCTCGACGGATCGATCTGGCTTGCGTTCGGCGTGTTCTTCCTGGCCGGCCTCGGCCTTGCGTTTACGCCGTGCGTGTTTCCGATGATCCCGATTTTGTCCGGCATCATCGCCGGTGCGGGCGAAAATCTTTCGACGCGGCGCGCGATCGTCTTGTCGGTCGTCTATATTCTCGCCAACGCCGTCATATTCACCATCGCCGGCGTGATCGCCGGGCTCGCCGGCAAGAATCTGCAGGCCGCTTTTCAGACCCCGTGGGTGCTTTGGTGTTTCGCGGGATTGTTCGTGGTGCTCGCGCTGTCGATGTTCGGGTTTTACGAACTGCAATTGCCGACCGCGCTGCAATCGAAGATCGCGAACGTCAGCAACAAGCAGTCCGGCGGATCGTTGTCCGGCGTCGCCATCATGGGCGCATTGTCGGCGCTGATCGTCGGCCCGTGCGTGACGCCTCCGCTCGCCGTCGCGGTTCTGTACATCGCGCAAAAACACGACGCCGTGCTCGGCGGATTCGCCTTGTTCACGCTTGCGCTCGGCATGGGCGCTCCGCTCGTCGTATTCGGCGCCAGTGCAGGCCGGTTGCTGCCGCGCGCCGGTGCATGGATGGATGCGGTGAAAGCGGTTTTCGGCGTGACCTTTCTCGCGCTCGCGATCTGGATGTTGTCGCGCATCCTCGATGCGGCGTGGATCATGCTGATGGCGGGTGTGCTGATGATGGCCTGCGCCGTTTACCTCGGCGCGCTGGAACGTTTGCCGGAAGGTGCGTCGGGATGGAAAAAGTTGTGGAAGACGTTCGGCGTCGTCCTGCTCGTCGGCGGCGCGGCCGAGTTGATCGGCGCGGCTGCGGGATCGAACGATCTCTTGCAGCCGTTGCGCGGCGTCGAAGCTGGTGCAGGCGCGGCCGGTTCGGCATCGGCTGCGACGCTCCCGTTTCATAAAGTCAAATCGATCGATGACGTTGATCGCGAACTCGCCGCGGCGAAATCCTCCGGCAAGCCGGCCATGCTCGATTTCTACGCCGACTGGTGCGTTTCCTGTAAAGAAATGGAAAAGTTTACTTTTACAAAAAGCGAAGTGCAGACGGCCCTGTCGAATTTCGTCCTGCTGCAGGCCGACGTCACCGCCAACGACGACACGGATCAGGCGCTGATGAAGCATTACGGAATCGTCGCCCCGCCCGACACGATTTTCTTCGCGGCCAGCGGTGCCGAACAGCATTCTCTGCAATTGACCGGACCCGAAGACGCGGACAACTTCGTCAAGCGCATCCAGTCCGTTCGATAGTCTGCTCCGGCGTCGCGCGATCTCGTAGACTGTATCGATGTTCAATCGCACCAATCTGCTGATCGTCGTGGTGGCGATCGCCGGCGCCGCGCTCGGTCTTCTCGCCGGGCGTAATTTCGAATTTCCCCCGGAACGTCCCGTTCCCAATGGAATCGTCATTCTCAAACCCGGCGATATGCGGCCCGATCTCGCGTTCCCCGACACCGACGGAAAGCAGCACCGGTTAAGCG
>DATAVJ010000090.1:0-28592 GCA_036267795.1 Rudaea sp.
CCGGATACCAACGGCGACGTAGGACCTGTCTATTTCATCCAGGCCGTGAACGACGCGTGGGGCATTTTCAATAAAGCCACCGGAACACGCACCGCCGGTTTCACCGAGAACCAGTTGTGGGCCGCGGCCGCGAGCGGAACACCGTGCGACAGCGACAACTTCGGCGACCCGGTCGCCATCCACGATGGCTTGGCCGACCGGTGGGTGCTCACCAACTTTGCGTTCGCGACCGACAGCGGCGGGAATCCTGTCGCGCCTTTTTATCAATGCATCGCGGTTTCGAAGACATCCGATCCCATCGCCGGCGGCTGGTTTTTGTATGCGGTGCAGATGGACCTAGGTACGTCGGGCGCGCCGCCTTCGCACACGTTCGCCGACTATCCCAAGTTCGGCTTCTGGACCGACTGCCTGTACATGGGCGCCAACGGATTCAACAACGACACGGGCAATTATGCAGGCCCTATTTTCGCGGCATTCGACCGCACGGCACTGTTCGCGGGTTCCGCATTGACCGCGACTAACAGCTCGATCGGCTTCGTCAACGACGGCAGCACATTCGGACTTTTCCCGGCCAATCTGCTCGGCACGAGCACCGGTTCGGTGCCGCCGGCGGGAACTCCGGAATATTTCGTCGATGAATCGCAAACTGACTTTCAGTTCGACGTGCGTAAATTCCACAAGGGAGCCACGGCGTGCGGATCCGGCTCGACGCTCGATGCCGCGGTTGCGGTGAGTCAGGCGAGTTACGGTTATCCCGCGAATGTCGCCGGCAACACGACGAACATCGTGGGCCAGCCGGGCACGACGCGCAAGCTCGATTCGCTCGGCGACGAAATCATGCAGCGCGTCCAGTATCGCAAGATCGGCAGTGCCGAATCGCTGTGGGTCGTGCACAGCACGTGCGGTACAGGCGCCAGCGGCAACGGGACCTGCTCAACCAGCACGACGCCGACGCAGCCGCAGTGGGCGCAGATAGACGTGTCTGGCGGCAATGTCGCCACGACGCCCGTGCAGCAACAGATTTATCATCCGAGTGACACGCTTTATCGGTGGATGGGCAGCATAGCCGTCGATGCGCAAGGCAACATGGCGATCGGCTACAGCACGTCGAATACGACGTCGCCGAATTTCCCGAGCATCGCGTACGCCGGCCGTCTCGTGACGGACGCAGCCAACCAGCTCCCGCAGACGGAAGTGCAGCTCGCCGCCGGCCTTGGTTCGCAGGCGACGATCAACCGCTGGGGCGATTACTCGGCGATGGTGATCGATCCGAGCGACGACTGTACGTTCTGGTATACGAGCGAGTATTACGCGACGACGGCCGACGCCAGTAGTTCACATTGGGACACGCAGATCGGTTCCTTCACGTTCCCCGGTTGCGGTTCTTCGACGCCGACATTCACAGTCGCCGCAACGGTGAGTGGCGGCAACGGCACGATCGCGCCGGGTTCGCAGACTGTCAGTTCGGGAAATACGGCGAACCTCACGGTGACGCCGAATACAGGCTTCCATGTGGTTTCCGTCACCGGCGATACCTGCACCGCCACGCAGGGAGCGGGCAATAGCTGGACGACGAGCGCGATCACGGCCGATTGCAACGTCACAGCGACCTTCGCAGTGACGACGTTCACCGTCACGGCTTCCGTCAGTGGCGCCAACGGCACGATCTCGCCACCGACGCAAACGGTAAATTCCGGCAGCTCCGCTTCGTTTACCGTCACGCCCGACAACGGATTCCAGGTCGCCAGCGTCGTCGGTGATACGTGCACCGTTTCGCAGGGAACGGGCACGACGTGGACGAGCAGCTCCATCACCTCGAACTGTGCCGTAACGGCGACATTCACTGTCACGACGTACACCGTTACCTCGAGCGTCATCGGTGGCCACGGAACGATTTCGCCGCCGTCGCAAACGCTCAACTCCGGCGAGTCGGCGACGGTAACCGTAACGCCGGACAGCGGATACCACGTCCTCAGCGTCGTGGGCGATACGTGCACAGTGGCCTTGCAGAGCGGCACGACGTGGGCCACCGGCACGATCACCGCCAACTGCGCGATAACGGCCACGTTCGTCATCGACACATTCACTGTCACGGCCAGCGTGAGCGGTGGCAATGGAACGATCGCGCCGCCCTCGCAAACGGTGAATTTCGGAAGTTCCGCCACGTTCGCGGTGACGCCAAATAGCGGGTTCCAAGTGCAGTCGGTTATCGGTGATACGTGCAGCGTGACGCAAATCGCCGGCAGCGTATGGACGAGCAGTGCGATTGGCGCCAATTGCGCAGTGAACGCCACATTCGCGTCGAATCTTCTCGTGTTCACTCCAGACCCCGCCGATCTGCTGCGCGGAACGGCGCTGGAGACGGTTGTCGTCACCGAAAAAGACAGCTTGGGAAACACGATCGACGACAATGCTACTGTCGATTTCTCCATCGCCGCGTGCGGCGGTATGGTGGATCTGGGCAGCGTGACGATGGTGCACGGTGTGGCGACGCTCCAGAGCAACCAGCAGTTCTACACGATCGCGTCGGGACTCCGGATCAACGCCAGTGCGGGCGCGCTGAACGGGACCAGTCAGACGTTCAAAGTCATCTCCAACGCCGACTTCTTGTTCGCCGACGGCTTCGACGGCTGCCGTCTGTAACGGATTGGGCGGAAAATTTATCCCGCGGTTTCGGCCGCGGGATTTTTTTTTGACATCCTGAACGCACGAAGACAGCAGACGGACGCGCTTGCCGCGCGCATTCGCGCAGGCGTAGCATCGCTTTTGTAAGTCCGCGCCGGGGAAAGCGGATGTATCCGGCGAGGTGATGCCAATGGCGTTCAATTTGTTTCATTCGACGCGCGTCGCGATGTTCGCGCTCGCGTGGACGGCGTTGTCGATGCCGCTTGCCGCGCAGCCGCCTTCCACTATCCCGATTCAGCCGGGCGACCTCGATCCTGCAACGACTGCGGCGCCCAACGTTCCCGTCGTCGACAGTATCGACGCGAAGATTCACGCGCAATTGCGCGACGCGCTCGACGCCAGCGCACACGGTGTTCCGCCTTCGGCGGCGACATCGCATCTGCCGAAGGCCTTACGCGACACCGACGAAGTGCTCGTCGAAGTTCGCTTTTCCGACAGCGCGCGCGACGCTATCGGAACACTTCAGCGTCACGGAGCACGGTATCGTCATTCGATGGGCGCCACGCTGCACGAAGTATGGATTCCGCTGGCCCGATTGCGCGAACTCGCCGCGGAACCCGACGTCGTCGTCATTCGACCCGCCCGTCTCGCGCGGCCGGTGATCGGCAGCAAGACCAGCGAAGGCGTCGCCGCCGGCAACGCGAATTATTGGCAGACGTTTGTGCCGTCGTACGACGGCACCGGCATCAAGATCGCGATGATCGACACCTACGACAGTTCGAAGATCGGCAGTTTGCAGACCAGCAAGGATTGGCCGGCAACCAGCAAGCTCAGCTGTTACGACGTCAAGAACGTGGCGACCGACCCATCGTACACGCCGCAAAGCTGCACGCTCAGCAGTTTCGGTTCCCTGGGTGGCCGGCACGGCAATGCGACGATGGAAATCGCCTACGACGTCGCGCCCGGCGCTTCGTTTCTCGCTTACGACACGGTGACAGTGGGCGATTGGTACAACGCGATTCTCGACGCGGCGCATTTGAACGGTTCGCAGGCGTCGCTCGGTGCGGTGAAGGCCAACGTGATTTCCGCCTCGCTCGCCGCGCCGCTCGACGGCATTGGCGATGGCACCGCATTGCCGGGATCGATCGCCGAAGCGGCGGGCTTCGCAAAAAATCGCGGCGTGCTTGTCGTCAATGCGGCCGGCAACGAACGCATCAATCATTGGGGTGGAGCGTTCGCGCCGGCGTCGAGCGGCAACGGTTTCCATACGTGGAGTGGATCGAACACGATCTACAACCCGTTCGGCGACGGCAACAACAACGCGTACTGCATTCCCGATGGCGACGAAATCTTCATAGACATGTACTGGAACGATTGGACGCCGCCGGGCGCGACGCACGATTACGATATTTATCTTTATCAGGCGACGACACCGGGGAATTGGAATCTCGTCGCCACGTCCACGCTGCCGCAGAACGGCGGCACGGGACAAACGCCGCAAGAAGCGATCGAGTACACGGCCGCCGCCGGAGCGACGACCGGTTGCAGCGTCGCGCACACCGCCGTGTACGCGACTGCCGTGGTCCGCGTCGCCGGCACGACAACGAACGACAATCTGCAAGTGTTCGCAACCACTTCCGAGGATCATCCGCTGAATTATCGAATCGCCGCGCGCAGTCTCGACTTCCCGGCCGATTCGCCTAACGTCATGTCCGTCGCCGCTATCGACGTCGCGAATACGACCACCACGCCGCAAGAGCAATTCAGCTCGGAAGGACCGGTATTGGACAGCGGCGGCAAGTTACCCATCAATCCGAATCCGCTGACGGATACGAACCTGAAACCCGACATCGCGAGTTTCGACAACGTCACGACGGTCACATACGGCGCAGGCGGGAAAGATCCGCCGCCTGCGACGTCATTCCTCGGCACCTCCGCATCGACGCCGCACGTGGCTGGAATGGCCGCGTTATTCATGCAACGGTTCGGAATTCAGACATCGGCGACGGATCTGACCAATGCGATCATCACGCCGTTGCGCACGATCGCCAGCACCGGATCTAACGATCTCGGCACCGTCGACAAGGATTATCAGTACGGCTATGGCAGGCTGAAATTCCAAAAAGAAGCGGCTTTGACGTTTCTTCAGCAACCCGCCAACACGCTGGCGAACAACGTCATCACGCCGGCTGTGAAAATCGGAATCGTCGACACCGAAGGCAAACCCGACATCTACACGCTTTACAACGACGCGAATCTCGCCATCGGCACGAATCCCACTGGCGGAACGTTGAGCGGCGGCGGCACCGCGCCGTTCGTGCAAGGCGTGGCGCCATACTCGGCGTTGAAGATCAACAAAGCCGGCACCGGCTACACGCTGGCGGCCACATCGACGCCGAGCGGACTCGTCGCGACGAGCAATCCCTTCAACATCACGACAGGCGCGGCGACCAAGCTCGTATTCACCGTGCAGCCGTCGACAGTCATCGCGGGGCATGTAATCAGCCCGACGGTGCAAGTCAGCGTGGAAGATGCGAACGGCAACGTGGTGCCGACCGGTTCTTTTTCCGTCACGTTGAAGAAGACGACCTGCACGACGACGACACCGGTCGGCGGCGGACCAATCGTCACGACGAACGGCGTCGCGTCGTTTCCGAATCTTGCGCTTTGGACCGCAGCAAACGGCGTCGTGCTGCAAGCGACCGCGACAGGACTGACATCGATCAACAGCGGCACGTTCAACGTCACTGCCAATAGCGACAAAGTATTTCGCAACGGATTCGAAACGTGTACGCCGTAACTCACATTTCTCGCGCGCGGTAATCCTGGATTTTGCCGGCGATCGCTTTCAGCCGTTCTTCGCGCAACGCTTTTCCGACATCGGTGCCTTGCAGTCCGCGATCGACGAGCATTTGCGCTTTGGGTTGCAATGCGGCATCGAAGAGTTGCATTAAATATCCGGCTTGCGGATAGCCGGAATCCTGCAAACCTTTGCGCCCGCGCTTGTCCGCCTCGCACGCCAGGAGGAATTGCGGCAAACGCCGCGGCTGTCGGAAGGCGTCGAGTTTTTCGAACAATTCCAGCACCGTGTTCGGACGCAACTCCAATGCCGTGTGCGAGAGCAAGTGAAGTTTGCAATTCAATTGCGCCAATGCCGCGTATTCGGCAGGGATTTTCAGACGCGCCGACAATGCACGGATCGGTTCAAGACCCGCATGTTCGTGACCGCGATGGCTCGGCAGCACGTCCGCCGGCGTGAGCGCCTTGCCCAGATCATGCGTCAACGCGCACCAGCCGATCAGCGCGTCGCCCGGCGCGAGCTTAGCCGCCATGTCGAGCACCATTTCCACATGTATACCGGTGTCGATTTCCGGATGAAACTCCACCCGCTGCGGCACGCCATACAACGCATCGACTTCCGGCATCATGATCCGCAACGCGCCGCAGTCGCGCAGCGCGCGGACGAACGCACTCGGCGTCGCTTCGGCCAGCGCCTTCTGCGTTTCCGCCCACACGCGTTCGGCGACGAGATGATCGGCTTCGCCATCGCGCACCATGTCGCGCATCAATTGCATCGTTTCCGGCGCGATGGAAAAACCGCGCGACGCGTAGCGTGCCGCGAACCGCGCGACGCGCAGAATACGCACCGGATCTTCGGCGAAGGCGGGTGACACATGACGCAACGTGAGTGCGCGCAGATCCGCCGCGCCGCCGAATGGATCGACGAGATTTCCGTCGCTGTCCTCCGCGATCGCATTGATGGTGAGATCGCGCCGTCGCAGGTCTTCTTCGAGCGTGACGCCGGAATCTGTATCGAACGCGAACCCGTGATAGCCGCGTCCGGTTTTGCGTTCGGTGCGCGCCAACGCATATTCCTCGCGCGTTTGCGGATGCAGAAACACCGGGAAATCCTTGCCGACCGGCGTGTAGCCCTGGCGCAGCAATTCGTCCGGCGTCGCGCCGACGACGACGTAGTCGCGATCCTTCACCGGAATGCCGAGCAGACGATCGCGCACCGCGCCGCCGACGAGATAAGTCTTCATCCGCGCATTATGCGGAGCGGCGCGCACAATTTCACGCTGCTCGCACGAAGGCGACGTTGGCCTGCCGCGCGGCTACAATGGCCGCTCGCCGCCGATGGGGAAATACCATGAAGACGATCTTGCTCGCGTTCGTGCTCGTTTGGCTGACCGCTTGCGCCGGTACGGTGAACAAGCCAGCGCAACCGGCGGCGAAAGACGCGCTCTATCAGGAGCTGGGCCGCAGCGAAGGCATCACGAAAGTCGTTGACCTTTTTTTCCAACGTCTCAACGCCGACGCGCGCATCAACACGCTGTTCGCAAACGTCGATCACGACGATCTGCGCCGGCTCGTCATCGAACAGATGTGCGCGGCGAGCGGCGGACCCTGCACGTACACGGGCCGTTCGATGGAAGAAGCGCACAGCGGATTGAATTTGACCAATAAGGACTTCGACGCGTTCGTCCAGGATCTCGTTACCGCGATGAATGAGGCGAAAGTCGCCGGACACACCCAGAAAAAATTACTCGCGATCTTGGGACCCATGCGGCCGCAGGTCGTCGGTCAGTGATCGTCAGCGGTGCGTCTGCTGACTGACCTGAACCTTCGTTTCCGATAGCGGATTTTCCTTCGTCAGCTCGCGCGGCGCTGACGGCGAGCTCGGACACACCACACTCTTGCGGCCCGCATCCTCTTTGGGCGGCGCGTAAGGCTGGCCGATGCGCGTCATCTTCGAGGCAAGTGATTGCGCGTTGCCGTGCATGCGCCAATCGTAGATCACGCTGAAGGCGAGCACGCGTGCGACATACTCGCGCGTTTCCTTGTAGGGAATTGTCTCGATGAAAAAATCCGGTTCGAGCGAATCGCGCGCGTTTACCCAGCGGCCGACCGGATCGACGCCCGCGTTGTACGCCGCACTCGCCAGCCACGCGCTGCCGTCGTAGCGCAGCGACATGTCGCTGAGATAACGCGTGCCGAGGCGGATGTTCAGATCCGGATCGAACAAAGTGGTCGGACCGGAAAAAGGCAACTTTTCCACTTTTGCCAATTGTTTCGCCGTGCCGGGAAGCAATTGCATCAAGCCGTACGCGTCGGCGCCGGAGTGCGCATCGGATGTCCACGCGCTCTCGGCGCGTATGATCGCGTACGCCCACGACGGATCGATATCGGCAGCGCGCGCATCGCGTTCGATCTGATCGCGCCGCGCCAGCGGAAAGCGCAAATCGTAAAAATGCAGATCGTCGCCCTGATTCAGCGAATAGACGGCGCGGTCGTACCAGCCGAGCCTGGTCGCCAGATCGGCCGCGAGCCGGCGTTCGCGCGGATCGAGTTTCGCGATGGCGAATTCCCACTCGCGGCGTGCGTCGGATAATCGGTCGAGTGCGAAGAATTCGAACGCGCGTTGCAACGACAGATTATTGCGCGCGGATTTTTCTTCCTCGGCGCTTGCATCGATCTGCGACGAGCAAATCGCGTATGGCTGGTCGATCCAGTCGGCCGCGAGAAAGCCGTGGAAATTCGCTTCCTGCGCAATGCTCGCGAAAATCGGTTCGGCATCGTGTTCGCGTCCGAGTTTGACGAGCACGCGTGCGCGCAGATAACGCCATCGTGCATCGGCTTGTTGCGTGGGCGACATGATCTGCAACGCCTGCAGCGCGTTTTTCCAGTCCTGTGCGGCGAGTGCAGAACGCACGCGCCATTCGCGCGATGTGTCGTCATCGGCATCGCTCGGAACGGCTGCGAGGCGCGTGGGCGCGTCGGGCGAATAACTCGATGCGCTGTAAACGGCGATGGCACGAAGCGACTTGCCGCGCTGCTCGGCATCGAAATGAAAGTGCGACGATACGGTTTTCCATTCTGCCTCGGCGCCATCGCTGTCGTGCCGCGCCAGACGCGTCAATGCAATGACCGCGGCTTCGCGATCGTGTGCGCCGTCCGGCCAGTTGGGCGTGTCGTTCAACGCGGCTTGCGGGTCGCGGATCGCCGTGGCCGTGTGTTCGGCCGCGGTCTTTTCCGCGCCGTCGAGCATGGGCGCGAGCGATGAAACGAGATCGCTTTGTGCCGCTTGCGCGGCGAGGTCGATGCGCTCCCAGATCAGCGGGGCGGTGATTTTGTTTTTCGATTGCGCCCATTGCACGGCCGAGTCGCATGCGGCGGGCAATGCCTTCGCGCTGAGCCACAGCGGTTTGATGTCGACGTCGAAATCGATCGGCTGCGCGAGCGCCAACTTCGCTTGCAAAGCGTTGCATTGCAAATCGCGGCTGCGTTCCGTGCCGGTATAGAACGATTCGTATATTTTCCAGTTCTGACGGCGCGCAAGTTCATAGAGAAAATTTTCGCGAAGCATTTGCGCCGGCAGCGTGTCCGGAAAAGCGGTCAGGAATTTTTCGACTTCCTCGGGCTTGAGGTCGGACAAGCGCCGCTGCTGCGACGCGAGTTCCAGGTATGGATACAACGGATAATCTTCGAGGCCAACGGCCAGTTTTCGCCACGCCAGATCCGGCCCGTGCTGAGCCGCTTCCCACACCAGCATGAACCGGTCGCGCTGCGCGGAAAAGTCCTTGGCGGCAACTTTGTTTTCCGCCGCGATACCCGCGGATGCAACGAACGAGGCGAGCGCGACGACGACGAAGCGGCAAACTACAACGGACATGACAGCGGCGTTTCGGAAAAATTTCGATGAGTGTAGCGGAATGAAAAGTGCACGTACGCTACGCGGCGAGATTGAGCGCGGCCGGCAGGCAAATGGTCGCCGCGAGGGGGAGGTGGTCGGACACGGGATGCGGCAACGTCCACAGATTTTCGATACGCATGCCGGATGAAACGAGAATGTGATCGATCGCGCGCGTCGGTTCCCAACTCGGAAACGTTGCGGGTGACGTATCCGCCGGCGGCACCAGCGAGGTGTGCCGGAACAGCGAACGCATTTCCGGACTTTTCGCCGTGCAGTTGAGATCGCCCATCAGCACGACGTTGGAATAGCCGTCGATCAATTCGCCCAGGAATTCGATCTGCCGCTTGCGCGCCGCCGCGCTGAGCGACAGATGCGCGATCAGCACCACCAGCGCGTTGTCGTCCTCGCCGAATCGCACCCACAGCGCGCCCCGGCCGGGGATGCGGCTGGGCAGGGGATAGTCGAGAACTTCCGTCGGTTCCATCCGCGTGAGCAATCCGTTGCTCGATGCGGCGAACTGCGAGATCTTGCGGTTGGGTTGATGACTCCAGTACGGGAATTCCGCGGCCTCGGCGAGATATTGCGTCTGATTGAGAAAACCCGATCGCAGACTTCCCGCGTCGGCTTCCTGCAAGCCGACCAGATCGAAATCCGCCAATAGTTTCGCGAAGCGATCCAGATTGCTGCGCTTGCCGCGCATCGGCAGGACTTGTTTCCAGCTTTGCATCACGTAATCACGATAGCTGGTGACGCTGCCGCCGGCGAGAATGTTGCAGCTCAACATCTGCAGACGAATCGATCGATCGTCCGCCGACGAGGCCGATTGCGTGCGTGATCGTGCCAGTGAAGCCATGCGGCCAGCCTATGCCGCGGACATGCTTATCGCAAGGGTGAATTCCCTTGCGATGCCGTCACTTCTTCGGTTTTTTCGCCGGCGCTGCGGCAGGTTTCTTCGTGGCCGTTTCTTTTTGCACGAGATACAGCGTGGTCGAGATCATTTCCGGGAAGCCGACGCCGTTTTCGCTGTTCGCAACGACGCGGTATTTGCCGTCGATGATCAAGGTCGGCGTCGCATCGACCTGATAATCGTGCACGAGCTGGCTGCCGTGCGAAAGGTCGCCTTCCACGACGAACGATGTCGCGGTCGAGACGAAACTCCCGGGATTGGCGCCGTAGTTCGAATAGAACAGATTGGCGAGATCTTCGATGCTGCGCAGCGGCTGGTGATCGCGGTGAATCGCATCGAAGAGCGCCTGGTGGGTTTTGTCGACGAGGCCCAGCGACTTGGCCGTATAGAACGCACGGGCGAACGGTTCCCATCCCGGCTGAAAAACGGCGGGCAGCAAATTGAATTCCGCGCCGGCGGGCAGTTGGCTTTTCAGTTGCTCCACATACGGCTGAAAGTGCGCGCAATGCGGACAGGCGTACGAAAACACTTCGGTGACGACGACCTTGTTCGCGTCCGATGCGACGGGCGGATCGATCACGAAGTAATCCTTGCCTTCCTGCGGCGTGGCTTTCGGTGCTTCCTGCGCCAGCGAAACGCCGGTGGCGAGCAGCGCAAGCAGCAATGCGAATGCGTATTTCAACATCGACGTTCTCCCGGTGAGCGGCATCGGACTGTTCGCGCGCGCGCGAAGTTCCGCTATTTGCCGCCGGATTCCTTGCGGACCAAGTATAGGACGAGCTCTTCGACCTTGTTCCAGTCACCTGCCGAAGGAACGGTGAGACGGTATTTGCCGTTCACGATGATGGTGGGTGTTTGTTCGACGCCGGCCGCCTTGATGTAGGCATCGGCCTGCTTCATGCGCGTGTTGATGGTGAACGAGTTCGCGGTGGCGACGAATTCGTCTTCCTTCGCGCCGTATTTCGTATAGAACTTTGCGGCGTCTTCGATCGACGGCAACGGCTGCTTGGGACGATTCGTCGTTTTATCGGAGATGGCCAGTTCGCCGGATTTCCACACGGCGTCGAACATCGCATCGTGCGCTTTGTCGGCCACGCCGAGCGCTTTGGCCGCGAGGTACGCACGCTGGAACATTGGCCAGTCTTCCGCCGGATTGAATGCTGCAGGTACGAACGTCATCACGGCGTTCGCCGGCAAGTCTTTCTTCAATTTATCGACATAGGGATACGACGCGTTGCACGCCGGACATCCGTACGAGAACACTTCCGTCACTTCGACTTTGTCGCCGGTGGTCGTCGGCTGCGGCGGATCGATGGCGAAATAATGTTTGCCTTCCTGCCAATCGGTCGGGGCGGCGGCGATCTGCGCGAACGCATTACCGGCGAATGCGAGAGCGGCGATGGCAATTGCAGCCGCAATGGACGAAATACTAAATGAGCGCATGACGATCCTTCTGATTTCCGAACGCCGCGATTATTTCGCGGCGGTGTTGTCGGCGGCGGCCGAGTGCAAGCCTTCGACATACGAGGAGACTGCGGCGATATCGGCGTCGCTCAAGTTCTTGACGACAGCCGGCATGATCCTGGCGCGATCGTCGTCGCCGAACGCTTTTTGGTCGCGAAAATCCTTGAGCTTGGCGGTGATGTAATCGCCGTACTGGCCGCTGAGTTGCGGATATTCCGCACCCGGGTTGCCGCGCCCATCGGGACCATGACAGGCCATGCACGCAGGCACGTTAAGGTTCTTGTCGCCGCCGCGATAAATCGATTCGCCGCGTTGCACGAGGGCAGCATCCGCCACGCCCGGCAGCGAAGCTTTCGACGCAAAAAAAGCGCCGATATCTCTCATGTCCTGCGGCTGCAGCGGCGCGGCGAAACCTTGCATGATCGGGTTGTCGCGCTTTTTGTCCTTGAACAGTTGCAGCTGGCGCGCGATGTAATCTTCGTGCTGCCCCGCCAATTTCGGATATTGCGATGACGGCGGATTGCCGTCCATGCCATGACAGGCCGCGCAGACGGCGGCCTTGGCCTGGCCTGCGTTCGCATCGCCGGCTTTGGTCGGTGCGGGAGCGGGAGCATTTATCGCTTCCGCCACTTCGGTCTGCTGCGGTTTCTGGTTGCCTTGCGGCTGCGAGCTTGGGGCACTTTGCGGCGCGCCGGTGGTTTGCGAAGGCTGCGCTTGCTGTTGCGCGGACGGCGATGCCGGCGTCGGCGTGGCTTTCTGGCCCGACGACTGCGCGGGCGCGGTGGGTTTGCTTGGCGGCGGCGGTTGCGTTGGCGGATCGGTCGCAAAAGCGAGACCGACGCCGCATAAGGCCACCAGGGCAATCACATGCCGAAAACTCATACACTGCACTCCGAGAACTGCCGAATTCCGGTTTTGCGAAACGCCGGCACAAGGCGCGAATTATCCCAGCCGCTCCGAACAGAATCAAACCTTGTCATGCCCAGCAATCCGTTCCGATCCGCGCAATTCGTACTGAGCGCGTCGCAATTGCGCCAGCTTCCTGCCGACGAGGGCGCCGAAATCGCGTTCGCCGGCCGATCGAACGCCGGCAAATCCAGCGCCCTCAACGCCATCTGCGAACAGCACGGACTGGCGCGCACCTCAAAGACGCCCGGGCGCACGCAGCTGTTGAACGTGTTTGCGCTGGATGAAACGCGGCGTCTGATCGATCTGCCCGGCTACGGCTACGCGAAAGTACCCGAAGAAATGCGCGAGCACTGGCGCAAGCTGATCGATGCCTATCTGCGCGAACGCGAATCTTTACGGGGCGTCGTGCTGATCATGGACAGCCGCCATCCATTGAAGGAATTCGACCGCCAGATGCTGACTTATTGCACGGGCATCGAATTGCCGTGCCACGTATTGTTGACGAAAGCCGACAAGCTTTCGCGCAACGAAGCCGCCAAAACGCTGGCCGCGGCGCGCAAGGAATGCACGGCGCACGGCTGGCCGGCGCAGATGCAGCTTTTCTCGGCCCAGGCGAAAACCGGAGTCGACGAAGCCCGTACGGCTCTCGGTAACTTGCTTAACGCATAGTGCGCCTCCACATCACTCGATCTTCCCACCGAGCACGCCATGTCAGGACCCAGCGCAGTCAAGGAAACGCCGATCGAGCGCCGCGAGCAACTCGTGGAATACATGGCGTCCGGCATGCGCACGCCCGATCAATGGAAGATCGGCACCGAGCACGAGAAGTTCGGATTTCGTCTCGATGATTTGCGTCCGCCGACGTACGAAGGCGAACGCGGCATCGGCGCGATGCTCGAGGGCCTCACGCGCTTCGGCTGGGCGCCGGTGCGCGAAGGCGACAACATCATCGCGCTCACCCGCGGCGACGGATCGATCACACTTGAGCCGGCCGGACAACTCGAACTTTCCGGCGGTCAGCTCGACACGATCCATGAAACCTGTTCGGAAGTCTACGGACATCTCGCGGAAGTCAAAACCGTCGCCGACGAACTGAAGCTCGGTTTTCTCGGCATGGGTTTCCAGCCGAAATGGCGTCGCGACGAAATGCCGTGGATGCCGAAAGGCCGCTACAAGATCATGCGCGATTACATGCCGAAAGTCGGAACGCTCGGTCTCGACATGATGACGCGCACGTGCACGGTGCAAGTGAATCTCGATTTCTCCAGCGAAGCGGACATGGTGAAGAAATTCCGCGTCTCGCTGGCGCTGCAGCCGATCGCCACCGCGCTGTTCGCCGATTCACCGTTCACCGAAGGCAAGCCGAACGGTTTTCTTTCGTATCGTTCGCACATCTGGACCGACACCGATCCGGACCGCACCGGCATGCTCGATTTCGTCTTCGACGACGGATTCGGTTTCGAGCGCTACGTCGACTATCTCCTCGACGTGCCGATGTACTTCAGCTATCGAGACGGCACGTACATCGACCTCGCCGGAAAATCGTTCAAGGATTTCATGTCGGGCAAGCTCGAGGAACTGCCCGGCGTATTGCCGACGCTGAAAGACTGGGCCGATCACACCACGACCGCATTCCCCGAAGTGCGTCTGAAAAAATATCTCGAAATGCGCGGTGCCGATGGCGGACGCTGGAACCGTTTATGCGGACTGCCCGCGTTCTGGGTCGGACTGCTCTACGACCAGACCGCGCTCGATGCGGCATGGGATCTCGTCAAGGATTTCACCATGTCCGAACGGCACGCCTTGCGCGACGGCGTGCCGAAACACGCGATGAAGTTGCCGTTCCGCAACGGCACCGTGCGCGACCTGACCATCGAAGCGTTGAAGATCGCCGGCCACGGGCTCGCGCGGCGCAATAAACTGAATCCGTCGGGTGCGAGCGAAGCGGTCTTCCTCGAACCGTTGATCGAATACGCGCAGGCGAATCAGACGCCGGCCGAACGCAAACTGGAATTGTTCAGGACGACGTGGAACGGCAGCGTCGATCCGGTGTTTCGCGAGTTTGCTTATTGATCTGCGAGGAGGCGAGCCGCCTTCATTTTCGCGGCGCGTTTGTCGAATGTCAGCGTAAAATCGCATCCGCGCGATTCATTGATCAGGACAAGCATCGCGTCTGCAAAACCCTGGCCTTGCCGGTACATGTTGAGCGCTCGCCAGACAATTTGCGAAGACTCAAATCGAACAAAGGCACTTTCGAATAGGCGTTGCAGAGTCTGCATGATTTGTTCGCGCGAATAGTCGTATGCGGTCTCGAAAACCCAGACAAGCTCGCACAAAACAACGTGATTCACGAACCCCGGCGTTTCTGCTGTCAGTTGTGTTTCGAGAAACCGCTTGGCTAGGCGTCCCTGGCGCTCATCGTCCTGCGTGATGTAACGGGCCAAGACGTTCGTATCGAGTCCGATCATCCCCTACCAGCTCTCTTGCGGATCGCCGCGTCCATTTGCTCCAAGGTCACGGCTTTTTTTGGTTTCGGCAAAAAGCCGCGAAGGTCGGAAATCTTCCGATTTGCTGCGCGCACCACTATAGAGCCATCTTGGACGACGAACTCGATCCGATCGCCAGCTTGGACATGCAGCCTCTCTCGAATGTCCTTCGGAATCGTCGTCTGGCCTTTGCTCGTTACGGTCGAGGTGCTCATATTCATCCTGCAGTTCGTCGCTTTCCTTACTTTAACAAAAAGTAAGGAGAAGCGCCACACCATACTCTCGGTCGACTCTAAAGTTTCGCGTTGAAACTATAAAGTTTGGACTGCCTACTCGAAAGTTTGCATCATGACTACTTCCGCGCCTTGAGACCCCGCTCGATCAGCAACGGTTCCACGCTCGGATCACGCCCGCGAAACGCGCGGTATGCCGCATCGAGTTCTTCCGTGTTGCCTTTCGACAGGATCATGTCGCGGAAGCGCTGGCCGTTCTCGCGCGTCATGCCGCCGTGTTCCTTGAACCAGTAGAACGCGTCGTCGCGCAGTACGGCGGTCCATAGATACGCGTAATAACCGGCAGCGTAGCCGTTGTCCCAGATGTGCGCGAAATAGCTGGAGCGATAGCGCGGCGGAACCAGCGCGTAATCGACACGATATTTCTTCAGCGCAGCGGCTTCGAACGGATCGGTGCTGACCTTTTCGTCGGTCGATTGCGTGTGCCAGGCCATGTCGAGCAGCCCGGCACTGATGGCCTCGGTGGTCTCGTAACCTTGGCCGTACGTGCCGGCAGCCTTGATGCGATCGAGCAGGGCCTTCGGCATCGGCGCACCGGTCTTGTAGTGTTTGGCGTAGTTGGCGAATACGGTCGGTTCATCCGCCCAGTGTTCGTTGAACTGCGAAGGGAATTCCACGAAATCGCGCGGTACCGCCGTGCCGGCGAGCAGCGGATATTTCACCTTCGAGAACATGCCGTGCAGCGCATGACCGAACTCGTGGAACATGGTGATCACGTCATCGTGCGAGATCAGCGCCGGTTGTCCCGGCGCGGGCTTGGTGAAGTTGCACACATTGAAGACGACAGGCTTCGTGCCGAACAGACCGGACTGATCGACGAAGCTGCTCATCCATGCACCACCGTTCTTGTTGTCGCGCTTGAAGTAGTCGGCATAGAACAGCGCCATCGACGTGCCGTCCTTGTCGAACACTTCGAACACGCGCACGTCGGGCTGGTAGACCGGAATGTCGTGCCGTTCCTTGAACGTGATGCCGTAAAGTTTTCCGGCGGCGAAGAACACGCCGTCCTGCAGCACGCGATCGAGTACGAAATATTGTTTGATCTCGTCCTGATCGAGCTTGTACTCGTTCTTCTTTACCTGCTCGGAATAAAACTGCCAGTCCCATGGCTCGAGCTGCGACACGCCCTGTTTTTTTGCGATCGCCTGCATCTTCACCGCCTCGCGTTTCGCTTTCGCAACGGCGGCGGGAACCATGTCGGTCATGAGTTTGATGGCCTTGTCGGCGGTCTTCGCCATCTGGTCTTCGAGCACGTAATCGGCATACGTGTTGTAGCCGAGCAGATGCGCCTTCTGCACGCGCAGTTGCGCGATGCGTTCGATGGTGTCGCGGGTGTCGTTGTCGTCGCTGTGCTCGGCGCGGCTAATCGAAGCCTCGAACAGTTTCTTGCGTGTGTCGCGGACCTTGAGCGAGGCCTGCGCCGGCTGCTGCGTGGTGTTCTGCAGCGTGAGCAGCCATTTGCCGTCGAGCTTGTGCGATTTCGCGGCTTCTGCGGCGGCGGCCAGATCGGCGTCGCTCAGGCCGGCGAGTGCCTCGGCGTTGTCGAATTCCAGCGCGCCGGCTTTCGCGGCGCCCAGATTCTTCTTGCGGAACGTTGTACCAAGCGACGACAGTTCTTTATTCGATTCTTTGAGCTTGGCTTGATCGCTCTCCGACAACTGCGCGCCCGATCGTACGAATGTTTTGTAATAGCGTTCGAGCACGCGTTTGGATTGCGGATCGAGATCGAGCGAATCGCGCCCGTCGTATAGCGTCTTCACGCGCGCGAAAAGTTTTCCGTTGAGGAAAATCGCATCGCGATGCGCAGCGAGTTTCGGCGCTTCTTCCTGCTGCACTTTCTGCAGCGTGTCGTTCGTGTTCGACTGCGACAGTGCGAACAGCACCTTGCTGACGCGTGTCAGCATGCGGCCGGTTTTTTCCATCGCCAGGATAGTGTTGTCGAACGTCGGCGGATCGCTCTGGTCGGCGATCTTCTGCATCTCGCCGAGCTGGATGCGCATGCCTTCCTCGAGGCCGGGCTGGAAATCGGCATCCTTGATCCGAGTGAAGTCCGGCGCTTGGAACGGCAAGGCACTTTCTTTCGAGAACGGATTCTCGCGTGCCGACGTGGCTGCGGTGGCCGACGCAGGTTTCGGCGATTCGATTTTGTGTTGCGGCGACGAGCAGGCCGCGAGCGAAACGGCCAAGGCGGCGAGGAACGTACCGGCGCGGATCATGAGCAAACTCCCGTAGACAAACGAATGCCCGAGTGTCATTCCTGCGCACGCAGGAATCCAGTGCCTTTCGTTTATTTACGCAACGGAAGCAAAGTCGCTCGATTCCCGCTTGCGCGGGAATGACGAGCGGAGATGTCGGCGCCTTGGGCGCCGACCGAACTCATTTATGCTTCTTCGCGGGTTTGAGTCCGCGTTCGATCAGCAACGGATCGACGCTCGGGTCGCGCCCGCGGAATTTGCGGTACATCGTGTCGAGATCCTCGGTGTAGCCGCGCGACAGGATCATGTCCCGGAAACGCTGGCCGTTTTCGCGCGTCATGCCGCCGTGTTCCTTGAACCAGTAGAACGCGTCGTCGCGCAGCACCGCGCTCCACAGATACGCGTAATAGCCGGCGGAATAACCGCCGCCCCAGATGTGCGCGAAATAGCTCGAACGGTAACGCGGCGGCACCAGTGCATAGTCGACATGGAATTTCTTCAGTGCATCGGCTTCGAATTTGTCGACATCCTGCTTCGGCGCATCCGCCGGCAATTCGTGCCACGCCTGATCGAGCAGAGCGGCAGCGAGATATTCCGTCGTTGCGAATCCTTCGCCGTACGTGCCGGCCTTCTTGATCTTGTCGACCAGTTCTTTCGGCATCGGCGCGCCGGTCTGGTAATGCTTGGCGTAGTTCGCGAATACGCTCGGCTCATCCGCCCAGTGTTCGTTGAACTGCGATGGGAATTCGACGAAATCGCGCGTCGTGCTCGTACCGGCGATCAGCGGATATTTCACGTTCGACAGCATTTCATGCAGCGCGTGGCCGAACTCGTGGAACATCGCCACGACATCGTCGTGACTGATCAGCGCCGGCTGACCGGCCGCCGGTTTCGTGAAATTGCAGACGTTGTACGCGACCGGATGGTTGCCAAGCAATCCCGATTGCTGCACGAAACTGTCTTCCCACGCGCCGCCGGCCTTGTTGTCGCGCTTGAAATAGTCCGCGTACCACAACGCCATCGAGGTGCCGTCCTTGTCGAATACCTCGAACACGCGCACGTCGGGTTGATAGACGGGCAAGTCGTGACGTTCCTTGAACGTGAGCCCATACAATTTGTTCGCCGCGAAGAACACGCCGTCCTGCAGCACGCGATCGAGTACGAAGTATTGCTTGACCTCGTTTTCGTCGATCTTGAATTCGTTCTTCTTCACCTGTTCGGAATAGAACTGCCAATCCCACGGTGCGAGTTTGAAACCGCCCCTTTGCTTGTCCACGATCGCCTGCATCTTCGCGGCTTCGCCCTTCGCCTTCGCAACGGCGGCCGGGACCATGTCGGTCATCAGCTTGATGGCGTGTTCCGGCGATTTGGCCATCTGGTCGTCGAGGCTGTACGACGCGTAATTCTTGAAGCCGAGCAATTTCGCCTTTTCCGCGCGCAATTGCGCAAGGCGCTGGATGGTGGCGCGCGTGTCGTTGGCGTCATCATGCTCGGCGCGGTCGATCGATGCTTCGAACAATTTCTTGCGCGTATCGCGATTCTTCAGCGATACCTGCGCGGGCTGTTGCGTCGTGTTCTGCAGCGCGACGACGTATTTGCCGTCCAGTTTGCGGTCCTGCGCGTTGCGCGCGGCGGCGGCGAGGTCGCCGTCGCTGAAACCGTCCAGCGCTTCCTTGTTGTCGACCACCAGCGCGCCCTCTTTCGTCGCGGCCAGCAATTTGTTTTCGAACGCGGTGCTGAGCGTGGATTCCTCCTTGTTCAACTCGCGCAATTTTTCCTGATCGGCCGCATCGAGCCGCGCGCCCGCGCGAACGAAATTGCGATAGTAGTGTTCGACGACGATTTTTTCGTCAGGACCGAGACTGCTGCGGTTGTCGTATACCGCCTTCACGCGCGCGAAGAGTTTCGGATTCAATGCGATCGCGTCCTGATGCGCGGCGCGCTTCGGCGCCTCTTCTTCTTGAACTTTCTGCAGCGTGTCGTTGGTGTTCGCCTGCGCCAGCGCGTCGAAGACTTTGACCACACGCACGTACAACGCACCCGAGCGCTCCAACGCCGCGAGGGTATTGTCGAACGTCGGCGCGTCCGTGCTGTTTGCGATCGCGTCGACTTCCGCCAATTGCCGTTTCATGCCTTCTTCGATCGCCGGCTGATAGTCGGCATCGGTGATCTTGTCGAATTGCGGCGCCTGATATTGCAGCGAACTCGGCTCGAAAAACGGATTGGCGCGCTGTGCCGGCGCGGCCGCGGAAGCGGATTTGCCCGTGTCGGCTTTTTGCGGCGATTGCGCGCACGAGGCGATGGCGGCGGTCATGGCGATCAGTAATACGCGAATACGCAACATGTGGAGGACTCCCCGATGTGGAATTCTATAAATGTGGAAAAAGTCGCACACACGGCAACGGTCACCCCGCGGTGACGTCGCGCAGCGTCCAACTCCTGCCGATGAGCAGACTGAGGCGATGTTTCACGATCGAATGCGGCAATGTCGTCGTCACTGTCACGTCGCAGCGCAGATCGTGCTGCTTCGCGGTGACGGTGGCGGCCGGATCGTTCGAACCCATCGAGTCGTCGATGGCATCCGGATCGGGCTGCAACGCCTTCCATTGCTGGAACAGCGCCGGCTCGCGCAATGCCCGCTGCAGCTGCGCGGCGAAGTCGTCCGGCGATTCGCCCGTGAACGACAGCTCGCCGACCGGCCCCCGTGCCTTTGCGAGATTGTCGACGACGATGTAGTAACGCTGCGTTGACATGAAAGCTCCCTAGAATTGGTCAGCGAGTTTAGCAGATGGGCCGGATGCGGCCGGCATGACTTTCGTCCCTGATGCGGCGCTTCGCGTACGTTTAAACTCCTCCCGCCGCACCGTCATCTCATCGTTAGTCTTCCGAAGGAAATCCGATGTCGATTCGCAATCTCTGCGCCCGTTTTGCCGTCGCGCTGGCATTATTCGGCGTTGCATCTTTTGCCGCCGCACAGACGAAACTGCTGCGCTTCCCCGATATCTGCAACGACCGCATCGTGTTCACCTACGGCGGCGATCTGTGGACGGTATCCGCACAAGGCGGCACGGCCATTCGTCTCACGGCGGGGCCGGGTCTGCAGGAATCGGCGCGCTTCTCGCCGGATTGCTCGCAGATTGCCTTCACCGGCGAGTACAGCGGTGAAGATCAGGTCTACATGATGCCTGCCAACGGCGGCGTGCCGACGCAGCTCACGTTCTATCCTGCGCAAGGTCCGCTGCCGCAGCGCTGGGGTTTCGACAATCAGGTTTACGGATGGACACCGGACGGCAACCGCGTGCTGTTCCGCGGCTACATGGACACCTTCGCGCTGGCGCAGCCGCGGCTGTTCACGGTATCGAAAGACGGCGGATTGCCGGAAGCACTGCCGATGACGTTTTCCGGCGTCGGCGCATATTCGCCGGACGGCAAGCAGCTCGTGTACTCGCCGCTGTTCCGCGATTTCCGCACGTGGAATCGCTATCAGGGCGGCTGGGCGGAAGATTTATACATTTTCGACATCGCCACCCAGCAAGGCCGCAACATCACCAACAATCCGCGCAGCGACCGCGATCCGATCTGGATCGGCAACGCGATTTATTTCGTGTCCGATCGCGACGACGTGCTGAACCTGTACAAGTACGACATCGGCACGAGTCAGACGACGCAGCTCACCAAGCATCGCAACTTCGATGCGCGCTGGGCCAGCGGCGATCGCGCAGGACACATTGTGTATGAACTCGGCGGCGAGCTTCATGTGTACGACGCAAACAGCAATCAAGACCGCGCCGTATCGATCGCGGTGCCGACGGATGGCGCACGCACGCGCGCCGAGCACATCGCGGTGGCCGACAAGATCGAGCAATCCGGATTGAGTCCGCACGGCGAACGCGCATTCTTCGTGGCGCGCGGCGATCTGTTCACCGCGCCGGTGGAACACGGCATCACGCGCAATCTCACGCAAACGCCGGGCGCCCACGAACGCGAAGCCGCATGGGCGCCGGACGGAAAACATATCGCGTACGTGTCCGACGCCAGCGGCGACGAAGCGATCTGGGTTCGCGATACCGAAGGCAACTCGCCGAAGCAGTTGACGCACGAAGTGCTCGGGCGTCTGTACGCGCCGCACTGGTCGCCGGACGGCAAACGCATCGCGTTCAGCGACAGCGCCAATCGCATCGAAGTGATCGACGCGGCCGGTGGAAAAGTCATACAGATCGCGCGCGACGGATTCGGTTTGCAGCGCGATTACGTGTGGTCGCCGAAAGGTTCGTATCTTGCGTACACCGTGAATGAGGACAACGCGCAGCCGTCCGTGTTCGTGTGGTCGGTGGTCGACGGCAAAAGCACGCGCGTGACGGATCCGATTTTCGCGGAATCGAATCCCGCATTCTCGCCAGACGGCAAGTTCCTGTATTTCCTCGGTGCGCGCGAATGGGCACCGCAGATCAGCGGTATCGAATTCAATTTTGCGACGAATCGAAACGTAGGCATCTATGCGCTCACGTTGCAGAAGAACGGACCCAGTCCGTTCCCCGTGCAAAACGACGAAGCGAAAGCGGCGACGGAAGAAAGCGCCGTCGACGAAGACGACAAAACCAAGAAAGAGAAGAAAAAAGAAAACGACACGGAGAGCAAGAAAGAGAAAGCCGTCGACGCGATCGATTTCGACGGGCTGGCGTCGCGCGTCACACGCGCTCCGATCGACGCGGACAACATCCAGACGTTGAACATCACCGGAAAATTCATCGTCTACACGGTGGGCGACGCGTTCTACTACGGCCGCGACGGGAAATTCAAACCGCAGGTCCATGTCTACGATCTCAAGAAACGCAAAGACAAGACGCTGGTCGAGAATGTGGATAGCGCGGCGTTGTCCGACGACGGCGAGAAGTTGCTCGTGCAAGCCGGCGACAGCTACAAGGTGTACGACGTCGACGGCGACGGCAAGGATTCCAAATCGGTCAGCACGTCGGGATTGGCGTTGATGCGCGATCCGCACCAGGAATACGCGGAAATCTTCCGCGAGGTGTGGCGCCGGTATCGCGACTACTTCTACGTCGCCAACATGAACGGCTACGACTGGAATGCGCTGCGCGCGAAATACGAACCGCTTCTGCAATACGTCGGCGATCGGTCGGACCTGAATTATCTGCTCGGCCAGATGGTGGGCGAGCTGAGCAATTCGCATTCGTACGTCACCGGCGGCGATCTCAAGTTGCCGAAAAAGCCGCACGTCGCGCTGCTCGGCGCGCATTTCGAACTGGACAGGAGTACGGGCCGCTATCGCATCAAGGACATCATGCAAGGCGAGAACGACGAAGATCGGTACCGTTCGCCGCTGACCGAAGTCGGCGTCAATGTGCACGTCGGCGACTATGTGCTCGCCATCAACGGGCAGGATTTGACGGCGCACGATAATCCCTATCGACTGCTGCAGATCGCGCCCGGCCAGCCGGTCGAACTCCGCGTCAATTCGAAACCGACCGATGCGGGCGCGCGCAACGTGCTGGTCAAGCCGATCGACACCGAAGAACAACTCAAGTATTACGCGTGGGTCGAACACAATCGCCGCTATGTGGACCAGCAATCGCACGGCAAACTGGGCTACATCTACATCCCCGACATGGGCGGCGACGGCATCCGCGAATTCATCAAATGGTATTACCCGCAGATCCGCAAGGAAGGGCTCGTGGTCGACGTGCGCGACAACGGCGGCGGCAATGTGTCGTCGATGATCATCGAACGGCTCGCGCGCAAACTGCTCGGTGTGAACTTCGGACGCAACGCCACCGAAACCGGCACATATCCCGGACAAGTGTTCATCGGCTACATGGCTGCCTTGATCAACGAAAGCACGGCGTCCGACGGCGACATCTTTTCGTACATGTTCAAACAGGCGAAGCTTGGACCGACCATCGGCAAGCGCACGTGGGGCGGCATCGTCGGCATCAACGATTACGGTCCCCTGCTCGACGGCGGCCAAGTCGAGGTTCCGGAATTCGTCTCGATCGCCGATTTGAACGGCAACTACAAAGTGGAAGGCGAAGGCGTGAGCCCGGATATCGAAGTCGACAACGACGTGCTTTCGACCATCCACGGCAAAGATCCGCAACTCGATCGCGCCATCGCCGAAATCATGAAGAAGGTGGACGAGAATCCGCCGCGTCTGCCGCAGCGTCAGGCCGATCCGGTCAAGGCGCCGGTCGACATGCGGCCGAAATCGCAGTAACCGCCGCGCCGAGATGCGCGCCCATGCGGCGCGCATCTGCATTCTCGGCAAACGGCAAAAATCCCAGGCACGGCGCGGGCAGGCGCTCGCGCAGCGTGGCGATATTTTCGTCGATGCAAAGCATGTGCGGATCGGTTCGGTTGCCGATCCAGCCGATCATTTCGCAACTATCCGCCACGATGGCGCGTGCGCTCAACAGTGCATGATTGATGCATCCCAACCGCAATCCCACGACGAGTATCACCGGCAAATCCAGCGACCGCACCAGATCGCTTTGCATCAGCGTATCGGAAAGCGGTACGCACCAGCCGCCGACGCCTTCCACAATGATGCAATCTGTATTTGTGGACAATGCATTAAATGCCGCATCGATCGGTTCAAGTATTATGTCCATGCCGGCGTCGCGTGCTGCGATGTGCGGCGCGACCGGATTCTGCAACGCAAACGGGTTGATCAGCGCATAGTCCGGCGCACCATAGCTTTGTGCGAGCAATGCCAACGCATCCTCATTGCGCAGTCCGTCGGATGTCGATTCGCATCCGCTCGCGACAGGCTTCATGCCCACTGCGCGAACGCGGGAAGCGTTCAACGCCGCGAGTAAACTGGCGCTGACCAGCGTCTTGCCGACGCCGGTGTCGGTTCCGGTGACGTAGACGCCGCGCGTCATCGCTTTATTTCGGCGATGCGTCGCGACGCCACTCGATCGACAAGCGGGCGCGTGAACATCAATAGCCAGTAGGTGCACCCCGGGATGGCGAACAGCCAGGGTTGCTGTGTACTGAACGGTAGCAACAGCGCGAACCCGATCGAAACCAGGGCGACGCTGACGGTGCATATCCAGCCGATCACGCGTGCGCGTGTGACAACGATTTCGTCAGAACTCAGTCCGATGTCGGCCGCCGATTTCAGGGCGTGGCGAAACATCAGCGCGAAAACGGTGGCGATCGCCGCAAGTCCGAAACCGAACACGACATACGCGGCGCGCATCTCGTCGACATCGTGAATGACGATCGGCTTTTCGATCAGCCAATTGTCCGTCATCGATGCGAACGTAAGCGAAAACAGTAGCCGCAGCGGATACACATACACCAGCACGAGG
Organism: Rudaea sp.; assembly: GCA_036267795.1. Taxonomy (GTDB): domain Bacteria; phylum Pseudomonadota; class Gammaproteobacteria; order Xanthomonadales; family Rhodanobacteraceae; genus Rudaea. The sequence goes on from DATAVJ010000090.1 coordinate 24,905, forward strand.
AACACGAGCATCAGGCTCAGGCGTATCGCCGTTTTATCCTCGATATCGTAGTGACGGCTCCAGAACCGGTGCATCGCCCAGAAGCGCGAGATCAACAGAAAGCAGACAGCGAAGGTCGGCAAGCCGCGCAGCGCCTGCAGCATCTCGGGAACGTCGCTGGGCACGTGGCCGACGGAGATTACGATCAGTGTCACCGCGAACGCGAACGCCGAATCGACGAAGCCTTCCAGCCGTGTCGGCTGATGACGCCGCACGCGCAGTACGTCGTTCGGATTCGCAAGTCCGCTCATGCGGTGAGCATAGGCGTTGTGACGCGCGGATCAAAGCGGGCCGCGCGCCGAACGGCTACAATGGCGTGCGCATCAAGCGAATTCCCATGTTCAAAGCCGAACCCATCCAAGTTGCCGACAAGGCTGAGCACTACCGCGAGCTAGCCGAGCAAGCGCGCGGCCTGCTCGCCGACGAGCGTGACCGCACTGCCAATGCGGCGAATTTCGCATCGCTCGTCTACCATTCGCTGCCGGCGATCAACTGGGCGGGATTTTATTTCTACGACGGCAAGGAACTCGTCGTCGGACCGTTCCAGGGTCAGCCCGCCTGCGTGCGCATTGCACTCGGCAAAGGCGTGTGCGGCACCGCCGCCGCGACGAAGCAGACGCAAGTCGTGCGCGACGTCAACGAATTCCCCGGACACATCGCATGCGACGTCGCGTCGCAATCGGAGATCGTCGTGCCGCTGTTCGAGGGCGAAAAGCTCATCGGCGTGTGGGACGTCGATAGCCCGGCCACCGCGCGCTTCGACGACGACGACCGCGCGGGCATGGAACGGCTCGTGAGTATATTTGTGGAATCGATACGCGCGGAGAATCGCTGATGGCGGCCAAGGACGACACCAACAAGATCCGCAATGTCGGGCCGAAATCGGCGGCGTGGTTGCGTCAGGTGGGCGTGCGTACGCAGGACGATCTGAACAAGCTCGGACCCGTCGAAGCCTTCATGAAAGTGAAGCGCGCCGGATTCCGGCCCAGTCTGAATCTTCTGTACTCTCTCGCTGGGGCCATCGAAAACTGCCATTGGGCCGATCTGCCGGACGAACGCAAACAAGCGCTCGTGGCGGCGGCGGGCTCCGACGAAGCCGCCAATCCCATCAAGACCCGCTGGCAGAAACAGGCCGAGCGCAGCGAACGCGGCGGCGAAATGCAGCGTCACGAGTCGCGCGAGTCGGAGAGTGGCGATTCAACAAGTGGCGGCGGATTTCTCGATGATCCCGCGGCGAGCCAGGAAAGCTCCAACGACGATTGATCGTCAGCGCACGACGGCGTAGTCGCGCGCGTCCTCTCGCCATTTCGGGGTCGCGCGAATCGTCGGCAACACGTCCTCGGGTTTTTCAACAAGCGACCACATCGCCGCATGTTCCGCATTCATGAAACGCTCCGCGATGACGGTCTGCATGAAGTCGTTCAATGGCGAAAAGAAATCCCTGGTGTTCAACAACACGATCGGATTGAAGTACAGCCCGAGGCGTTTCAGCGTGATTGCCTCGAACAATTCTTCCAGCGTTCCGCATCCGCCGGGCATCGCGACGACAGCGTCCGAATCCGTCAGCAGACGATGCTTTCGTTCGCGCATGTCTTCGACGACTTCCAGCGACGCCAAACCGGGATGCTGCCACTCCACCTCCGTCATGAAACGCGGAATGACGCCGATCACTTTGCCGCCTTTTGCGATAGCGCCGTTCGCCAACGATCCCATCAGTCCGACAGCGCCGCCGCCATAGACGGTGGTGCAGCCGTTACTTGCCAGCAATTCGCCGAGGCGCCGCGCAGCGTCGTGATAGATGCGATCGCACTGTTCGCTGGACGCGCAATAGACGCAAACGCGCATGTGATTCTCGCCCCCAAATTGTAAATTCTACGGCGCCGAACGTCCGATTAACGCGATTAGAACAAATCGTTTGTTACGGTTCGACACCCGAGATCGTCACGGTACATCGAAGAAACGGTCCGGCATAGAAAATTGAACACGGGGTTTCCTGGCATGTCAATCAAGCGAGTGGGTTTCGCGGCAGGGGTTTTCATCGCCGCAATGGGGAGTGCGTCCGCAGAAATCGTGACGCCGCCGGCGCCCGTCGCCTGCGTCGCGAGCGCGCTGCAGGATTATTTCGGTACCTCGATCGTCGAGGCGATCGACATGTTGCGCGCCGCCAAGATCGAAGTGTCCGGCAGCGTCGCGGATTCGCAGGACGCCGATTTGGCCGATGCCGTCGTCAGCAATGCTGTCGAAGTCAGCGACCCCCGGCAGGATCTGACCGATTTCGCGATGCAGTTCGTCGACGTGCGTTATCGCCTCGGCGGCCGCGCGCCGTCCACCGGTTTCGACTGCAGCGGGTTCGTGCATTACGTGTTCGCGCAAGTGCTCGGCATCGATCTCCCGCAGAATTCGATGGGGCAGTATCAAGTCGGAAAAAAAATCGCGCGCACCGACATGATGACCGGCGACCTCGTTTTCTTCAAAACGCACGGCAAGCACATCTCGCACGTCGGCATCTATCTGGGCGAAGGGCGTTTCATCCATTCGCCGACGACGGGCGAACGCGTTCGCGTGGACAATCTTGCCACGCAATATTGGGCGCACCGCTTCGCTGGCGCACGGCGTCCCGCGACGTTCATCTGATTGCCTGACCGGCGCGTCCGCGCCGGTGCTTCGTGCCCTCCGACAATAGTGGAGTGGCGACGGTAAAGCGCTGCGCCCATAATGTTCGTTTCCGCCAGGAGGCAGCGAACATGACGGACGGATTTTCAGGACTCGTCAAAGTCAGCGGCGTCGAAATCAACGCGCCGATGCATCCGCGTTTCGATGAAATCCTCACGCCGGACGCGCTCGCGTTCGTCGCGAAACTGCATCGCGCATTCGACGGCCGACGCAAGGAATTGCTGAAGGCGCGCGTCGAACGCCAGGCGCGCATCGATGCCGGCGAAATGCCGGACTTCCTGCCCGAAACGAAATCGGTCCGCGACGGCAATTGGAAGATCGCGCCGCTGCCGAAAGCGCTCGAATGCCGGCGCGTGGAAATCACCGGGCCGGTCGAACGCAAGATGATCATCAACGCGTTCAACTCCGGCGCCGATTCGTACATGGCGGACTTCGAGGATTCGAACAGTCCGAACTGGTTCAACCAGATCAATGGTCAGGTGAATCTTAAAGACGCGATCCGCCGCGAAATCGGCTTCACCAACGAAGCGGGAAAAGTATACAAACTCAACGACACGATCGCGACGTTGCAGATCCGCCCGCGCGGCTGGCACCTGGACGAAAAACACGTGACCGTCGACGGACAGCGCGTATCCGGCGGCATCTTCGACTTCGCGCTGGTGTTTTTCCACAACGCCAAAGAGCAGGTCAAGCGCGGCGCCGGCCCATTTTTCTATTTGCCGAAGATGGAAAACCATCGCGAAGCGCGACTGTGGAACGACATCTTCGTGATGGCGCAAAACGAGATCGGTCTGCCGCAAGGAACCATCAAGACCACCGTGCTGATCGAGACGATACTCGCCACGTTCGAGATGGAAGAAATCCTGTACGAACTGCGCGAGCATTCGGCGGGTCTGAATTGTGGCCGCTGGGATTACATCTTCAGCGCCATCAAGAAATTCCGCAATCGGGAAGGCTTCACTTTCCCCGACCGCAC